>DATHMO010000017.1:0-36870 GCA_035486995.1 Bryobacteraceae bacterium
GGTTCCGGCCGCGAAAATCACGATGCGGCCTTTGTCCAGATGGCGAATGGCACGGCGGCGGATGTACGGCTCGGCCACCTGATGGATCTGGATGGCCGTCATCACGCGCGTAGGAACGCCGGTCTTTTCCAGCGCGTCCTGTAAGGCCAGGGCGTTGATCACCGTGGCCAGCATACCCATGTGGTCGGCTGCCACGCGATCCATTTTCATGGCCGCCGCCGCGACGCCGCGAAAGAAATTGCCGCCGCCCACTACCAGCCCGATCTGCACGCCGGTACGCGCCACTTCGGCGATCTCTTCCGCCAGGCTCTTCACGCGTTCGGGATCGATGCCGAACGAGCTTCCGCCGGCCATAACCTCACCGCTGAGCTTGAGGACGATGCGCTGGTATTTTGGCATGGCGCGCGCTGCCCGTGGTTAAGCGGCCGGCGGGGTTTGCTCCGCTGTTTCTTCGATGAGCGCCGCTTCTCCCACTTTGAAACGGACGAAGCGCGAAACCGAAATGTTCTCGCCTAACTTGGCGATAGCAGCCTTGATGAGGTCGCCGATGGTGGTGGCGTTGTCGCGAATAAAGGGCTGCTCGTAAAGGCAGATTTCTTCGTAGAACTTGGCCATGCGCCCCTCGGCGATCTTGTCCACCATCTTTTCGGGCTTGCCTTCTTGCAACGCGCGGGCGCGCTGGATCTCGCGCTCCTTGTCGAGCACGTCTTGCGTCACGTCTTCCTTGCGAATGAATTGCGGATCGGCGGCCGCCACCTGCATCGCGAGATCCTTCACCAGTTGCTGGAAATCGTCGGTGCGCGCCACGAAATCGGACTCGCAGTTCACCTCCACCAGCACGCCCAACTGCGAACCGGGATGAATGTAGCTGCCGATGATGCCCTGCCGCGTGGTACGCGTGGCCTTGGTTCCAGCCTTGGTGATACCGGCTTTGCGCAGAATGATTTCGGCTTCCGGGAGATTGCCCTTGGCTTCGGTGAGGGCTTTCTTGCACTCCATCATGCCCGCGCCGGTGCGGTCGCGGAGCTCCTTGACTAGTTTCGCGCTGATTTCCATGGTTTCATTCATTTCATTTCACACTTGTATTTGTACTTCTGCCGAAGCGGGCGGTATCGCCGCTGTCTATTCTACCGTGTGCGAGCTGGTGCCGACTTCTTCGCCGGCTTCCGTTCCCGGACCCTTGCGAGGCAGGGACATGGACGGCAGATCCTCGTCGGATAGCCCTTCCGACATAAGCTGGTCGAGCTGCTGCGGATCGAACTGCGTGTACTCGAGAATCTCCTCGGTGGGAGTTTCGTCGGTGACGATCTTCTCGGCCGCGAAATCCTGCTCGGTGGCCAGTGCCCGGCCCTCGATCACCGCGTCGGCGACCTTGGTGGTGAATAAACGGATGGCACGTAGCGCGTCGTCATTGCCGGGGATCACGTGATCCACTTCGTCCGGATCGCAATTGGTATCGACCACCGCGACCACGGGAATCCCCAGCCTCCGGGCTTCCTTCACCGCGATGGCTTCTTTGTTGGAATCCACGACGAACAGCACGTCGGGCAGGCCCTGCATATCCTTGATACCGGCCAGATTTTGCTGCAGGTGTTTGCGCTCGCGCTCGAGCCTGCTGGCTTCCTTTTTGACGCGGCCTTCGTAGCCTGCGCCCTCGGCTGCCATCACATCCAGCTCCTTGAGCCGCTTAATGGACTTTTGCACGGTGAGCATGTTGGTGAGCAGGCCGCCCAGCCAACGTTGGTTCACATAATACTGGCTACAGCGCGTGGCCTCTTCAGCGATGGCTTCCTGCGCCTGGCGTTTCGTGCCGACAAAGAGCACGGTTTTGCCTTGCGCGGCGGCTTCAGCCACATAGCGCATGGCGTCCTTGAACAGCTTCAGGGTCTTTTGGAGATCGATAATGTAGATGCCGTTACGTTCGCCAAAGATGTATTCCTTCATCTTTGGATTCCAGCGCTTGGTCTGGTGCCCGAAGTGAACGCCTGCTTCGAGCAATTCCTTCATTGAGATTGATGGCAAAAAATGCCTCCTTTGTTCCTGGGTTACTAGTTTCGCCCGATCGCGATCGGCGCACACGGCCCAAAGCGGAATTTGTGTGCGCCTTCGAAAATCGAACGTGGTGCTCTTGCGCCGCCGCGCGGTTAGCGCTTAACGCTTCGAGAACTGGAACCGCTTGCGCGCGCCCTTTTGACCGTACTTCTTACGCTCGCGAGAGCGCGGGTCGCGGCTGAGCAGCCCGAGCTGCTTCAACTTCGGACGAAGCTCGGCATTGAATTCGAGCAATGCGCGGGCGATGCCCAACCGCGCCGCGCCGGCCTGACCGTTGGGGCCACCGCCATCCGCCAAAATAATGATGTCGAACTTGTCGGCCACCTCGGCGGCCAGCAGAGGCTGGCGTACCAAAGCACGCGCCGAGTCATTCACGAAATAGCTTTCGAAGGACCGGCCGTTGACCGTTATCTGGCCCTTACCCGATCGCAAAAAGATGCGAGCGACCGCGGTCTTGCGGCGGCCTGTTCCTAGATGCTGTATTAATGCTGCCACTCAGATACCTTTCTTGCTGGATGCTGCTGGGTTGGAAGCTGAGGGCTGTGGGCGAGACATTCTGAACATTACAACTTGGCGAGCGCCACCGGCTGTTGCGCCTGGTGGGGATGCTTGTCCCCGGCATAAACCTTCAACTTGCGGTACATTTGCTTTCCGAGCTTGGTCTTCGGGAGCATTCCCGCGATTGCGTGCTCGATCATTTTCTGGGGGCGAGTGGCGCGCATTTGCACGGCGCCGACTTCGGTGAGGCCGCCCGGATATCCCGAGTGGCGGCGATACAGTTTCTGCTCTTCCTTGCGGCCGGTCAGCTTGATTTTGGCCGCGTTGATCACGATGACGTGATCGCCCGTGTCGAGGAAGGTAGTATAGGTGGGCTTATGCTTGCCCATCAGGATCATGGCCGCGGAGCTGGCAACCCGGCCGAGCACTTGATCGGCGGCATCGACAACGTGCCATTGGCGCACGATTTCCCCCGGGGACGGAATGTGAGTTTTCATAAAGACAGACCTGCTCTAACGAGACCAGTGGTCAATTCAGATTAGCGGATGGGGGGAGGGGGTGTCAAACGGGGAGGTTGCTGGTAGCTGGTTGTTGGTGGCTGGTTGCGGCGGGGCGAGAACTTTTCTGGAGGAGGTGGCGCATCACGCATAGTTTTGTGCGCGAGAGTGGCATTTTCAAAATTTGAAAAAACGAAGCCAACATTCCAGGCGGAGTCGCTATTCATGCGCCTCTATTTTAGAATGCGATGTCAAGAGGATTAGAGGGGCGGTGGGCACTCCAAACGAAGCGGTTGTTGGTGGCTGGTGACTGGGGATCAAGAATCGAAGCTCAATTCGGCAACACCGTTGGCCTCGCCATTTCGACGGCGCTTGCGGTGCCGTCAGTCGTTCGCGAAAGGGTAGTAGTTTTGCGCCACTACCCGTCCGCCCTTGGCAAGGGTGATTCATCGTAGGCGCTCATTTCGGGACGATCCCAATCCTCGATAGACGAAGCCAACCGGTGGCGCAGATCGTCGGCTTGGGATTCATCGATCCCTCGTTCGCGAAGATCGACCGGCCCGCCAGGATGGACAAACGTCACGATAACGCGCGAGCCCTCGGCCTCGGCCAGTGGCTCGATGAGTTCGACCCTCCCGTTGCGATAGATTCCTTCGACCGACTTGACCATACTCTTAGTATCGAGCATGCAAAGCTTCTATAATTGAAAAGGAGTTTCGCGCATGGCAAAGGACTACATCGAAGAACGTTCCGGAGCCTACTTTGTCGTCGGAACCCGCGTGTCCCTGGACTCCGTCGTGCTCGCGTTTCTGAGGGGCGAGTCGCCGGAAGGGATTGCCGAATCCTTCCCCGCCCTCACACTGGAACAGATCCTGGGGTCATTGGCGTTTTATCTCGCGAATCGCGATGAGATCGATCAGTATCTCCGGCAAGGCGCGGAGGATTTCGAACGGCTCCGCCAGCAAGCCCGGCAAAATAATCCGGGGCTGTACGCGCGCCTCACCGATGCCCGCCAGAGCGCTAATCGCTCGGGTGCATGACGCCCCGATTTCAGGCGGACGCAGACTTCAATCACGAATTATCCTTGGCCTTCGCCGCAGAGAACCGCAATTGACTTTCGCGATGCGCGCGACGGCGGCGTCATAGGCGCCACAGACGCCGTGGTCTTGCTCCTGGCCGCTGAGTCGGGACGAATCCTAATCTCGCACGATCGAAAGACCATGCCGGGTCATTTGGTGCGCTTTGTGGAAAGACCTTCCGGTCCCGGCGTCATTATCGTTTCGCAGGATCTCGACGTGGGCGCCGCAATCGAGGACCTGTTGATCATTTGGGCTGCGTCGGATGCGGAGGAATGGCGGAACCAGCTGGGTTTTGTGCCGTTGTAGAGCACCTGTATCACACGCCGCGGCCACAACATCGAACCGATCGCCGCTACTGTTTCCCGAGATGAGTCCGGTCCTTCTTGTTATCGCAGGAGTCGGTGGCTGATTGGCAGATGCTCCCTCAGGGCGCGCTATCTCGAGGACGCGACTGGCGCGTTCGGACAGCACGGAACAAGTTTGGGCGGGAATTCGTTCCTTTCTGTAGAGATTCGTTGAAAATGACGATCATCCCTGCATAAGCCGGAGGTTCCGTGATGAAAAATCCTAGGTGGATTCTCCTAGTCATTCTGCTTTGTTCTCTTACCGCGGTAATGGCGCAGCGCTTTCCGATGTGGGAGCGGCTGCTTCAGTACTACGGCGGTAAAACCGACGACACGCCGGTGCCCTCCATGAAGATGGGCAGTCATATGCAAATGTCGCTCCGGGGCAAGGCGCAGACGGGGGATCAGGAGCGCGCCCAGCGGATCGTGGCTTCCGCTCGCGGCGTGATTGCGCATTACTCCGATGTGAAGACCGCGCTTCGCGACGGCTACAAGCCGTTTCATCCCACCGGAAAGATGGGCGAAGAGGTCCACTACACGAACTATCGCTTCGCCCGGCTGGAGCAACGGCACGCGGACTACGATCGGCCGGGATCGATTCTGTACAAGCGCACGCCGCAGGGCATGCAGGCGGTGGGCGTCATGTACACTGCGCCGCAGGATTCGACGCCGGAGCAACTGAACGCCGTAGCGCCGCTCAGCATCGCAACCTGGCATCGCCATGTGGATTTCTGCGGCGGTCCGCGAAGCTCGCCGCTCGCAGAGATGGCCATCCATACCGAAGAGGCATGCAAAGAAGCGCAGGGGCTTTGGATTCCAGTGGTCTTCGGATGGATGACTCACGTCTATCCCAATGCAAAGTCCCCTGGCGACGTGTGGGCCGGAATGGACATGCATATGGAGGCCAACACCGACGACGAAGTGAAGAAGTAGAGGCTCGTATGTCCCGTCGGCTACCACATCTGTGGTGTTGGGTGGCGTGTTTCTCTCCGCTACAGTGGCACTGGCCATGGCTGCCCAGGACATATAAAGGCCTACAGGGCTGGCGCTCCGGCCAATAGCAAGGCTTTTCCTGATGGCTCCAAGATCGCGAAGATCGAATGGCAACCGCGAAAGATTCTCGACGCCCCTTTTTCCGCGGCCACGCCGGACACCGGGCCCCCTGACTGAGGTTGAGTTCATCGAAAAGGACAGCAAGCGATTCGCGGACACCCAGGGATGGGGCTACGGCGCATTCAAATATGACGCTGTATCCGACACGTTCACGCCTTGACATTGGCTGACAAGCCGCCGCAGCGGAACGGCGCGCTTCCGGTCGCCTGAGCACTTGACGAATTGGATATAATCCCGGCATGCGCAAAGCGTGCGTACTCGCGATGATTGCGGTGGCGGCCCTCGCCCAGAGCCCAGAAAGCAGCGTGGAGAAATTCTATTCCGCGATCCGCGACAACAACCTGAACCAACTGAAGGCACTGCTTGACGAGAAGGCAAACGCCAACGTCGCCGACGATCACGACATCACTCCGCTGATGTACGCCGCGGAGATCGGGTCTCTGGAAGCGATGCGGTTGCTGCTGGATCACGGAGCGGATGTCAACGCGCAGAATGGGTTCGGCTCCACGGCTTTGATGTGGTCGGTTTCAGACGCCGCCAAGGTTCGCCTGCTGTTGGATCATGGCGCGGAAGTGAACACCACGGCGAGGACCGGACGGACCGCGCTCATCATCGCGGCCTTCACGAACCCATCCGCCGAGGTGGTGCGGCTGCTGCTGGCCAAAGGCGCGAAAGTTGACGTGATGGATAAGCGGCATGTCACTCCGTTGAACGGCGCGACGTTTGGAAACGATACCGCGACCGTCCGGCTACTGCTCGAAGCCGGCGCCGACATGGACACGCCCGACACGTTTATCGGATTGACGCCGCTGATGAACGCCGCAGGGAATCGGAATGTGGAGGCAACGAAGCTGCTGCTTGCCAAAGGCGCGAAGGTGAACGCGGTGTCGAAGACGGAAGGCCTGCCGAAGATTCAAACCGGCACCGTTGAATTTGGCGGCTGGACTCCTCTGTTGATGGCCTCCGCATTCGGTCCGCCCGAAGCGGTGAAGACACTGCTGGATGCCGGCGCGCGCATCGATGCGCAGGATTACCGCGGCTTCACGGCGTTGATGCTGGCGGCCGGGACGGATCGATACGACCCGCGGATCGTGAACCTGTTGATGGCTCACGGAGCCGATCTTCGTCCGACCAATCACGAGGGAGAAACAGCCTTGGATTGGGCGAACAAATTCGGGGACTCGGAAGTGATTCGCGCTTTGGGAGGGAGCCCGCGGGATCTTGCCAAGCCGGCGCGGTTATCGGACCAGCCGGCGGACACTCGCGCGGCCATCACTCGCAGCATGCAATTGCTGGAGCGCACGAGCGATCAGTTTTTTCACAAGAGCGGATGTTTCGCGTGCCATGAGCAGCCTCCGGCCGAATTTGCAGCGGCGGCAGCGCGCGCGAAGGGCATTCCGGTGGATGAGAAAGCGTCGCACGATCGCCAATGGCAAACCATGTTGACGATGAATCCGGTGCAGCTCGAAGGAGCTGCCGCGCTGGGCGGTGCGGACAACAATTTGTACGCTGTTGAAGCGCTGGTGCGCGCGGGTTATCCGGCCAATCACACGACGGATCTTCTGGCGGCGAACCTGGCGGCGTCCCAGGGCGGCGACGGCGGATGGCACCTACCAGGATATTCGCGCTCCCCGCTACAGGACAGCGATTTTTCGCGCACCGCGATGGCTATGCGGGCACTGAGGACGTACGGCACTCCCGGACGCCAGAGCGAAATGAAGGAGCGCATCGCACGCGGCAAGCAGTGGCTGCTGCATGCGCAACCTGTGATTCTGGAAGATATGGACATGCGGCTGGTGGGAGTCGCCGCGGCGGGCGCGAGTGCCGCGGAGCTTCGCAAGTTAGCCGAGCCGATCCTGGCGCTGCAGCGCTCCGACGGCGGTTGGGCGCAACGTCAAGGTTTTCCGAGCGATGCGTATGCCACGGGGATGACGTTGTGGGCGCTTAACGAAGCGGGTGTGATGCGGCCCGATCCGAAGGGCGTAAAGTTTCTGCTCGGCACGCAAAACGCCGATGGCTCTTGGCACGTAGCCACGCGCGCTACGAAATTCCAGCAATATTTTGAGAGCGGCTTTCCGTACGGACAAGATCAGTGGATTTCGACGATGGCTACTGGCTGGGCGGCGAATGCGCTGGCTTTGTCGATCGATCGGTAGGGATGCGGATCGCGATCACTGTTGCATTCTTTGCCTATCTCCCTCTCCGCTCGCAGACGATTGAAGTGACGCCGAACCGGGTCATGCTGGATGAATCGGCCGCCATCCGAGCGACTGGTTGCCAACCCAACGAGCGTCTAGCGATTCATGCCGAGCTGATCGACGGCGCCGATATGCGCTGGGCAGCGCAGGCCGATTTTGCCGCCGACGCCCTGGGAACCATCGACACGTCCAAACAATCGCCCACCGGAGGTTCGTACAAGGAAGTATCGGCAATGGGCCTAATCTGGTCGATGATGCCGGCTTCAAAGAAGGCCGAGCGGTATTTACCGCCGCGCAATTTCGGCGCTCAGGCGATCGAATTCCGATTAATGCGTGGAAGTACACAACTGGCCGCAGCGCACCTGGAACAGAGACCGATCGCAGAAGGCGTTGAGCGCGTCGCCCTGCACGATGGCGCATTGCGCGGCACATTGTTCTTGCCGCCGGGAAACGATCGCCATCCAGCCGTTCTTGTGCTGGGCGGATCGGAAGGCGGGTTGCCGTCACGGCGCGCGGCGTGGCTGGCCTCGCACGGATATGCGGCCCTCGCGCTGGCGTATTTTCGTTATGACGATCTGCCGAATGAGCTCGCCGGCATCCCGCTCGAATACTTTGGGCACGCTTTGAACTGGATGGCGCACCGGCCGGAAGTCGCGGCCGACCGCATCGCCGTCATGGGAGTCTCACGCGGCGCCGAACTCGCGCTTCAGCTTGGATCGATGTTTGTGGGAGTGAAAGCGGTGGTGGCCTACTCGCCTTCCAACGTATTAAATCCGGCCTGCTGCGGGTTCACCACCGTGCCTTACGCTTGGAGCTGGAACGGAAACGGATTGGCGTTCCGGCCGTTGCGCGCCAATCTGGATCAGCAGGGGATGGCAATGCGCGCGGTGATCGAGGTGGAGCACTCGCAAGGACCTATTCTCTTAGTCGCCGGCGAAGACGATCACGTGTGGGATTCCTCGGCGATGGCCGATGCAATTGTCGCGCGCCTCAAGAAGTTTCACTTCGCCTACAACGTCGACGAGCTGAAGTATCCGCATGCTGGACATGGCGCGGGCCGCGCGGAGATCGTTCCGGCCTGGCAGGGTGAGGTAAAGAATCCGACCTCCGGCCGTGAGATGGAAATGGGTGGGACGCCGAAAGGCAACGCGGAGTCAACGCTCGACGCCATTCCAAAAGTGCTTGCCTTCCTGCAGCAAAGCTTACCCGCGCACTGAAGCTTGCGCATTGATGCGAACCAATTCGCCGCCGATTGCATCTACACTAATGAAATGCGCCTGGGAGGGTTATTGTGTCTGCTGTCATCGAAGTAAATCCGTTAGAGCAGTTCTCCGCAGAACCGCCGGCTGCGGGCGATTCCTGTTTGCTGATCATCTTCGGAGCTTCCGGCGATCTGACGCGCCGCAAGTTGATTCCGAGCCTTTATAACCTGGCGTGCGAAGGTTGCATGAATCCGCAGTTTGAAGTGCTGGGAGTGGGACGAACCGCGATGACTTCGGACGAGTTTCGTTCCAAGCTGCGCGAGTCCGCTTCAAAATCCGGCGACACGCGCGACTTCACGGAGCGCCATTGGGAAGATTTCGCGAAGCGTTTGCATTACTTCGCGGGCGACATCAACGACCCACAGTTTTATGCACGCCTGCGCGATGAGCTCGGCAAAATGCAGCGCGGAGGTTCGAGTCCGAATCGGCTGTTCTATGTTTCTACGCCCGCATCGGTGGCAGGGCCGATCGTGGAGGGCTTGGCGCACGCGGGCTTGAACCGGACGAGCGACGGCTGGACTCGAATCATTCTCGAGAAACCTTTCGGGCACGATCTGGAGTCGGCGCTGCAGTTGAATGAAATGGTGCACAAGGTTTTCGACGAGAAAGATATTTATCGCATCGACCATTACCTTGGAAAAGAGACGGTTCAAAACATTTTGGTGTTTCGCTTCGGCAACTCGTTGTTTGAGCCGGTGTGGAACCGCAACTACATCGATCACGTGGAAATCACGGCGGCCGAAACAGTCGGCGTGGAAAGCCGCGGCGGATTCTATGAGGAGACCGGAGCGCTGCGCGATATGGTGGCCAACCACCTGCTTCAATTGCTGGCGCTGACGGCTATGGAACCGCCCATCGCGTTCGACGCCGATGCGGTGCGGGAGCAGAAGGTGCAGGTGTTTCGATCCATCCGGCCGATGACGGTGGAAGAAGTCGCTAAGCGAACGGTGCGCGGGCAATATGGCGCCGCTAAGATCCAGAATAAAACGGAAGCCAAGGAAGTTCCCGGGTATCGCCAGGAGCATGAAGTTCCGGCGAGTTCGGTCACCGAGACCTATGTCGCGGTGGAGTTCTATGTAAACAACTGGCGGTGGGCCGGCGTGCCGTTTTACATTCGCACGGGCAAACGATTGCCGCGCCAGGTTTCCGAGATTCGCGTGCATTTCAAGCGGACGCCGCAAGCGCTGTTCGCGAGTACGCCATATGAGCAGTTGGGGCCGAACGTGATCACGCTGCGCATCCAACCGGACGACGGTATTAGCATCGCATTCGACGTGAAGCGCCCGGGAAATCATATGCGCGCGCTCACGGTGGATGCCAATTTCTCGTATGAGACGGCGTTCGGATCGAAAGGGCCGCCCGCATATGAGACTTTGCTGCTCGATTCCATGCGCGGGGATCCTACACTCTTCACGCGTCGTGACGAAGTGGAAGCAGAGTGGAAGATCATCACGCCCATCGAGGACGCTTGGAAGCAACTGCCGCCGCCCGCTTTCCCGAATTATGCCGCAGGGACAGATGGCCCAGCGGAGGCGGATGCTTTGATCCAGGCTGGTCAGAGGGCATGGCGCAAGCTCACACTGTGAGAGCACGGCGTCGCTTAAGCTTTATAGGTCGAGTGTTACACTCGGTTATTCGAGTGTGATTGCACAACAGACCACCTCCGTCTCGCGCCTCCGCCATCTAGAGCTTCTATTTATTTTGGGAGCGCTGCAGGCGTTCGCGCCGCTATCCATCGACATGTATCTGCCGGCCATGCCGGTAATGGAAAAGGTGTTTCATACCTCAAGCGCGGCCGTGCAACTCACGCTCGTTACGTTTTTGCTGGGGTACGCGCTGGGACAACCACTTTACGGGCCCATCACGGACCGGTTCGGACGCAAGCCGCCTCTGTATGTGAGCTTGTTGCTGTTCATCGGCTCGTCTGCGGCATGTGCGATCTCGCCGTCGATTTACGTGATGTCGTTCTTCCGCTTGTTGCAGGCTGTGGGCGCCTGCGGCGGGGCCGTGATGTCGCGCGCCATGGTGAGCGATCTGTTTCCGGCGAGCGAGCTGCGCAGAATATTTTCGATGCTGGTCCTGGTGCTGGGTGTGTCGCCGGTGGTGGCGCCGCTCATCGGCAGCTATTTGTTGGTGTGGTTCGACTGGCGGGCCGCCTTCATCGTGCAAGCGTCTATGGGAGTGCTGTGTCTCGTTGGAATGCATTTTCGCCTGCCTGAATCACTGGCGCACGATGCGCGGCGGCCTTTGCACCTCGACGTGATCCGGTCGTCCTATGCACGGCTTATCAAGGACCGAACATTTCTGGGCGCTTCCGTCGTTTGCGGATTCAGCTCGTCGGGAACATTCGCCTACATCGCGAGCGCGCCGTTCGTGTTTATCACCTTGTATAAAGTCCCGACCGAGCGTTTCGGCTGGCTCTTCGGATCGGTGGCGATCGGCATGGTGGTGGCTGCGCAAATCAACGGGCGGATGTCGCATAAGATCGCGCTATGGCGAGTGCTCCGTAACGCGAATCTGGTGCAACTGGTGGCGGGGTTGCTGCTGCTGGCGAGCGTGGTGACGGGTATCGGCGGAATGTTTGGAGTCTACGCTGGCGTGTTCGTGTATGTATCCGCCCAGGGCTTCGTGTTCCCGAACGGCTCGGCCATAGCGATGATGCGGCACGGCGACATTGCGGGCACGGCGTCGGCGCTGCTGGGGACCAATCAATTTCTGATCGCGGCCGTCATGACGACGTTCCTGGGGTTCATCGACAACCCGGCTCTGCCGATGGCGCTGGTGATCGCGGGATCTGCCATCGCATCCACTTCCTTGAACTTCCTCACGCTGGGGCGGAAACTGGAGACGGCACCTGTGCCGGCCTGAGGGGTGCCGGCGTGAAGGGCGGCGTGAACTTTCGCGTTTTGATCCTGATTGCGGCGTTACCGTTCGTGCCTCTGCACGCGGCTGAGTTGAAGCCCGAGACTTCCGCCGCTTTTGACCGCTATATCAAAGTGACGGAAGACGAGATGAACCAGCATCTCGGTTTCGGCGATTTCCTGTGGATGGATCGGCATATCGACAAAAAGTCGGTGGTGTGGCTAGGCCAGAGCACAATCATTCCGCAAACGACGCTCGATCATGGGCAGGCGATCGAGGTGCCCGATGGCGTGATCCAGCATTGGCTCGGCTTGGTGTATTTGGAGAAGGCGACGCTCGATAAAGTGAGCACGGCATTGCAGAATTTCAACGAATATCACAATATGATTCCTCTGCAAATCATGGATTCGAAGACCACCAAGCACGAGGGCGATCAGTCCGAGGCGTTTTTGCGGCTCTTCAAAAAGCAAGTGAGCGCCGTTGTGTTGAACGTGAAGGAGACGGCGACTTACAAGATGCTGGACCCCTCGCGGGCCGTGATTACCTGCCGCTCCACGCACATCGGCGAAGTGGAACGTCCCAAGGACAAGAAGAGGCTGGATGAAGAGCGCGAAGCTGATGACTCAGCCGGCTATTTGTGGCGAATGAACACCTATCTGCGAATGGAGCAGGCGGATAACGGCGTCTACGTCGAGATCGAAATGATTACGCTCGCGCGGCAGACCGGCGGACTAATCAACACGTCACGCTTTCTCACCGGATTTCAGAGTTTCCCGCACGAATTAACGCAGGGATTTATCGCCGCGTTAGAATACATTTATCCGAACAAGCGCTAACTACTCGGCCTTCGCGGTCTCTTTCACTTCCTGCCCGTTCTCGCCGCCCGCTTGCTTGATAATAGCTGCCGTGGTTTCGTGAATCGGGCCGGGACCGCCGTTGTAGCCGCCCTTGCCCATGGCTAGATCGAGCGCCGTGAATCCACGCTTGTTGCGCGCCTTGACGTTGGCGCCCTTGTCGATGAGGTACTTCGCGATGAGATCCGATCCACGATGCGCGGCTCCGTGCAGAGCCGTCTCGCCTTTGTCGGTAGCGGCGTTCACATCGATTCCGAGAGACACGCACAGCTTTACAGCTTCGAGCGCTTCGGCTTCGGTGCCCTTGATGTGATCGGTCCAGGCTACGCCCGATGCCACCATCAGCGCCGTCTGATTGTCTTTGCCGACGAGCTTCGGATCGGCGCCATGATCGAGCAGATAATGCATCAGTTCGACGTCGGCGCTGCGGGCGGCCCGCGTAAACGGCGTTGTGCCGGCGCCCATGGACTTGTCGCCCATATCCTGCGCGTGCTTCTCGATCGGCGCGGGAGCGGTCAATTGCGCATTCACATTTGCCTTGTGATCGATCAGCGATTTGATGATGTCCATGCTGGTGGCCTTGTCGATTTCCTTGTGCGCCGGACGCGGCGACCAGTCGACATCATGCATCTCGACGGCGCTATAGAGCGCGGTGCGTCCGTTCTTGGCGGCGATGTTGGCATCGGCTCCGCGGTCGATCAATATCGCGGCGAGGTCATAGTGCGTGTTCAAAATCGCCAAAGTCAGCGCGTTGTTTCCATCGGAGTCGACGGCGTTGACGTCAGCCTTGGCGTCGAGCAGCGCCTTCACGGATTCGATTTCGCCTTGACGGGCCGCGAATAACAGCGCAGTAAGACCGCCGCGCGCGATGGGCGCCGCCGGAGTTCCCGCTGCCATCTTGGGCAATGTCGTATCGCGATCATAGGAGCGAAGGTTGAGCTCCGCGCCATGCGCAGCAAGCATGCTGACGATATCGGCATGGCCCTCGGCCGCCGCCCACATGAGGGCGGTCTGGCCGCGGAAGTTTTCCTTCACGTTCACTTCAGCGCCGTGATCGAGCAGCACCTTCACCGCTTCCACGTTGCCTTCCCGCGACGCCTTCATCAGCACCGTCTCTGCCTGCGCAGTAGTCAACGTGTTCGGATCGGCGCCGGCCTTGAGCAGCTTTTCGATGAGAGGTGCTCCGCCGATGCGTACGGCTTCAGACAACGGCGTGGCGCCGTATCGGTTGAGCGCCGTCGCGTTTGCGCCTTCGCTTAGCAATGCTTCGACTGTTTCGAGATTTCCCCAGTGCGCCGCCCAATGCAGCGCCGTAGTGCCGTCGGCTTCCGGAGCATTGACATCGACGTGCTGCTTCAGAAGAGCGCGGACGGAATCGAAGTCCTGATTCTTCGCGGCGTCCACGAGAGCCGTGGTGCCATTGGTGGCGGCAAAAGCGGCGACCGACAAAACCGCCGCGAGCGAGAACTGCATGAAGCGTTCGATGCGCATGTTCGTCTCCTTAGACTTCCGACAGAATGCCGGTGCTGTCGCCGATGTGGTCCTCGTTCAAACCAGCTTTGGCGAGCGTGGTTGCTAGCAGGTTCGCCATGGGCGTCTCCTCCGGATACTTGATGTGACGGCCGCCCTTCATGCGTCCACAAGCGCCACCGGCCACGAAGACCGGAAGCGGCGAGTGATTGTGCAGGTTGCTGTTGCTCATGGAGCTGCCGTACAGAATCAGCGAATGATCCAGCAGCGTTCCATCGCCGTCTTGAATATTCTTCAGCTTGTCTAACAGGTACGCGACCAGGCTAACGTGATAGGTATTGATCTTGGTCAGCTTCTCGAGTTTCTCGGGATTGTCCTGGTGGTGCGAAGTGGCGTGGAACGGATCTGGCACGCCGATTTGCGGGAACGTGCGGTAACTCACTTCGCGCGCCATCATGAAGCTGGAGACGCGCGTGATTTCGGCCTGGAAGGCCAGCGCCATCAGCTCCATCATCATCTTGGAATGCTCGACGTGGTCGTCGGGAATGCCGATGGGCGTGGCCGGAACCTTGATGCTCTGCGTGTTCTTGGCTTCGGTGAGCTGGATGCGGCGTTCGATCTCACGCACGTTATCCAGATACTCGGCGACGCGATTGCGATCATTGGAGGGCAAGCCGCGCTGCAGATGGCTGATCTGGGCGGTGACGGCGTCGAGGATGCTGTGCTCGCGCTGGATGCGGGCCACGCGGTCGGCTGCGTTGGAACCATCGCCAAACAGGCGATCGAACACTACGCGCGGGTTGATTTCCATGGGCAATGGCGTGGTCGGCGTGCGCCACGAAATCGTATTTGTGTATGTGCAGCTGAAGCCGACGTCGCAAGCGCCGATCAAGCCCGTCATATCTTCGGTGGCCAGTTCGAGCGAGGGCAGCGGCGTATCCTGGCCGATGTGCTGCGCGGCGATTTGGTCGACAGTAGTGCCGGCACGAACGTCCTCGCCTTCGGTGCGCTTGGGATGGACGCCATTCAAGAAGACGGAGGGGGATCGGCCGTGGTCGCCGCCGCTATCGCCGGGACCTTGCGCGCCAGCGAGCTTGTGCGCGAGATTGCTGACGACGACTACCTGGTCGCGGAACGGCTCGAGCGGCATCAAGGTGCGAGAAAACTGTGTGATCGGGCCTTCGGCCGTGGGCGTCCAGTTGGCCATCACGCCGCCGTGCGGGATGTAGCAATAGCCCAGGCGAATGCGCGGATTCGCGGCGGTCTTCGAAAGCAGGGTCTGCGCGGGCACCATGGAGTCGAGAAAAGGCAGGGCCACTGCGACGCCCATGCCGCGCAAAAAAGTGCGGCGGGGAAGATGCTTCTTGGTGATCATCATGCTTTCAATCTCCTCTTAATAATTGCTGGCGGTCACGGTGCTGCCTTCCGTGCCTTTTACTTTCATTTGAAACGGCGTGCTCTTCACAATTCCTAATACGATGGACGAAAGGCGGTAATCATTGTGCGCGGCGTCGCGAACGATGGCTCGCACGGCCGGCATGTCGTAATATTGCACTCCTCGGCCGAGAGCATAAATCATGAGCTTTTCGGTAAAGACGCTGGCGAAAATTTCGGGCTTGGCCATCAGGATCTGGCGCAGCGAAACCGGGCCGTCGATCTTAGCGCCGTTGAACATGACTCCCGCGGGATCGATCTTCGCGCCTTCGTCGTCGGTGCGCCATTGGCCGATAGCGTCGAAATTCTCGAGCGAGAAACCGATCGGGTCCATCAGTTTGTGGCATCCGGCGCAGGCTGGATTCTTGCGGTGCTCTTCGAGGCGCTCTCGCAGCGATGTGTGTGTCCCTGGATCGGCGTGCTCTTTCAACGCCGGAACGTTGGGCGGCGGCGGATCGGGCGGCATGCCGATCAGATTCGTCAGGATCCACTTGCCGCGCTGCACGGGCGAGGTGCGGGTGGCGTAGGACGTAATCGTCAAAATGCTGGCTTGTCCCAACAGGCCGCGGCGCCGCTCGTCGGTCACAGGCACGCGGCGGAAGTCCGTTCCATAGATGTTCGGAATGCCGTAATGGCGCGCCAGCCGCTCATTGATGAAGGTGTAATTGGCGTTCACCAAATCGAGAATGCTGCGGTCTTCGTGGATCAGGTTGCCGAAGAACAGATCCGTTTCCTGCCGCATGGCCTGGCGCAGGTTGTCGTCGAAATCGGGGAAGGTTTCGAAGTCGGGATTGATGTTCTTGAGGTTCCGCAGGTAGAGCCACTGGTCGGCGAAATTTTCGACCAAGGCTTTCGATTTCGGATCGGCCAGCATGCGCTTGACCTGACTTTCGAGAACCGCGGGATCTTTCAGCTTGCCGAGAGCCGCCAGGTTCAGCAGTTGATCGTCGGGGCCCGTACTCCAGAGAAAGAAGGAGAGCCGCGACGCGAGTTCCAAATCACTGATGTGGTACACGGTGCCGACGGCGAGCGCTGCGGGATCGGGCTCGAAACGGAACAGAAATTCGGGACTCGCGAGAATGAGTTGGATGGCAGCTTCAATGCCAGAGTCGAACGTGCCGCCTTCGTTGCGGCCTTTTTGGTAGAAGCTGAGCAGCGTTTCCAGATCGTTGTCCGCAACTGGCCTGCGATAAGCCTTCCGCGCAAGCGTGCTGATGATTTTCTTGGCGCAGGGAAGTTCGTCGGCGTGCGTAACGGGGCGGCACGTGAAGATCAGCTTGCGGCTGGCGGTCTCGCCGGGGCCGGTTGGGTTCAGCGGGCCAGTGATGCTGACGCGATCGACGGCTGGGAGCCCGCGGAAGTCCAGCGGATCGAGATTCGCGCGTTCGAAGGGCTGCAGGATGTTGTCGTCCTGCGATTCGCCTTCAGCCATGAACGTGGCCACAACCGAGCGCATGCCTGCCTTCACCGGAACGTGAACGGTAAGGCGGGCATCGATTTCCAGAGCCGATTTGCCGGAATTGGTGTAGCTCAGCTCGGCTTCGTCCTTGCCGCCGATGGTGGCGAGCTTGACGCGTTGGCCGTCGACGCTGATTTCCACCTGGTGCAGGTCTTCCAGGCCCTTGATGGCGTCGGCAGTGGCGCGCCACAGGCGGACCCGAATGATGTAGACGCCGTCCAGCGGGAAGTAGTGGCGGATCGACAATCCACCGCGCGTTCCCAGCGGCAGGCCGTCCATATGGCCGTTCTGCGAAAGGTCGGGCTTGGCGCGATAGGTCTGTGTGTCGGCGCCCAGGTTCGGATCGCCCACCGCGAGGCGGCTCAAGTTCCAGGATGCCGACATGTAGCGCTCGAGCAGCGATGGCGAGGTTCGGAGGACGTCGGCGATGTCGTCGAAGCCGTAGCTTTCGTCGTCGGCGGGGAGCAGCGGCGCGGGATCCACTTCCAGGCCCAGCAAATCACGCACGGCGTTGGCGTATTCGGTGCGATTCAGGCGGTGAAGCGTCGCGCGCCCGGGGTTGGGATGGGCAGCGGCGGCTTTGTCGATAGAGGCTTCGAGCCAGGATGCAAAATGATCCATGGTGGCCGCATCGGGACGAGGCATGCCTTGCGGGGGCATGGCGCCGAGGCTGACTTTGTGGATGACCTTTTCCCAGGTTTCGGCTCCGGCCGGGATGTTGGTCATGTCGGCCGATTGCAGCGAGAGGCCGCCGGTTTTCAGTTTATCGTTGTGGCATGCGAGGCAGTATTTGTCGACCAGGGCGCGCTCAGACGTAACGGACGCGGGGTTGGCGGGGTCTTGGGGAGGCGGCGCGGCCTGTATGCAGAGCGAAGAGAAAATGGCACAACCTGCAAGACATACGATGTCTTTCGCCCTCAATGGAACCCTCCCGCCGCAGCCCTAGCGGCACGTCATTAATAATGTCAAAAATATAAGCTGCATGCAAGGGCTGGGAGAGGGTGAGCGGAGGGCTGCATGCAAGAGCTCGATCGCCGAAATCCGCGACCGAGGCCAGCGTCTGCATAATGCGTCTGCATAATATAGTTATGCCCGATAAATCGACGATGACAACCACGATTCTGCTGCTCAGCTCCGAGCCGGTGGTGCGGCTGGTGATGCAGGAAGTGCTGGAGCGCGCCGGATATGTGGTGATGGCGACCGGCGATTTGGGCGTCGCGGTGCAACGCATGGGCGAGGCCACGCCGGATCTGTTGGTGATCTCGCCTTACGTGGAAAGCATCTCAGGTTACGACGCGGCGAAGTACCTGCACTCGCGCCGTACGGAGATGCGCGTTTTGATGGTGGCGGGATTGCTGGCGGACGATCGTCTGCAATACCGCGCGGAGTTGGAGAAAGTGGAACTTTTCCCCAAGCCGTACACGGCCGCCGAGCTCCTGGCAAAGGTAAAGGACGTTTTGACTGCTTAGAGCATTTGCGATTCGCGCAGCAGCCAGCTCAATCGTCTTTGCTCGAAACCAGAATCAGCCTTGGCGAGCCGATTTGGTAGGGATCGTCGTTCGTCGAACTCAACAGAGCCGTTGGACGCAGCCCGGCGCCCAGGTGCATCCGGCAGAGCTCGCCGGCAGTGAAGATGTAGCTCGCGGTGGGCCGCGTTTCCACTTGGCCATTCTGAACGAACGTGTAATCGATATCGAGCCGGCTCTCGGCAGGATGATAACGATTCTCGCTGAGCATCAGCATGTCACCGAGCCGGAACCACCGGGTGCGAGAGAGCGACGGCAGAATCGATTCCGCCGCCATCCCGGTGTCAACAACAAACCGCGCTCCGGGCTTCAACGCCCGCGCGACACCGGAGAGAAATTGCCGGGTCTCCCCCTCGGTCAGGTAGCCGAAGCTGTTACCGAAGCAGTAGGCCCCGTCGAACTCGGAGTCCCACGACAGCGAACGCATATCGCTCCTAACCCACCGGACCGGGAGTTCGGTGGCAGTGCGCGCCTCGACGATAAACTCTTCGCTCAAGTCGAGCCCGGTGATGCTATAACCGCGGCCAGCGAGTTCGATCGCGTGACGTCCGTTGCCGCAGGGAACATCGAGAAGATGCGCGCCCGCGCCAGCAGCGAGGGTCCGTTCCAGGAAATCCGCCTCGGTGCGGGTCATTTCGGGATGGATGATACGCCGCCACGCGTCGAGAGCGACGCCGCGGAAAAAAACCTCTTGCCAATTGGATTGCATTGTTTCTCCTTCGAGAAGACAGACGAATGGTTACGGGGCAGTGGGCCGCGAAGAAGAATTAACGGACGGCTTGAGTGGTCAAAGGCGCAGAGTCAATATATCAGGTTCTTGGAGGCGCGGGTGAGAATCGAACTCACGAATAAAGGTTTTGCAGACCTCTGCCTTACCACTTGGCTACCGCGCCGAAATCGGGAGGGGCTTTGCTGGCACCACGGGGCTTCTCTTCGCACCATACCGCGCGGCGCTCGCCGAAGTCAATTCCCGATCGCGCCTCCGCGCTTCGGTGTCGGCGCTGGGAATCACAGGCAGCAAGATGTGCGACGGATATTGCCGCGAATGATAGATCACTTGTTTCGCCTTCTTGAGCGCCGTCTCGTCCGCGAACGACCGGCCGGTATTCGGGTTGCGATCGAAGCGCGGAAAATTGCTGCTTGATATCTCGACACGAATGCAATGCCCGGCCAGGAAAACATTGCTCGTAACCCCGGTATCGATGTTCAGCGGATACACCTCGCCGGGCTGCGCCATCTCGGGCTTGTCGAGACCGTGCCGGTAGCGGATGCGCAAAATTCCGTCCGTCAAATTGCGCGCCTCACCATTGGGAAACACGTCGACGAGCTTGGCCGTGAAGTCGGTATCGGCGGCTGAGGTAGACGCGTAAAGCACGACGCGAATCGGCCCTGTGACTTCCAGATCCTGCTTCAACGGCGCACTGGTATACACCAGTACGTCCCTACGCTTCTCAACGGGCCGCTGGTCCATCGGGCCCCACGGGAAAATCTTCGGATCGCAGCACACCGCGCCACCGTGCGTCGGCACTGGATTGCGGGGGTCGTACGTGAATTGATCGGCGAGCTGCCCGAGAGTATTCGCACGCTCCGGCTTCGATTGCAACGCGCCATCTCCCGAGAGCGAATTCGCCGCGCCCGCGCTGGCCAGATAGAACGGAGTGTTCTTCGCGCGCGCCAGCGGCCAATCCGGCTCATCGCGCCAACGATTCACTCCCATCACAAAAATATGCACCGGCGCTTCATCCACCTCCGCGCGCACGGCATGCCAGGCTTCAGGCGAAAACGGCCGGGCTTCCTCGGGTGCGCCCTTGAGCCAATGATCGAACCATTCGATCTGATAGCTGCGGATGGGCGATGAAGAATCGTCGCCATAGGTGACGCCCTGAAAAGGCGTCGACATGTTGTGCGCCCAGGGCCCGATCATGATGCGATGCCGGTCGTCAAATTTGCCATGCCCCTTGTGCAGCGCCGCGAACGCATCCAGATCGCTTTCGGCGAAATTGTCGTACCAGCCGCCCACGGAAAACACGGGAACGCGTACCTGGCTGATGTTCTCGATCACGCTCTGCGCCTTCCAGAATGAATCGTACGCGGGATGATTCAAAATCGTTTGATAAAAACCGAGCGTCTGGCGCGTGGCCGCGCGATCGATGGTCCGCAGCGGCAGATGGTAAATATAGTCGTTAAATTTGGGTTTGGCGGTTCCTGGAGCCGCAAGATTATCCGCGAGCCACAGCATCCGGTGACCAAGCTTGACGGCCCCGCCCGTTGAATAATAACGATCGAGATACTCGTCCGATCCTGACACCACCGGGAAAATCGCCTTCAGATGAGGATTGTTCAGCAGCGCCACGCGCCATTGCGCGATGCCCAGATACGATCCGCCGATCATGCCGATCTGTCCGTCAGACCACGGCTGCGCCGCAATCCAATTGAGCGTGTCGTATCCGTCCGGGCCTTCCTGATTGAAAACGTCGAACGTGCCGCCGGAGGCGTAGCGCCCGCGCACATCCTGCATCACCACCGCGTAGCCGTGATTGATGAACGACTGGTAGCCGGCGGGAAGGTCGGCGCCTTTACCATAAGGAGTGCGGATCAAAACCGTCGGGAAACGGCCGCTGCCTTCCGGGTGGAAAACGTTGGTGTCCAGGCGGACGTTGTCGCGCATCGGAACGCGCACGTGCACAATTTTCGCGTAAGGCACGGGCAACGCTGCGCGCGCGAGGCCGGCGCACACGCAGAACAATGCGGCGATTTTACTCACAATATTCGTCCCAACGCACTGGCGGCGGGAAACTTAAACTGCTGCAGCCGATTTAGCTTTATGGTAGCAGTCCTGCAAGGCCTGCCAATACAACTGGGCCACGTGGGCCGGTGCATGGTGCTGCCGGATATGCGCTGCCGCGCGCTGGCCGATGGCGCGTGAGTCTTCGCGGTGCCGAGCAAGCCAAACCAGATATTCAACCAGCATTTCCTCTTCGGCGTGCCCCGGATCCACGCGTACGCAGGCTGCTTCAGGAAAGCGCGACGTCTCTTCGCCCGCGCTCACGAGCACGGTCTTGCCCAGCCCCATCAGACGAATCGCGATCATCGAGGTTTCCCCGGCCATTGGGTAGCGCAGGTTAATGCAGGCATCCACGGCCGAGGCGCACAGCCAGAAATCCGCTTCGTCGAGATAACCGATTCGCAAAATGCCCGCGTCGTTGCGTAACAGGGGCTCGGCGGATCGGGCCAGATCGCTCGATACAAAATCGCCCGCCACCAGCAGCATGATATCGGCCGATCGGCGCGCCCGCTGGAACGCCCGCAGTAGCGCCAGCAACCGCTTGGTCTCGCGTAAATGTCCGAAAACGCCTACCAAGAACGTGTGCGACGAGATGCCGAGCCCGGCGCGCCAGCGGATCACTTCCGATTGCGCCGGCAGATTGTCGGGCAGCGAGAATAGAAACGGAATCTCGTGCACCGTGGCTCCCTTGGCATGCTCATGCACCAACGCCGCCGCGCGCGGGTTATGCACGATCATCGCGCGGGACCGTTCGGTCACCCGCCTCAGCATCGGATAGCGGAAGTATTCGGGATCTGCAGCCGAACGCGACCGGCGCCGCCACAACTCACGCGCCAGGTCTTCGCTCCAATGGCCGTAGTTATAGACGAACTCGGCCACGTAGTCGCGTTCGTTCTCGGCACCCAAAAAGAAATGATGCAGCACGGCATCGTGTAGCACCGTTACGCCGGGCTTCGCGAGCGCATGACCGTAAATCTCGCGATGTAATCCGTTGTTCCCAAGATGGTACAGAGGAACGTCGGTATCGCGAGCGTTCACTTGCACTGAACCCAGCGGCTCAAGCGCGCGCAGCAGTTCCGCGGAGTAATCAGCGACGCCGGTACGCGCCGGCGGCAGAGGCGAAAAGTAACCGACAGTCAATTTTTCTTACGCGGATTTCGCACGCGGCCCGAATAGAGCAGTCCCTACACGCACGATAGTCGCGCCCTCCTCGATGGCCACTTCAAGGTCGTGCGACATCCCCATGGACAACTGCCTTAGGCCGTTCTTTTCGGCCAGTTCACGCAATCGCGCGAAGTACGGCCGCGACGTTTCCGCGTCGTCCGACCAAGGCGGCATTGTCATCAACCCCAATAACCGCAGATGCGGGCACCCTCGAATCGCCTCCACAAGCGCCGGGACCTCCCCAGGTGCGGCGCCGGCTTTAGCTGGCTCGGTCGACAATTTTACTTCAATTAGCACCTCAAGACCAGCCCCTCCAGCTTCGGCGTCCAGCCGCGTAGCGATTTTCGCAGAGTCGACCGTGTGAATGACATCGAAAATCTGAGCGGCGATCTTGGTTTTGTTGGATTGCAAATGGCCGATGAAATGATAGCGAGCGCCTGCGCAGTCGTTGAGTTCGGTGCGCTTGGCTTCGAATTCCTGAACGTAGTTTTCGCCGAAATCGCGCAGGCCGAGCTGGTAGGCTTCGCGGACCACGGCAGCCGGGAATTTCTTGGTGACCGCGACCAACTGGATGTCGGAACGATTTCTTCCTGCGCGCGCTGCTGCCGCGACGATCCGGGATTCCACTTGATCTAATTTTTCTTGGAGCAAAGGCGATTCCAGGTTACCGCAGCCACGATACCCGGAACCGCCGGTCGAGCACCTTACTGCGGATAGGTCGACGGGATCAACTGGCTGACCTTGTATATGTCAAACGATCCCAGCCCGGTGACGTAGTCATATCCGGGTAGAGCGGTGAACAATCCATTGCCTCCCAGAATCACGTCGTTGAAATCCGGACTGCTCGGAGGAGGACCGCTGGTCGCGAGCTGATAGATCAGCGGCGCAGCAAAGCCGAGTTTGTTCTTATGCGCGCTTTCAATCCGCGCCCACGACCCCATGGCCAGTGGCGAAGACAAGCTCGTCCCGCCCACCAGGGTCGCTGTGCCATCCACGATGATGTTCGCGGCGCAAATCGCATATTCAGATCCACCGGCGCACATCGACACATCCGGCACGCCCCTTTGTCCAACCTCGGCGCTGGGAACGATCGGCGTAGTTCCTCCGCCCGTGTAGCTTTGCCAGAAAGGCGCCGTTTCAAAGTAACTGATGCCGCCACCGCTCGCTTCCCACGCCGTTTCGAAATCATAGGTGAAATCCGCGTTGGTGAAAAGATTCGTCCCTCCCACCGCGATCACATAGGGCGACGACGCCGGGTAAGCGGTGTCCGGCGGTCCGGAAAGCGGCACGCCATTCGTCGCCTCAGCCGGGCAAGCCGAGCCATTGTCGTCAGCGGACGCAAACGGCGTGATCCCCTGCAGCGCGGCTTCGGCGAATACTTCGTCGTCTACCAGCATGGAACCATCGATGTAAGGAAGAAACTCGCATTCCCCAAACGACATGTTGAAAGCTTTTACCTTGTTCTGAGATACGGCTTTGCTGATCGCCAGCGCCAGGTCGGAATCGGTCATCGACGTGGCGACGTAGAAATAAAGGTGCGACACCTGCTGCGCAATTCCGGTGGAAGTCTGCGAATCGAGATCCCACTCGTCTGCGCCGCTCGTGTCCGAGCTCGCGATGCCCGCATTCACAACCGTAACCGGCACCTCCGGCAATTCATTCGCCTTCTCGTAGGTACGCAGATCCGTCACCACTTGCGTAAGATCGCCTTCCGCGATGATCCCGACCACGGTGTTCGATCCCGTCGGAAATTTTTTCGCAGGGCAGTTCGGATTGTCCGAGGGACATGCAGCATCGTAAGCAATCTGGTATTGCTCGGCGCCGTAGCTTTCGTTCGCGAGGGCAGGGGTGGGGCACTGTGGCGGCGTGCATGGCACAGTCATTGGGGCTAGACTAAGCCGCGCGATGTCCGGGTGCAGCGATGCGATGTTATTCAGTCCCAGCACCGCAATCACGATACCCGAAAGAGAAGCCGGAACTTGCGCGGCCGCGGTGTTGGCAAACACGCTGGCGCCGTTTATCGAATATTCCGCCAAAGAGGTATTGAACGCCGCTTCCACGTTGCTGGCCGGCGCATAGCCATCGATGAGAAGCTGATTATCCGCGACCGTAATGTCTGTGAATCCCATGCTCGTCAGATAATTCTCGGCCGCCTGCACTTGCACGGACGTCGGTCCGAATTGGGTCACGAATTGCTGCAGCGTGAGCGACGTCCCGTTGAGCGGATTGCCCGGCGTGATCATAGCCTGGAGGGTCGGCTGTATCTGGCTGGCGTTTTGCGTCTGCAGGCCCAACACAACGTGGACCGTAGTCGTAGCCGCGAGCGGACCGACCAATGTCGCACCGGGAATGTTTTGAACCGGGAAAGCCTTGGTAGCAGTGGAGGCCCATTCTTGGGCGCTGGCGTCTGCCGAAACACAAATACCAAGCGCCAAAACCGCAAGCGCTTCGACATACTTGGAAGTGTTCACTCGATTACCCCTTTCGTTTATCGTGTTGCATACTTCGGTCCGTAGACTCTGCGGTCTGATTGGTCGTTTCGCCTAGCACCACAGAAAAGTGGGGTTAGGGTACTATTGGCGGCCCGATCCGCCGACGATGGACAGTCAGCGGATGATTCTCCCTATTGATTGAGATCCTGCCGGCCATCGAGCGCTTCCTCGAATCCAGCCAAGATCCCGTGCTGTGCGAGCCCGGTGAGGAACCTCTGGCCATCAAGTCCGATAACTTCGTCCTGGAAGAGCGCCACGGGTGCGTTCAGTTGCAGGCCTGGGATCAGAAGCGCAATCTGGTGCGGCGGGTCAGCGCGGTCGAACGCGAAATGCGCGGCAAACTGGTGCTGCGCGTAGCGCGATTCGGGAAGCTCGCGGGCACTCTCGATCTGATCGACCGGCGCCGGGCCGTCCGCGATAACGTTCCGCTGCGTAGCGCACGCCTCGGGTTCCGCGAGCAATTCCGGCTCTTTCTGCGGCGCCAGTTCCCCGGCTACAAACTGGCCGAGTTGACCACCGAGGCCGACCTCGAGCACAGCCTCTCGCCCGCCTATCCACGCGCGCTGTTGCGGCAAGGTGCTTCGGCTTGGGCCGCGATCGGCGTCCCTTCAGATTCCGTGCGTCCGGACGGCGTTCTCACGTTCGGGCTGATTTGGCTGGACTATATGCGCCAGCGCGAACCCTTGCTCGCAATTCATGGCTTGATCCTTTATCTTCCCGCGGGAGCCGAGAAGACCACTTGTCTACGTCTGAGTTTTCTCGATCCGGCCGCCGCTCAATATCGCGCTTTCGTTTACGACGAGCAAGGGCTGGAAGAGAAAATCGATCTTACCGACTACGGGAATCTCGACACCCATCTCGAACCATACCGCCGGTCGCTCTCGCAACCGATGACCGCGTCCGGTGTGGAATCGATCGATCGAGGCGACGGCGAACTCAGCTATCGCGTCCGTGGCCTGGAATTCGCGCGCACCGTTGGCGCTGAAATACTGATGTCCATGAAGCCCGAGCGCGCCGTGGAATTGTCGCGCCTGCGATCGCCGGACGCGGCCGACCGCCAGCATCCCCTGTATATCCGCAATCCCGAAGCCTGGCTCGAGTCCCAAGTGCGCGCACACGTCCAGGAAGTCGACGCCAGTCTGCTCGCCGCGCCCATTTACGGACAAGTTCCAGCATTTGCTGCTGCCGACAGGGGCGTGCTCGATTTGCTCGCCATCGATACCAGCGGACGCCTCGCGGTGATTGAGTTGAAAGCGTCTGAGGACGTGCACCTGCCGCTCCAGGCGCTCGACTACTGGATGCGCGTGGCATGGCACGTAGAGCGCCGCGCGTTTCAAACGAACGGTTACTTTCCGGGCCACGAGGTCGTGCGTGAGCCTCCGCGCCTGCTGCTGGTGTCGCCCGCGCTCGATGTTCACTCCACCAACGAGCGGGTGTTGCGTTACTTTTCTCCGAAGATCGCCGTCGAACGTTTAGGCGTAGGATTAGAATGGCGTAAGGAGCTGAAAGTGATGCACCGTTCGTAGGTGCGCGCACTTCCCGGGAATGTCAATTCAAGTTTTCCAAAACATCAAGGACGCCATCAAGAATCTGAATCCGGAGGATATTCGCCGGCACACCGAGCGGCCCGTACGGTTCATTCTCTCCGCCGATCGCGAGCAGGATTATCGCGCGATGGAAGAGTTTCTCATTCCACCCGATCTCTCGCGCGCCAAGCGCTCCCAAGTGCTGCGCCTTGTCTATCGCGCGTCTGAGGGCGCGGTTCCCGCTGAACAGCACGATCTGGAAATTTACTTCGACGACTCCGGCGAACCCGGGTCCCGCGATCCCGGCTACTTCACCTTCCATCCCGCCGCACCCAGCGCCACTATCGATCAAGTGCTGCGCCGCCGTCCCGATCTCGCGGTGCCGCTCGCGCTGCACGTTCTGCCGTTTCGCGAAGAGGTCTCGCGGCGGATGGTGAAGAAAATCGCCAAGGAGAACGCTCTTTTCTCGTTGGCCACCGCCATTCCCGACATCATTCCGTTCGTTTCCCTGCCCTGGGCGGTGGGCGAATTCGCTTCCGATACCGCGGTCCTTACCGCCAACCAGATCCGCATGGCTTTCTTGCTGGCTGCGGCTAACGATCGCGATGTCGGCTATCACGAGCAACGCGGAGAGATCGCGACCATCATCCTGGGCGCATTCGGCTGGCGTGCCCTGGCGCGCGAGTTGGTTGGCAAAATCCCCTGGGGCGGTGGGTTGATTCCCAAGGCCGCCATCGCTTACGCCGGCACGCGCGTGGCGGGCATGTCGCTCGAGCGCTACTACCGCCTGGGCAGACACTACACTCGCGCCGAACGCCGCATCGCCTATGAAGACGCTTTGCAGCGCGGGCGGCAATTGGTTAGCGGGTTGGTGGAAGGATTTCAACAACGCAACCGGCCGCGCGTTTGAGCACGATCCAAGCGTCAGGGGCGGGCTTCCCGCTACAATAGTTCGCATTAACCCTGAGTCCGGTTGCAGCTCATGCATCGCCTCCACCGCATCGTTCGAGTTGTCGTCGCCTGGGGCATCTCATTTTTTGCATTCGGCATAGCGGCCCTTGCGCAGTTCAAGGTGGTCGGTCCGGCTCCTTACCCTCCGAATGTCGCGCGGCAGAAGATCAAGGCTTTAATAGACGGAGTGGATCCCGCGAATCGGCCGCAGACCGTCGACACGCTCGTCGGCCTGCTCTCCTGGTACCGCGACATTGTCGATGACGAGTTGATCGCGGGCTGGCAGAAAGATGATCGGGCCAAACTCACTGAGCTGATGCAGCCGCTGGCCGACTCGCGCGTGGCCGTGGGCGTCGTCGAGTTTTCGTGGCGGCAACAACGTCAGTCGGCATTCTATCCCGATTACGCGCCGATGTTCGCAAATTTTATGACGCGCTTCCCAGAAAGCGCTCGACCCTTTGTCGACGATCTGCTCGGATCTCCTCCCGAATTGCCGCAGGCGCAAGCCGAAACCGTCTGCAGGATTCTGCTCGATATGCCGGACGTCGGAAATTGGCGGAAGAATGCGCTCCAAATTCTGCCTCATTACCGCCGCGTCGCCGAAAGTGTTTTGAATCAAGATGTGCATGGGAGCGACCAGGAAAAGAGTTATCAAGCTCAACGCTGGCTGGCTGATCTTCGGATGGACTCGCAGGGTGCGCCGAACCAGCAGCAGCGTGGGCGCTATCGGCTAAACCAGACAGCTTCGACATCCAGGCCAACCGTAGCCGTAAACGACAGCACTCCCACCGGCGATCAGGTAGCGCCGGCGCCCCGGCAGCCCGCGCCAACCACATCGAACTCGCCGCCGACTTTGCAACGTCCGCTTCCTGCCGTGCCCGCTCCGTTAGCGCCTGCGTCAGTGCCTCCCACTGCGCCTCCCGCATACAACGGACCGAAGTCCGGCACGTTGGAATCCATGGGCGGCCCCATCCCGCAGAACGCGGAATACGTCTTTCGGAATCTGCCGCCGCTCAAATTGCAGCTCGACTACGACACGAAGAACTGGGACGCGCGTCTGGTGCCCGCCGATGGACAGACGCAAAAACTAGTTGTCAAGAATAAAGGCTCCGGACCGCAGAAGCGCTGCGTGGTCCATTGGACCGTCGTTCCATAATTGAAGGAGGACGCTCATGAAAAGAATCGCGCTGCTCATGTCCGTGACGTTCTGCATGCTCGGGCCGGACGCTTTCGGCCAGCAACAGAGCATTACACTCCCAGCCGGGACCGCGATCTCCATTAGCACCATCGATCGCATTAATTCGAAGAAGGCCGACACGCATCGCGAGTACGCCGCTAACATCGACGACCCGGTAATCGTCGATGGCGTCACGGTAATTCCGGCGAAAACGAGCGCCTTTTTGCGAGTGTCTGACATCCACAGCGCGGGATATAAACGTCGCGCCTCGCTGAACACGTCGCTCGTCGCCGTGATGATCAACGGCCAGAGAGTGGAAGTGAACACCGACAAGATCGATTCCGAGAGCGGCTCTCAGGTGAAGCGGACCGTTACTGGCACCGCAGTTGGCGCGGGGGCGGGAGCAGCGATCGGAGGGGCCATTGGCGGTGGCGCGGGAGCCGGCATTGGAGCCGGTGTCGGGGCGGCCGGCGGAGCGGTGGCTGGTAAGATTTTCGGAAAAGCCGTCGAGATTGCGCCGGAAACCCGGTTTACTTATACCTTGACGGATCCAGTCGTGGTCGATTATCAAGGACCTCCGCCTGAAGCTTCACAACCCGGATTTCGGCGCGCGCCTGAAACATCCTCCAACGTGGCGCCCGCTCCTCCCTCGCGCGGCGACCCGCCCCCGGCTCCGGCCTCTAGCGTTCCTCGACCGGAGTTTGTCGGAGCGGTCTATTTTCAAGACCGCACCGGATCGCTCCTCCCCCTTGAACGAACGCGGGCGAACGAGCGAAGAGATGATCGCGGTGAATTCTGGGAGATGGATGGTTCACGCTCGCCTGTCCGATTCACTAGCGGACAACAGATGATGTTTGTCGTGCAGCTGGCCAATGGAATCGACCCCGGCACCTACGCATTGCTGCCCCTGGAAGTCAGGAACGACGGCCGGTGGACCAAGCCCGACCCTAAGAACAAGAACGTTCCCGTTTCGATGCTCGTCAACGTCAGCAAGCTTGGCGACTCCACCTATGGCCTTACTTCCATCCAGGAACTGGCCACTGGGGAATACGCGTTTAGTCCCAGCAATTCGAATAACGCCTACTGCTTCGGGGTTGATCCGCCGGGAGATCAAGGCGCCGACCGAGACCGCAGCCCCGGCTTCGCCCAGCAGGCTCCGCCTTCTTCCACGCCGCCTGGGACCGGCCTCCAGGTCCCCGCCGGTACGCTGATCACGGTGCGCATGATCGACAAGATCGATTCCAACGTGGCACGCCTTGGTCAGACATTTCGCGCCGGTGTCGATGAGCCCGTTATGGTGGATGGCCAAACGGTGATCCCGCGCGGCGCCGATGCGCTGGTGAAACTGGTGGAAGACCAGCAGTCCGGCAAGTTTGAAGGGAAAACGGTTCTGACACTCGCGTTAACGGACATCACCATCAACAGCCAGACCATAGACACCTCCACTACCGACGTTTCGCGGGCCAGCAGTTCGCGCGGCGCACGTTCGGCAAAAGTGGTGGGTGGCGCGACGGTACTGGGGGCCATCCTCGGAGCCGTGGTTGGCGGTGGGCGCGGCGCAGCCATTGGAGCGGCGTCGGGAGCGGCCGTCGGCGGCGCAGCTCAAGTGATCACCAAAGGCCAGCAGGTGAAAATCCCGACGGAGACCCGCCTGAACTTCACGCTCCAGCAGCCGATCGAGTTCTGACCCGGGGACGATTATCGGCAACCCGGTCTGCGGTGAATGAATCCAATCGACAGAGGGTTGAGCTATGGATGCGGGGTGGGTTGTGTTAAGAAATCGTAACTGGTACATTAGAGAAACTAGTCTTAACAGTGCTGGGTGTACTACTTTAGGAGTTAACAGGAGCCTATTGAAGCCGCTTCTTACGATCTTTCTGGCTGTAACCATTGGTACTTCCATCGCGTTTTGCGAGCCGAAAGCTCCTCCGATGCCGGAGGATCAGATGGTGGACCGTTACATCGAGGCTTCGCATGCGCAACAAAGCGCCCTGCGAGGCGGCACGGAAGAAATCGACATCGACGCGGCTGTTCCTAAGTTTAAGAAGCAAGGCAAGTTGCACGCTTTGCGCAATATTTCGAAGCTGGGCAAGATCACCTACCACGCCCTCGGATTCAGCGGCGACAACGTGGTGAAAACAGAGGTCATCGCCAACTATCTAAAGGCCGAAGTGGAGGCCGCGCAGGGCACATCCGACGTCTCTATTACCCCCGCGAACTACAAGTTCAAGTACAAGGGCACCCAGGACTGGAACGGTCGCCAGGTGTATGTACTGCATTTGAATCCGCGCGAAAAGAAGGTCGGGTTATTCAAAGGTGAGCTGTGGCTCGACACGGAAACCTACATGCCGGTGCGTGAACAGGGTTCCTTTGTGAAATCGCCTTCGTTCATGTTGAAGAAAATGCAGTTCGTGCGCGACTACGAGCTTCAGGACGGCGTTTCCATTCCGCAGCGGACAGAGAGTCGGGTGGAGACCCGGTTTTTTGGGAAGGTTGAGTTGAATATCAACTACCTTACGTTTTCCAAGGATCAGGCCGCCCTTGGTGCTGACAACGCGGAGACAGTAGCCGATGCCGCTGAGGGCGAGCAGCAGTAGAGAGCGCCTTTTAACCTGATAAACTGGCAGCTGAGCTGGAATAATCCTCCCAAGGGTTGTTGTTTGTTGTTGTTAGGCGATAAACACCGTAAGCTAGAGGTTATGCGGAGAGCACTAGACCTATGAGAACCCTGTTCCTCAACCCACCTTCGTTTGAAGGCTTCGATGGAGGCGCGGGTTCGCGCTGGCCCGCTTCGCGCGAGATCGAGTCCTACTGGTATCCGGTATGGCTGGCCTATCCCGCCGGAATGCTGGAAGACAGTAAATTGGTGGACGGCCCACCGCACAAATACAGCATCGAGCAAACCGTGGCCATGGCCAGCGACTTCGAGTTGCTGGTGCTGTTCACCTCCAGCCCCGGGCTCAGCGTGGATGTCCGCATTGCGGAAATGATGAAGGACGTCAACCCCAAGATGAAGGTTGGCTTCGTTGGACCACCGGTCACCGTCGAGCCCGAAAAAACTTTGCGCTCTTCCAAAGCCGTCGACTTCGTGGTGCGCCGTGAGTTCGATCATCAGATCGCGCAATACGCCAAGGGTACGCCGCTCTCGGAGCTGCCGGGCGTCAGCTATTGGAAGGACGGCGACATCGTACATAACCCCGAAGGCGGCGTCATCGAGAATCTGGATGAACTGCCCTGGGTGACCAAGGTCTACAAACGCGATCTCGACTTCAAGCGCTACAACGTTCCGTTTCTGCTGAACCCGTTTGTTTCGTTTTACACCACGCGCGGCTGTCCGGCCATGTGTACGTTCTGCTTGTGGCCGCAGACGCATTCCGGGCACCGTTGGCGCCTGCGATCGTCCGATGACGTCGCGGCCGAGTGCAAATACACGCTCGAGAACTTCCCTGGCCTCAAGGAAATTTTCTTCGACGACGACACGTTCAATTACCGCAAGGCGCGCGCCATTGAGCTTTCGCAAAAGCTTGGGCCTCTGAATTTCACCTGGAGCTGCACCTCGCGCGTCACCACCGATTACGAAACGCTCAAAGCCATGAAGGATGCTGGTTGCCGGCTCCTGATCGTGGGCTACGAGTCCGGCGACGAGCAGATTCTGAAGAACATCAAGAAGGGCGCCACCATCGACATGGCGCAGCGCTTTACCGAGAACTGCCACAAGCTGGGCCTGACCATTCACGGCGACTTTATCGTCGGGCTGCCAGGCGAAACCCGTCAGTCGTTGCGCAAAACCATCGAGTTCGCGAAGAAGCTCGACGTTGAGACCATCCAGGTGTCGCTCGGCCACGCGTTCCCCGGAACCGAATTTTACGAGCACGCCAAGGCCAACGGCCTGGTGTCCATCGAAGGCATGACCGACTCCGGCGGCCATCAGCTTCCCAACGCCGTCTATCCTGGATTCGATCGCGGCGAACTGGTGGAATGGGTGGAGCGCTTCTACTCGGAGTATTACTTCCGTCCCAAAGCCGTGTGGCGCGTGGTGTCGAGCGCCGTTCGCAACAACGATATCCCGCGACTCTACAAGGAAGCGCGTGAGTATCTATTCGTCAGCAAAGGCCGCAAGAAGTTCGTTAAAGAGCAGAAAGAAGCTTCCGCCGCGGCGCTCCGGGGGGCCGAGGGCGGCGCTTCCTAAAGCTGTGGTGGAAGAAGAAGCTCAAATCGCCAGCGTCGGCGTAAGGCGAGTCGACCTCAAGACCAAACTTCTGACCGCGTTCGTGATCGCGACTAACGTTCTGGGTAATTTCTCCATGTCTTGGGGGATGAAGCATCAGACCACTGATTTGGGCCTCTCCCCGCTCGCCTATATCCGGCTCATTTTCACGCCGTGGGTCTTGCTGGGAACAACGCTCCTGATTCTGTGGCTGCTGTCGCGCATGACGCTGCTGGGCTGGGCGGATTTGAGCTACGTGCTGCCCGTCACTTCCATCGGCTATGTGATGAGCGCGGTGCTGGGAAAAGTGTTTTTCGGCGAACTGGTCACATGGCAGCGCTGGCTTGGAACCGGTTTTATCGTAATCGGAATCATTTGCGTCGGGCTTACAGCGGCCAACACAACGCAACAGGAGCCAGCCGGGTGAAATGGCTCATGGTTGGGATCATCGTCGGATCCACCGTGCTGGCCGACTTGCTGCAAAGCTTCGAAATGAAGCGGCACACCGTCGCGGTTGAGGACTTGCGGCCCGGACGGCTGGTCGGGATGCTGCGCGGACTCGCACAACGTGGGCCTCTCGTGCTGGCGGTTTTCTTCATGGCGATTTCGTTCTTCGCCTTCATGAAACTGCTCTCGGTGGCGGATCTCAGCTTCTCGGTCCCGGTGACGGCTGCGAGCGTCGCACTCGAGACGGTTCTCGCGCGGGTGGTCCTCAAGGAAAAGGTCACGGCATTGCGATGGGCAGGCGCGCTCTCGGTGGCTTGCGGAGTCGCACTGCTGGCAATGTGAACTGGCTCCATATCGCCCTCATCGTAGTTGCCGTCGCCGCTGGCCTGTACCAACTTATTGCGATCATCGCGACATTGAGCCATCGGCGTCAGCCCGCGCGGCACTCCTCCACCCAGCTTCCCGTCTCGATATTGAAGCCGGTCTACGGCAAAGACGCTGGTTTCTACCAGGCCATTCGCACACACGCGCTCCAGCAATATCCTGAATTCGAACTTCTGTTTGGTGTGCGCAGCGTGGACGATCCGGCCGTTGCCGACATCGATCGCTTGATGGGCGAGTTCCCCGCCCTGCAGATCCGGATTGTGCCGTGCAGCACGGTCACTCCCAATCGGAAGGTGGGGTCGCTGATTGATTTGGCCGCCGCGGCCCGACACCCGATCCTGATCGTCAACGACAGCGACATCAGTGTGCCTCCGGGCTACATTCAGGATGTAACCGCACCGCTCACGAACGCCGGCATCGGTCTCGTCACATGTTTGTATCGAGCCGAGGTTCACGACTGGCCGAGCCGCTTCGAAGCACTGGCTATCGCCACCGATTTTGCGCCCAGCACGCTCGTCGCCCGGCTGTTCGGAGTATCGGACTTCGGCCTCGGTTCGACACTGGCTTTCAGGAAAGCGGATCTCGACCGGATCGGCGGGTTTCAAGCGATCGCCGCTTATATCGCCGACGATTATCAGCTAGGTCACAAGCTGCATGCGCTGGGAATGCGCAACGTGATCTCGGAAGTTGTCGTAAGTACGCGGCTCGCTTCCGGATCGTGGCGGGGTGCTTGGCGTCACCAAGTTCGCTGGGCGAGAACAATTCGACTCTCGGGCGGCGCCGGTTACGCGGGACTGCCCATCACTTATGCCAGTCTTTGGGTTGTAATTGCGGCGCTTTTTGGATTTTGGTGGATAGCATTGCCTCTGCTAGCCTTCCGGCTCGTGATGGCGATCGCCTGCGGATGGCTCCTGTTGGGCGCAAGCGATGTCTGGAAGTACTGCTATGTGGTTCCCTTGCGCGATCTCTGGGGCGTGGCAGTGTGGGCGGCGGGGCTGCTTGGGCGCCGGGTAACATGGCGCGATCAGCAATTAACACTCGATCGCGAAGGAAGAATCACCTCGAATTCCAATAATTCACTAAATTGACAGCTGCCGCCTGGGCATCTTGCCGCTCCTCAATCAAGCCAAAGGCCCCCTGCCTCTTTCCGTCAAATTTCAAGTGCCGTCGGATGCGCCGGCGTGTTTTATTCTGGCTGGCTCCGTATGGTCCCAACAAGTGAATCAGATGATTGGGGTCCCACTGCAATTGGACGGAAAGGTCATTGGATCCGCGGTGATTTGGTAGAATGGCGTGGCCACTCACCGCGCCGTGGTCCCGGGCTACATACCCGTGACGCTGACTTACGGTGCACACGCCGTCGAGATCATAGCGCTGAATTCCGCCACCATTTCCGACTGCAACGACGTTTTCGATGTTGCGCTGGATTACTGATCGGCCCCGCCGATGCTTGCTATAATGAGTTCGCGCGCCCGTAGCTCAGTTGGATAGAGCGTCTGGCTACGAACCAGAAGGTCGGGTGTTCGAATCACTCCGGGCGCACCACAAGAATCAACGGCTTGCTCCTGACCACTAGCCAAACTTGAGTACAGTTGGCTTGAACGTCGCCATAGGACCTGGGCCGTCTGCCCTGTGCTCACTCTGCGCGGAATCTAGTTAAAGCAGTCTTATATTGCGTTCGGCGGTTTTTATGAGGCTGTCCATTTTGCCGCTGAGCACCTGTTTCGCAATGCTGAGCGTGTAGCCTTTCAGGGTATGAAAAGGCACGTGCGACGGCATGGCGAGCGCATAGGGGTCGACTACGACATCCACTACAACGGGACCGCTCTTGTGTGCGAGAGCTTCAGTTAGACCATCGCTGACCGCGTCAGGCTCCTCAATTCGAATCCCCTTTGCCCCCATTGCTTCGGCCACCGTAGCAAAATTCGGGTTCTTGAATCCCACTCCATAGGGAATGAAGCCGGCTTCCTGCTGCTCGATACTCACGAAATCGAGCGACTCGTTGTTTAGCAGGATGTGGACGACCGGTGTTTTTCGTTCGACCTGAGTTAAGAGATCGCCCATCCCAAGCATCGTGAAGCCGCCGTCGCCGCAGATTGCGATGGTTTGGCGGCCAGGATAGGCCAGTTGCGCACCAAACGCGTTCGGCGCTGCGTTGGCCATGGAGGCCCAGGAGAACGATCCGAAGAGCCTCCGATTCTTACCACCTTTGATATGCCTCGCCAGCCACATTACCGCCGTGCCGGTATCCGCGAAAAACATAGCGTCATCCGAGGCTAATTCAGACAGCGTAGCGGCGAGGTATTCCGGACGTATCGGTTTGATGCCCGGTCCCTTGTCAACATAATGCCCTTTCAGTTCGTCGAAGGACTCCGTCTCGGCAACATATTTCCGCAAAAAACGGTCATCAGTCTTTTCCCGAACGCTTTCCAATAGCGCCTGGACGGTCGCTTTGACGTCGCCGACGAGTCCAAGGTCGAGCGGGGTTCGCCGGCCTATGTGTTTCGGGTTTTGATCGATCTGGACCTTCCTTACTTGCTCTCCCGGAAGGAATTCCGAGAACGGAAAATCGGTCCCGAGCATCAGAAGGAGGTCGGCATGGTTGATGGCTCCGTAAGCGCCGCCGTATCCTAGCAATCCCGTCAGTCCTACAGCATAGGGATTGTCGTGCTCCAGCCATTGCTTACCTCGCAACGCGTAGCCGACGGGCGCCTTCAATCTTGCGGCCAGCTCGATTACCTCTTCGCGCGCGTCCCGGCACCCATCGCCGCCAAAGATAGCGACGGTGCCGGCGTCGTTAATCATGTCCGTGAGCCGGCTCAGGTCAGAATCTGATGGACGAAGCACCGCCGTCGCAGGGATGCTGATATGATCCGGCTCGCCCACGGCATCCGCCGCCGCTATATTCCCCGGAATCGACAGGACCGTAGGGCCTTTTTCAAGGATCGAAGTGCGTATGGCCGTGCCGATGACGGCCTGTGCCTGAGTTGGGTTGACCAGCCTGGCCGTGTAAAGAGACGCGGCTTGGAAGAAGTGATAGGGATTCATCTCCTCCAGTGAAGACGTATCCATTAACATCGTTTCGACGT
>DATHMO010000018.1:0-9393 GCA_035486995.1 Bryobacteraceae bacterium
CTCGATCAATCGCGGCCCTACACTACACGCGAGTTTCTGTATTTACTCGGACTCGAATTGGGCAAGCATTGCAAAGAAGACGGGATCGTATCTGCCGCCGCCAAAGCCGGCATCCCGCTGTATTGCCCGGCGATCGCCGACAGCTCCATCGGCATCGGCATCGCGGCGAATCGCTACGAGGGCGGCAACCGTTTTACGTTCGATGTAATCGGCGACGTGGTGGAAACCGCGCAGATCGTTGCGGAGTCGGAAGCCACCGGCGTGATTTATTTCGGCGGCGGCACGCCCAAGAACTTCGTGCAGCAAACGGAAGTGACGGCCATCATTATGAACACCGGCGTCACGGGTCACAAGTACGCCATTCAATGCGTCACTGATTCACCGCACTGGGGCGGACTGTCGGGCTGCACTTTCGAAGAAGCGCAAAGCTGGGGCAAGATCGCTAAAGACGCGTCCATGGTGACGTGCCATTCCGATTCCACCATCGCCATGCCGATTCTGGTTTCGGCGTTGCTCGAGCAGCGTGAGTTGGTGGCCAATCGCCATCGGCCAAGTTTCACGCAGGGCAGGGAATTAGGAGTCACCCCATGAGCACACTCAAGCTTCCGATGTACCAGGTGGATGCGTTCGCCGGGCGAGTTTTTACCGGAAATCCAGCAGCGGTTTGTCCGTTGGAAAGCTGGCTGCCGGATGCTCAGATGCAGTCCATCGCGGCCGAAAATAACTTGGCCGAGACTGCGTTCTTTGTGAAAAACGGCTCAGGCTACAAGCTGCGCTGGTTTACGCCGGCCGTGGAAGTGGACCTCTGCGGGCACGCCACGCTCGCGTCGGCGTCCGTCATTTTGAACGACATCACGCCGGGCGAGCGATCGGTATCGTTTGAAACCAAGAGCGGCACGCTGACGGTGACGCGCGAGGGCGATCTGTATTCGCTCGATTTTCCTGCTCGTCCGCCCGAGGTCTGCGCCAATGTTTATCCGGGGCTGGTCGCCGCGGTGGGCGGCAAGCCGGAAACGGTGCTGGCGGCGCAGGATTACTTCCTGGTGTATGGCTCCGAGGACGAGCTTCGTTCACTGCGCCCGGACATGGCTGCTTTGATGAACATCGATCGTTTTGCCGTGATCGTGACGGCGCCCGGCCGCGAGTTTGACTTCGTATCGCGCTTCTTTGCGCCGGCCAAAGGTGTGCCGGAAGATCCCGTCACCGGCCGCGCGCATTGCAGCTTGATTCCTTACTGGTCCAAACGGCTTGGCAAGAAGAAACTGCGCGCCCATCAGGCATCGCCCCGTGGCGGCGAGGTCTGGTGCGAGGACCGTGGTGAGCGCGTCACCATCAGCGGCAAAGCCGTACGGTTTTTCGAAGGCTCTATTTTCCTGTAGGCGGGGCCGCGGCAGGGAGGGAGTCGGTCGTCTTCGCTTTCACCAGGTTCAGTTTTTCTAGAATCTGCGCGACGTAGTCCGTGGTTTCCGCAATCGGCGGGATCCCGCCTGCCTGGTCCACGCGCGTCGCCCCCGCGTTATACGCGCTCAACGCAAGCGAAGCATCGTTGTTATAGCGATTCAATAGCGATTTCAATAGCTTCGCACCGGCCTCCACGTTCTGCGTCGGGTCGAATGCATCTTGCACGTTGAAATCGTCGGCGGTCTCGGGCATGAGTTGCATCAGTCCCTCGGCGCCGCGAGCCGAAAGCGCGCACGGCCGTCCCCCGGATTCCTGATCAATCACCGCGCGCACCAACTGCGCATCCACTCCCGACTTTTGAGACGCCGATTCGATCAGGGAATTCAATTCGGTCTTAGGCAGCGGGTCGCAATCCGCGGTGCCCGCCTCAGTCCGCGCGAACGGGACGGTGAAGAACGAATCTGCCGGCGCCGCCGAATTTGCCGGTTTCACCGTGGCCGCTTGTTTCTGAACGGCTGCGCGCTGTTGTGCCACGCCCGGGGCCATGGCCGCGCGCACGGCTTCTTCAAAATTCGCGGGAGGCTGAGCGCAGGCCAGCCCGGCCCCCACGAGAAAGATCACAAGTCGTTCGAGCATGTTTAAGCCGACGCGGAACTGGCGGGCGGAACCAAGATGGAACCGGGCGGCGGATTGTTCGGATCGTACGCAGCCAAAGTGCCCATCGCGCCGATTCCGGGAGCGATTTGTACGGGATTCTGCAGCCCTGAAGGCACCCATGTGTAGCCGTCCGCCTGGCGCATGCTAGTCACCATCGATGGATCCCAGCCCCACACCATGATGGGAACGTCGATCTGGTAGCCTTGCGAGGCCAGTTGCGTGGCGTAGGTCTGCCGCTCCGATTCGGGCATCGTTCGCAAAGCCTGCACGGCCGCGGGCTGCTGGGCCCAATAGGAATTGTCGTACGCCAACGTCGGATCGGCTGCGGCTGTGGGCTGCATCTCGGCGGTCGCCGGCTCACTCGCGGGACTGGTGGGCGCTGGAACCGGTATGGTCGGAAAGTCCGCCTTGGCGGCCTGCAAGAACGGATCATAATCGTCGTTCGACGTGGTGGTGTTCGATTGCGGGGTGCTGCTTGATGGGGCCGGCGTATTCGTCGTACCGGCCGGCGTTACGGAAACTTGCACTTGGTTCGGGTCAATACCGAATTGCGCCAGCGTTGACGACACCGACTCCGAAAGTGCGCTTCTGAAACTGTCCAGCGTGGCTTGCGATACCGGCGGTTTGGTCATTCCGGCAGTGGATGGGTCCACTGTGGACGATAACGAGTTATGCAGGTGAATCATGATCGTTGCCTCCTATGTGTCATAAAGATGCTCTTGCGCCCATCAATCGGTAAATGTAGGCGAGGATTTCGGCTACAGCCCGATACAGATGGGGCGGAATACTCTGTCCAACTTCAACGGACTTGTACAAAGCTTGTGCCAAGGGCGGATTTTCGATGAGCGGCACATCGAACTCCAGTGCCCGCGCGCGAATGCGCAGCGCCAGGTAGTTCTTTCCCTTTGCGACTACCAGCGGTGCGTCCATGCTGTCGTGGTGATACCGGATCGCGACCGCGTAGTGCGTCGGGTTCACGATCACCGCAGTGGCCGTCTTCACTTCGTCCATCATGCGGCGGCGGCGGACATCGCGCTGCAATTTGCGGATGCGCATCTTGGTCTGCGGATTGCCTTCGGATTCCTTCTGTTCGTCGCGGATGTCGAGTTTGCTCATCCGCATCTCTTTGGCGAACTTTCGTTTTTGCCGGTAGAAATCGATAAAACCGAACAGCAAAAACAGCGCCGAGGCCTTCCACAGCAAATCCATTGCGAGAGAGCGCATTGTTTCCAGCCCCACTTGAAAGCTGCTCAGTGGAACCATGAGCAGTCGCTCGCCGCTCTTGGTGACAATCCAATAGATGGTGGCGCCAAAAACCACCACCACCGCGACCGCCTGCATTGCCGACACCATGCCTTTCTGCGGTGCGGCCTTCAACTTGGAGAAGACGTCGAAGTGCGAAGGTTTCGGCATGATGCGGGCCAAGCTGAACGAGAACCCGGTGGAGCTGATCTGAAACGCGCAGCCGGTCAGAACCAGGACGCCGCTCGCGTATACCAGCGGTGTGAGCCCGCGTGAGATGGCTTCATGCAGGACTCCGATGAGCGTAGCTTCGCTGAGATCGCTGCGAAAAGCTTCGACGAACAACCCGCGCGTAACTTCCTTCAGGCTCGCCAGCAGATGAGGGCCGCTCTGAGCGATAAGCAAGACGAACACGGTGAATTGCAAGCCGCTGACGAAGTCGCGCGAAGCTGCGAATTGGCCTTCGCGCCGAGCTTTGAGCAGCCGCCGCGGTGTTGCCTGTTCCGTCTTTTCGCCCGAAGGGTTCATGTTTGATCCTGAGAACCTAGAGACCCAGCAGCCGCCCCAGCGCGTTGAACGATGCAGCGCCGAGTTGTTGGTACAGCTTCGGAATCAACAAAACCAGAAGACTCAACGCCGCCAGCGCCGCGACCATCTTCGCTGGGAACGCGAGCGAAATGAGCTGGAGCTGTGAATTCAAATGGCCCAACAGGCCGATGGATAAATCGATCAAGAACAGAAGCGTCATCAGGGGCAACGCCAAATGCAGGCCTGTACTGAAGATGTTGGAGCCGAGCATCACCAGTGCTTCGACGCTGGCGCGCGATGCGATGAACGCCCCCGGCGGATGCGTTTCCAGACTGCGCGACAGAACCGCCAGCAGCACGCGATCGAACCCCATCGCGAAGAAAAGCAGTCCGGCGGTCAATTGCGCCAGAATCAGCAAAACGGTAGAGTCAGCCTCGGTGTTGGGATCGATCGTGGACGCATAGGCAAAGCCCGCCTGTGTACTGATGGCTTGCGCGGCGAACAGGATCGCTTCGATAATGATCCCGACTGCGAGCCCGGTAGCCAGTCCAATGGCTGCTTCGGCCAGCATCCAGCCCGCTATCTGCACCATGCTCGTGGGAGCGGGGTCAAGCACCGGCCACCGCGAGAACATTCCGAACGTCAGGATCATTGACAGCAGAATTTTGGGCGCGCTCGGACCGGCCTGCAAACCCGGCAACGGAAGATACACGAACACCCCGGAAATGCGGGCCAGCACGAGCAGGAAGCCGTACAGCAGCGAGGTCGGGATGGCCGGAGGAACATGCATAAACTCTAGTGCGCGTATCGCGACAGATCGCCTAGCACTCCGATCGAATAAGCCGAAAGTTGTTTCAACATCCAAGGCATCAGCAGCAGAAAGCCGAACAGGAACGCAGCCAGCCGCGGAATCGTGCTGAAGGCGGAATCCTGCATGGAGGTCGCGATCTGGATGATGTTGACGACAATTCCCACCGCAAAGCCGATCGCGAGCAGCGGCGAACACAATAGGACGGTGGTCCAAAGAGCTTGGCTGATAATATGAACTGCGGTTTCAGGAGTCATTGTTCCTCAATAGAATGTCTTTAAGAGCGAGCCGATCACAAGATTCCATCCGTCCACTAGAACAAACAGTAGAATCTTGAACGGCGCTGAGATCATCACGGGCGGCAACTGCACCATGCCAACCGAAAGCGTGATCGACGCAACGGCAAGGTCGATGATCAAGAACGGCAAATACAGCACCGCTCCAATTTGAAAGCCCGCCTTCAGTTCAGAGAGGATGTAAGCCGGGATCAAAACTTTTAAATCCAAATCGGCCGCATTCCTCGGCGGCGTGGACTTGGTCATTTCCACGCAGGTCTGGATGTCTTTCTCCCGCGCGAACTTCAGTAGAAAAGCTTTCAGCGGCTTGGCGCCTTCATCGAAGCCTTGCTGCCACGTCACCTGTCCCGCTTCCACTGGTTCCCAGCCGCGATGATAAATGTCCATCGCTACCGGTTGCATGATGAGAAACGCCAGAAACATCGACAACCCCACTAGGACTTGATTGGACGGGGCCGACTGCGTGCCCAAAGCCTGCCGCAAGAAATGCAGCACGATCGTGATACGCAGGAATGGGCTCACCGACATCACCACCGCCGGCAGCAGCGTCAGCAGGGTTAATAAAATGACGATCTGGGTTGGCGTGCTGAGCGTCAGTCCGCCCTTGGCGCCGGCCGCGCCGAACACCGGAATCGTTGGCTCGCTTGAGGGCGCGCCCAGAGCGGAGCCTGCCAGCATCAGCAGGAGCGAGATGGAAATGATTTTGATCATTGGTTCGAACGGAGCAAATCGCGCCCCAAGGTTGCGCTGACATCCAACACAACGGGAGCATCGAGCAATGTGCATGATGATGGCGCGGTTGCGATCAGCACGGTCCGTTCAGCCACGCGAACTAAGTGCAAGGCGTGTTGTGGCGTTAGCGGAACGCGTTCCAATACTTCCAAGCGGCGTCCGTTTGCTCCCCGCCGCACGCCCATCGGAAAGGATGCCATCCCGCGCCTCTTGGCGAACCACAGCAGTCCTCCCATGAGGGCGAAGACCAACAGCACCATTCCGATCTGCTCAGTGAGTTGCATTGCCGCCGCCCGGGCTGCTTTTCTGCAGCATTCTTTGGACTCGGACCGAGACCGTGTCGTCGATGACGATCACTTCGGCCTCGGCCAGTTTCACACTGCTCGCAAACAAGGGGAACGGCGCGCCTGCCGGGTGATCCGTCCGCAACACCGCGCCCTCTTGCAACTCGAAAATCTCACCGATGCTCATCGAGAGGGTCCCGAGTTCGAGTTCCACCACGAAAGGCAACTCCCCGAAGCGTTGTAAGACGTCGGAGGCGATCATCGCTATTGCTTCAACGAGAGGAGAGCCTGGGTCATTTCATCCAGAGTCGAAATGACTTTTGAGTTGGCGTCATAGGAGTTTTGATACACGATGAGATTGGTGAACTCGGTTGCGATATCCACCGTGGAGTCTTCCAGTGCTCCGCCTTCTACCGTACCTAGCGTGCCGGTATTCGGAACGCCGACCGTTGGTGTGGCGGTATCGGCGCCCACTTCGTAGTTATTCTGGCCGACGGCGATCAATGAATCCGGATTGCTGACCGACGCCAAGGCCAGCTGGCCAACTACGACTTGGTTGCCGTTGGAAAACTGCGCCGTGATCGCGCCGCCGTTGGCAATGGAAACCTGCGTCACTTGTGAAGCGGGCACTCCATCCTGGGTCGCTGCCGATTCGGTCGACGCCGCCGCGTACTGCGTTATGACGGGGGTTCCGTTGCCGGCTTCCGTGGCCAGGTTCCAGTTGATATTCATGTCGCTCGCGCCGTCCGCCAGGCCTGTGATATTGATAGGCACCACCGCGGGGGCCGTGGGAGACGTCAGGTTGCCGTTGCTGTCGAACGTAAGGGTGCCGGTGGTTACCGAGCTCGGCGTCCCCGGCGTACCGCTGGTGAGGTCCGCGCCAGGGATATTTACTGAGTAGCCCCAAGTGCCCGGCGACTGCTCGGTGAAAACGACGCTCAGATCGTGACTCACGCCGAGAGAGTCGACTACGGTGATCGGAGCCGTGAATGTTCCAGTGGTCCCATTGACCACTCCGGCGGCGTTCAGGTTCACGCTCAGCGACATATTCTGAGTCGCGCTGGGAGTCTGAAGTGCGTTGGATGGAATCGTGATGTCGCCGATGGCGCCGCTGGTGTCGACGACGCCATTTTGTGCTGTCCACCCTTGCACGAACTGACCCGTGGCGGTGACCAGATCGCCCTGTGCGTTCAGATTGAAATTTCCAGCCCGCGTATACAAGGTGTTCCCGGACGGGTCTTGTACGACGAAGAATCCGTTGCCGTTGATCGCGGCGTCGTAATTACCACCGGTGGATGTGATGGATCCTTGCGTAAACAGCCGCTCGGTCTGTGGAGCCGAGACGCCGCCGCCGATCTGTGTCGTGCCGCCTGCGACCGACTGCTGCAGTAAGTCGTAGAAGGACACCGTGCTGTCCTTATAACCAGTTGTGTTCAAGTTGGCCAAGTTATTCCCGACAACGTCGAGGGCGGCCGAATCCGCGGTAAGTCCGCTAAGTGCGATGGAAAATGACGACATTCTTAGTGCTCCTTTTGTTGGTTGTTAATAATTGGATTCCGCTACGACGGAGAAGTCCCATTGGTCTTTGGCGTCGCGTTTGAGTTCGACGACCCATTGGTTGATGTGTTGGATGTGGAATCGCCTGCCAGCGTCTGGACGCCCTGGTTGATCCCGGTGAGTTGTCCTAATTCGGCATATTGCACGAGTTGGCCGATAAACTGGATGCTGTCAGTCGGATTCAACGGATCCTGGTTTTGGATCTGCGCGATCAGTAACTGCAGAAACGTACTTTCGCTGGTGAGAGAACTGACTGGACTGTTGGCCGAGTTCGACGAGCCGCTGGTGCCGCTGGTTCCGTTAGTACCGCTGCTGCCGTTGGTACCCGTGGTCTGCGTTTGGGCTTGTGCTTGGGCCAGCGCTTGTAATCGCGCTTCGGCTGCGCTCGCTGCTGCTGCGGTTGCGCCAAATAGTTGCATTATCCGTTTCCTCCTGGATGAGCGTCGCCGCTCGAAATCTGCTGATCTAACTCCTGCTGCCAAATGCCGCTGGGCGTACGCCGGTCTCTCTGCGATTGCCGTTCGCCACCGGAAGAGTGTTGCTGCTGTTGTTGAGGAGATTGCTGCCCCCCAGAGTGTGAGTCCTGCTGGCTCTCGGATTGCGCCGCGAACGCCGCCGGTTTCAGCATCTCGGCCTTCCACCCCTGCTGCGCCAATTGGTTCGATAGTTCCCCGAGATTGGAGCGCAGCGACTCGCGCAGCACTGGATCGGAGGCATGTACTGAGACATTCACGGAGCCGGCCCGATCGGCAACTCGAATCGCGGCCGCCGATTGATCGTTGTCCGTCAGGTGTAGCAGGATCTCGGAGCTCGCGGATGTTTTCGGAAGCTCCGGCGCTACCATGTGCGTTTCCTGCGCAACGAGAGTTGAGCCGGCATGAGGTGCTTCGGCTAACTCGGGCGCCGGCCGGCCGTAGACCGCCTCAGACATCTGCTGCGGACTTACTTCACTCCACTGCGTGACGGTGCCCTGCGCTTGTTCGGGCTGCGTTACTTCTACTGCCTTGGGAGCGCGCGTGTCGGATTTCTCGGTTGGGGTGGTCGATTGTGTCTCGCGCTTCGAGTTACTCGAGTTACTCGGAGCCTCGCTTTGGGGCTGTTGAGATGGCGTCGCTGCAGGCTTTGTTTGCGGAATTGCAGCCTTGGGCTGACTAACTTGTGGTTCGGCGGGAGTAAGTGGCGACTTAGTCTGCAATGTCGGCGCGTGCACAGGAGTAACATCCGATGGAAGCATGCGGGCCGCAAATGCCAGGTTTTCTGAGCTAGCCGCGATCCGGAGGGCCGGCTGCGGGGCGACCACAACCTCCCCGGCTTTGTCTCTAGAAGCAACGGGCGGCTCCGAAATGTCGGGAGTTGGGACTGTGCTCTCTGGAAGCGGTGCCTGCGGAACGTTCGCAACCACTGCTGGAGCTGCATTGCTGTTGCTGCGCTCTGCTTGCTTGGGCGCGTCGGATGGATCCGGCGTTTGGGCTGAATTCGAAGGCGCCGCCTCGGTTGAAACCTCACTTCGCGAATCAACCGCCTTTGGCTTGGGCACGATTGGTGCTTGCGTGACTTGGGCCGGCGCGGCTGCTATCGTCACCGGAGCGCTCTGCTGAGCGGTTGGCGTCTTCTCAGTCTGCACAGCCGCTGGATGCGGCTCTATGTCGGCTGGCGTGGGGGCAGTTTTGCGTGTTGGCTGGTTCGGCGCCGGGGCGATCGTAATCGTTTGCGGGCTCGCGTTAGGCGTTGCGCGAAGATCCATGGCCCGCGGCGCTGCAGCAGCGGCGATATGTGATTTGTTGCCGACCGGTGCATTCGTATCACGTGCTGGCGGTACGGGCGCTGCGTCCGCCCTCGGTGAAGGCGGCGGAGTAGACTTCGGCTGAGACGGCGTTGTAGCCGCCGC
>DATHMO010000019.1:0-11685 GCA_035486995.1 Bryobacteraceae bacterium
AAAGCGATTAAGTCGGCCGGTGTCGCGGATAAAATCTCGCACATATCCACCGGCGGAGGCGCGTCGATGGAGTTTCTGGCTGGGATCGAGTTACCGGGCGTCGCTGCACTGCCGGACAAGTAAGTCGCGGCTGATTACCGGCGCGAGCAATCGTCGCGCGCGTTCGCTATGAGATCGGTGTGCGATTCGAGCTGGCCAAACGCCGGAGCAACGACAAGTAAGAGAGACGCGAAAGGTGCAAACCTGCTCACGCTATTAAAACCTGGTGGTGCTGAATCTTACCGTGATCGTGCAAGGGGGCGGTGCGGCACTCGACAAGGCAACAAAGTTCCCCACCTCCAATAGTCCCTGCGAACTGGAAACAGCGTTGGATGTTGAACTCGACATGGCAATGATCGGACCCAACGTTAGTGCGCCGGCGGAAGCCAGACTTTGCGCTTGTGCTGTGGCGGAGGCCACCAAGGCCGGTAGCGAGCAGGCTTGCGATTGCGCCAATTGCTGGGAAATCTGCGTTCCTACGATATTGAACGACAGCGTCAGTCCGTTGTCCAGTTTGGCGATGTTTTGCTGCAGCGTCGTAAGGCTTGCGACCGTCGCCTTCGTATTTGTCAGAGATGTCGTTAGGCTGAAGGTCCACTGCAGCATGGGTTGGTTGCTCAAGTTAAGCGAGATTACGAAACTGTTGGACGAAACGTTGGTTAAATTCGCGGCTGTGATTCCAGATCCCCGTAAAGCCGCCAGCACGTCGTCGAGCCCTGTGTAGACACCGGACTGGACGCTTACCGAGAAAACTGCTTGATCGGGCTGTAGGCTCGCGTTCTGCGACGCACTGACCGTAATCGAATTCGATTCCACCTGTCCAAAGGCGATCGAACAGAAAAGCAGCGGCAAGAAAATCGAGACGCTATTTCGCATGTTTGCTAGTATACTCTCGACCCATGAATCGCGAACTAGAATCCAAGGCCGATCCAGCCTTATTAGCTTTCGAACACGTTTCCGTGCAGCTCGGCGAAAAGACTGTCCTTCAAGACATCACGCTGAGCATCGGCGCAGGCGAACACGTTGCCATCCTGGGACCGAACGGCTGCGGCAAATCCACACTCATCAAAACGATCACACGCGAATGTTATCCGCTGGCGCTGCCCGGTTCTTCGCTCACCATTCTGGGACGCGATACCTGGAACGTCTTCGAACTACGTCCCCTGCTGGGCATCGTTTCGAATGAGCTCATGCGCCGCTGCACGCGCGAGATTACGGGTCATGAACTCGTGCTCTCGGGATTTTTCAGCAGCATCGGCGTGCAGCCGTATCACCATGTGACGCCCGCGATGCTCGAAAAAACCGACCAGGTCCTGCAGTTACTTGAAATTCCCCATCTGGCGGAGCGGGAAATCACCGAGCTCTCATCCGGCGAAGCACATCGTTTGCTGATCGGGCGGGCCCTGGTGCACGATCCGTTGGCGCTGCTGCTCGACGAACCGAGCAATAGCCTCGATTTTCGAGCGGCCATCGAGCTGCGCGATCTTCTACGCAAGCTCGCACAAGCCGGCACCGGCATCTTGATGGTGACGCATCACCTGCCGGACATCATTCCCGAGATGGAGCGCGTGATCTTATTGCGCCAGGGCCGCGTGTTCGCGGATGGCTGCAAGGACGAAATCCTCACCAGCGCGCAGCTCACCGAACTATTTGGATTGCCAGTTGAGCTGACGCGCCGCGACGGATACTATCACCTGTTCTAATCGCTCGCCTTAGAAGTCCAAAGCCTCGATCAACGTGTTGAGACTCGTTTCCTGCGTGGTTTTCTGTTTCTTGAGATCGCCCAACTGATCGCGCAGTCGCGCCAAGTCGCTTTCCTGCGTAGCCAACTGCCGGGCGTATTTTTGCACCTGATCCTGCTGGCCGCTCACCTGGTTCAGACTCTGGATATTTTGCCGGACGCGATTCTGATCGTTCACGATCGTGGTTACATTCGCGTCCACCTGGCTAATCTGGTTGCCCAGGTCGGCGATCTGCCGTTTGGCGCTCGCAATCTGCTGCAATTGGCGGCGTCCCGCATCTGGGAGCGCCTTGTTCTGCACGTAGGCGAGCAGCACATCCGGCGTGAGGCTGGAAACGGCGGTTGTGGTGTCATACACGCGCTCTTCTGCCACCGGAAATTTCTCGGCCGCATCCGCGCCGAGCTTCACCTCAAAGCGATTCGCGGTCGTCGTGGTTTCGGTCGGTTTTTGACCGAGCAGCTTGTATCCGGGGCGCTGCGTTTGTTCAATGATCAATGTCTTGGCCTTCTGATCGACATTGCGGATCGTGTAGGTCTTGGTCTCGTCGACAGCCGAACGCGTGGTCAGCATGCCGCGGTTTACATGGATCTCGCGAACCATCTCGCGGCTGGAATCAAACTGCGTAGTCACGCGCGTACCGAGATCGACGGCGTAGCTGATCAACCGCTTATCGCCCGCTTTCAAGGTGCTGACCAGCGCCTCGCCGGCGTAGCTCGCGGCATCAAAAACGGTGATTGGGCCGCCGTCGAGCGTCTTGCCGGTGGAATTCGTGAGCTCAGCGGCGTTCATCGGATGCTCGCCATAATTTTCGGAATAAATCAGCAGCCGGCGCGCCCCGATTTGTTGCTGCAAGAAAGGGAACATGGCAGATTCGTCCTTCTTCACCGTGACAGGCGTGGCGAAGCGGTATTCGAAAAGTTCGCCCAAGTCGCCGGCGGCCACGTTCACTGCGAACGAGCTCGCGCCCGCACTGAAGCTTCCATTCACGTCAGCTGCAACCCCATTGATCGCAGCTCCGAGTCTTGCCATCGACTTGGCTGCTGGTACAGGCCCCGCAAACGCGATTGGCGCCTGTTTCAACTCGTCCAACGCTCCACCGTAAACCACCGGCGCGGCGGCGCGATCCTCCGGCAATTCCACCGTCTGCCGAGCCACATACTTCGGCTCGTATAAATTGCTTATGAACGATACGGGCCGCCCAGACACGACGGCGAGACGCACGTTGGTCCAATCCTCACCGGTCGTGTTATCGACGATGGCCCAACCTTCGAGCGTCGGATCAACCTTTTCATTGAATATCAACCGGTAGCTCGATTTCCAAACTGGCGTCGGAATCATATAGCCGGCGGCGATCTCGCGCTCCTTCGCGTCGGACGAATCGATATAGATGCTGCGCTTGTCGTTGGATCGCGATTGATTCACAACCGCGAGATAGTCGCGGAGCTGCGCTTGCAGTTTGGGGTCGCCGAAGCGAATCGAGCTTGCTGCCGCCAGATCCAGCATCCGCAGTTCGCCAGAATCGAGCAGCGCTACCAACTGTTCGCGCTCGGTCTGCTTGTCATCACCCTTCACGATGCGCCCGCTGACCACCGTTCCGATGATCGTCTCGGCGCCATATTTCAACTCGACCTTAGCGCCGCGCATTTGATCCAGAAAGAGGGCCAACGAAGCCTGACCGTCAACCCTGAAAGGAAAGTCGGCGAGCTTTTTCTCCAGCGGTTCGCTCGAATCGTAGCGCAGACCAGTGACCTTGCCGCCATTCTGCTCCGAAATAGTGAGCGACTTCAAGACGTCGTTCATGTCGGAAGCCTTGAAATCCAGCCGGGCAGATTCACCCGCGCGCAACAGGCCGCCGCGCTCAAAATAGCCGACGCCGCTCTTGTACAAAATCACTTTCTGGATAGGAATGTCGGCCGCCAACCCTATCGCCGCGAACACGGCCATCAATAAAAAGCATCGTTGCATAAGGCTCCTATCGTAGGAATGCCCGCGGTGCCGCGATCCTTTCACGTGCGTCGCAGTTCATTCGCCCATTACTTTAATGATGACGCGTTTGGAGCGCTGTCCGTCGAACTCGGCGTAGTAAATCTGCTGCCAAGGCCCAAAGTCGAGCCGTCCGTCGGTCACCGGAACGATCACCTGGTGGTGCACCAGGAGGCTCTTCAAATGCGAATCGCCATTGGTTTCGCCCGTGCGGTGATGACGATAGTTATCGCGATAGGGCGCCAGCTTCTCCAGCCACTCATCGATATCGGCCAGCAGGCCGTCTTCGGCATCGTTGACCCAAACGCCGGCCGTAATGTGCATGGCCGAGACTAGAATCATTCCCTCGCGGATGCCGCTTTTCTTCAGCGCAGCCGTTACTTCGCCGGTAATGTTGATGTACTCGCGATGCTGCTTGGTCTGAAACTTCAGATATTCGGTGTGAAATCGCATACGTGTCGATCATAGCCACCTTGACACTTCAGCAGGCTCGGCGTCAGACTTGAGTCTGCTGGGACCGCGAATTTTCCTCCTGGCTTTGCTGATGGCCGGCTTCGCTCCGGCGCAAGACCAGCCTGATGCCGGCGCGCGGGATCAGCAGGAACCCACCGACGAAGCACCATCCATTCTCAGCCGGGACTCCGACTTCACCGAGTCCAATGGGAAGCCCCTGGAGTTTGGCCTTTTTGGCAAAGTCAGCGGCGTGTACGACTCAGCTCTCACCCCGGTCCTTGCAATCAGCCCAGGAATGCCATTTGCGTCTGAGGCGGGCGCTGGAGTAGAGGCCAGTTTTGGGGCGGCAGTTTCGCGTCGATGGCGCCACTCAAAACTCGCCGTCGACTACCGCGGCGCGTATAGGCAGTACGCGAGCGCCAGCCTGTTTAATGGAGTGGATCAATTCCTTCACCTCGCCTACAGCAGCGAGATCGAGCGGCATCTTCGATTGGACTTCAAGAGTACGGCCGGGACAACCAAGCTCGCCAACGGCGAATTTGCGTACCTGCCAATTTCGAACTTGGACCGCCTGGGCCTGCCGCTCGATGAGCTATTCGACAACCGCACCAACTATTTGGAATCGCGGGTGGATCTCACTTGGCAGAAGACGGCGCGCCTCTCGTTTAGCTTCGGCGGCGACGGGTTTATCGTCCGCAGAGATTCGCTCCTGCTTGCCGGGCTGAACGGAGAAAGTGCACGGTCGAGCGTGGCGTACCGCCTAACATCGCGGCAGACGATCTCGGCCAGCTACAACAATACGTACTTCGATTTTCAGCACGCCTTCGGAAATTCACGGCTGCAGATTCCAACGCTGGGCTACGCGCTAGCCCTGGCGCGCCATTGGGATTTCGCAGCGCAGGCAGGAGCGGCTCGGGTGGAAACGCTTGGTCTCACTCAGGTGGCGCTGGATCCGGCGATCGCCGCGCTGACCGGTGAAAGCTTCGCGACTGTGACTTTCTCCCGGGTGTCGTATCTGCCGGTGGGCGAAGCGCGTCTCATCCGTACATTCAAGACTGCCTCGCTGACGTTCGACTATACAATGGGCGTGACGCCCGGCAATGGATACTATCTCACGTCGCGCCAGACTTCGGGTGCGATCGGCTACTCGTATCGGGCCGGGAAAAGTTGGGAGATGCGAGGCAATGCGGGCTACGATCAACTATCGGCACTAGGGCAAACGCTCGGGAAGTTCACCAACGTGCAAGCCGGCGCTGAGGTATTTTACCGCTTGACGAGCGCCGCTCACCTCGATGTACGCTATGATTATCGCCACTATACGACGGAAGATTCGATTTTGCAGAAAGACTCCAACCGCGTGAGCCTGGGTGTAGCGTTTAGCCTGGGTGAAACGTTTCAGTCGATTCGGTGATTATGACGGCGACTAGGATACTGCTGGTGGAAGATGAGCCGCCCCTGCTGCAGCTCATCGAGAAATATCTTCAGCGGCTCGGCTTTGAAGTGGAGACACACCTGAAATCATTTGAGGCGCTCAGGAGCTTTGAGGCTGCGCCGGACCGATTCAGCCTGGTGATTGCCGATCTGGGCATGCCCGATATGCCCGGCGACACGCTGTTGACGCGAATGCTCGAAATCCGCCCGGAGCTTCGCATCCTGGTTTGCAGCGGATCACCGTTCTTTATCGAAAATCTGCCGGATTCACTGCACCGCCAAGTAGCGTTTCTGCAAAAGCCATTCATGCCGAAAATGCTCGCGGATGCGGTTCAACAGCTGATGGCGCAGCAGCTGAACAATAACGATTAGCCTACCGCCAGCAGCGCTTGATGCAGCTTCTCCGAGAAATTCTCTCCGGATTCCGACCACAGCAGACGCGTCTCCAACGGCAGCGCATCATCCAAATCATGGACCAGCTTGAGCAGGCTCTTAATGTTGAATTGGATCACGCGCGGGCTGTCCGGCAGCTCCGGTTGCGGAAGAAAACTCGCGTCGAGGCCAAACTCAATTTCGAGCGCGCAGTTCGTCGAGCCCGGAAACTCCGTGACCGAAGCCGGTTGTGCGGGATGGGTCCCCGCGTTCCCCTGATCGAATTCCGGACCAAAACAGCACAGGGCGACGCGCGTCGGCTCGAGCTTCCACTCGTCGGTGAATTGCCACAAGTCCCACCAGGTCTCCAGACGATAGCAAGAGTCGGCGTTCTGAAAATCCTTGGCCGCGGCTAAAATTGCATCCACCGGAACGGGCGGCGGATAGGGAATCTCCACCACCACCGGTTCGCTGTAATCCACGGCGAGCACCCTGAATGTCGAAGGCTGCTTTGTGAGGCGCGAAAACGGAAAAAGCCGCAGCAGCTTTTCATAATGCCGCAGCATAATCGGCTCGCTGAAGTTTCGCAGCCAGTAGGAGAGATAGAGTTGATCGGCCATAGGCGGTGCTCTGTTACCATCGTACTGTCTTCCCTTGCGTAAATCTCCGCTTCTCCCGATTTTTCTTATCGTCTCCGTCGACGTACTTGGACTCACGATCATCCTTCCGTTGCTGCCGTTCTATGCGGAACACTATGGCGCATCGCCTGCGGTAGTCGGGCTGCTGGTTTCGCTGTACGCGCTTTGCCAGCTTGTCGCGGGGCCGATGCTCGGCCGGTTGTCGGATCACATGGGACGGCGGCCGCTGCTGCTGGTGAGTCAAGTCGGAACCTTCGTTGGATTCTTGATCCTGGCGTACGCCAACGCGCTTTGGCTGATCTTTCTCTCGCGCGCGATCGACGGGCTCACTGCCGGCAATCTATCTTTGGCGCAGGCGTATATCTCGGATGTCACCAAGCCGGAAGACCGTGCGAAATCGTTCGCGCTCATCGGCATCGCGTTCGGCATGGGGTTCCTGATCGGGCCTGCGCTCTCCGGCTTTCTGTCGAAATTCAGCTATCAATACCCGATCTTCGTGGCTGCAGGACTGTCATTCACCAGCATTGTCGCCACTTACTTTCTCCTGCCCTCAGTTACTCCGGCCACGGCGGATGATGCCACTCCGCGCAAATTCAAGTTGCTCGATTGGGGCAACTATGTCCGATATTTTCGCGAACCAGGACTGGGACCATTGCTCTGGCAATTCTTCGCCTTCACCTTCGCGTTCTCGATGTTCATGTCGGGATTTGCTCTATTCGCGCAGCGGCGATATATCTGGCACGGGGAAGCATTCGGACCAGAGCAGGTGGGCTACGTTTACGCGTTTCTCGGATTGTTGGGCGTGATTTTGCAGGGCGGTCTGATCGGGCGCTTAGTGAAGTGGATGGGTGAGGTTAACTTAGCGCGTGCTGGATTCCTTTTAGGGTTAGTCGGGTTAGTCGCGCTGGGATTCACTTACTCGATTCCATTGCTATTAATCGCAGCGGCGATTGGATCGTCGGGCACCGGAATTATTCGCCCGACGGTTACCAGCTTGATCACGCAAAAGGCCGGACGATCGGAGCAAGGCGTGATTCTGGGGCTGACACAATCGCTGAACTCGATCTCGGCGATCGCCGCGCCCGCGCTGGCAGGATTCTTGATCGATCATTCGCTATTATCGACGTGGGCAGTGACGGCTGGCGTTGTATGTGGAATCGCACTATTTTTCTAATGGCACTGCCTTTGCAGCTTTTCGCGCAAACGGCTCGTGTTCCATTTGTCGGATGCGAGTTAGGGGGACAGGTCCGTTCAGAGGCGCCAGCTGGAAAGGACGAGGTTGTGCGAATGCCGCCTCAGACTGCCCAACGGCTCGCTTACTACAAGGAAAGCTTTCGAGGGACCGGAATTCTAGCTCCGCGCGGATGGCATTGCACTGGGTTCATCGGATCGGGTGGTTCCAACATGCTGATCACGCCCGAACCTTTCACTTTGGCAGATCTGGTGACCGAAGGAATCACCGGAAGTTTCATCGAACTGGAGTCGGTATCCGGCGAAACTGGGTCGGGACTGCATGATATGGCCGAGATTCTCGCGCGCGTCTTTCCGATGCAGAAGGCCTTTGTTCGCGATGTGTCCCAAGAAAAGGAGGTTACATTTCAGTACGGCCCTTTCCCGAATGATCAGATAATCACACAAACGGACCAAGTGGTGCGATATCGAACACCTGCATATGAGAAAGGGCTCGGCACGTTGACTCGCGAGAAGGCTACGGGTGACCCCATCGATGGCGTTGCGGTATTTCATCCAGCCAAGCTCAATCCCGGTCTTCGCATGTTGCGGGTGCGGCTGCCGCGCCAGATGCAGAATCTGACGCCGGCTATCATACGCGACTTACTTGTCCGGGAGAGCAGCGACACCCGATAACTCGATCCCAGGCCCGCTATTTTCCAACCATGTGCGGCACGTCGACGTTGTCTTCCTGGCAAATGTATTCCATCAAGTGGCCATTTGGTTGATACGGAATCGTCAGGCTCGTCTTCCACGGCCTCGTGTAAGTCTTCGGATCGTCGATCGTCACTTCGTACTTGAGCGTCAGCGAATCGGTGCGCGTGAAGCGTTCGATCAGATGCAGCGCTTCGGTATGCGGATGGCCCGCCTGATCGAGCCACGCCTTGTCATTGAAACCCACCACGTCGATCACCAGCGTGTCGCCGTCCCAGTGCCCGATCGAATCGCCCATCCATGTCGGATTGGGATCGGCCGGATGCGATAGATTCTCACCGATCGGAACGACGCGCCAAATGTGCGCGCTGCCCTCATACAGGAAGATCACGCGATTGCCGGTTTGAATCATTTCGAACGGATACGGTGTGAACATGTAGCGTGGAAGGCCGGCGGGCATGCAGCGCGCCTCCGGATCGTCCTTGGCTTGCGATTCCTGGCGCTCGTCAAAAATCTTCTTCGCCCAAGGTTGAAATGGTACGTCGACCTTCGCGTCTACGCCGGGAGCCCCGTGATACCTGGTCTCCGCCATATTTCCCGCGTAGTGCGGATTCCACATTCCGTTGCCGCCGAAATCCGGCTTGCCGTCCGGCAGTCGAGGTGTGGGATTCGCCGCGACGCCAACCAGCACAAACGCAAAAAGCAGCGCTACGGTCCGGAGCACTCGTACATAATACAATGTCTTCGCATGTCAAACGATCTCATGGAAGCATTGGCGATCCGAAGTGTGGTGGACAATTGGGTGCTCTGGCGCGACGCGGGCGATTGGGAACGCTTTCGCACCGTATGGCATGACGACGGCTACATGATGGCCACCTGGTTCCAGGGCACCGCCGACGAATTCATTCGCGTGAGCCAGGAAGGCTTCGCTCGCGGCGTCAACATTTTGCACTTTCAAGGCGCTTTTACCGTGGACATCGAAGGCACGCGCGCCATTTCGCAGACCAAGATGAGCATCAATCAGCGCGCGCTGGTTCACGATGTCGCCTGTGACGTGGTGTGCACCGGCCGCTTCTACGATTTCTTCGAAAAACGAAACGATCGCTGGGGCATCGTCCTGCGGCAGCCCATCTACGAGAAGGATCGCATGGACCCCGTGGATCCAGGCAGGCTTCTTTCGCTGGATCACGACCTGCTCAAGCGTTTCCCGGAAGGTTATCGCCACCTGGCGTACTTGCAGAGCAACATCGGCTACAAGGTGAAAACCGACATGCCTGGACTGAAAGGGCCCGAGGTAGAAGCTTTGTATGCGCGCGGAAAGAAATGGCTTGCGGGCGCTCCGATCGAACGCTGACAGCGGTCGTGCTACGGCAGCGCGAACACCACCAGCGCCTGATTGTTCCCCTTCCCTGGCCCAGCCGAGACCACGGCAACATATTGTTTGCCGCTCTTGCCTTGATACGTGATCGGATTTGCCGTGGCGGAATAATCAAGCTGTGTGGTCCACAGTTCCTTTCCGGTTTTCGAGTCGAAAGCGCGGAAGCGGGCATCGCTGGTTGCGCCGATGAACACTAGCCCACCCGCCGTTACGATGGGACCCGCGAACGCTCCAGACCGTCCGGTATTCCGCTTCTCGGGCGGTAGAAAATCGGTGACACCGAGCGGCACTTGCCACGCAATCTCGCCGGTATTTGCGTTCACGGCAAACAATCGCTCCCATGGCGGTTTGATGCAGGGCAGATTGCCGAGATTTTTCCCGTCGGAATCCTTGTAGGGAGCCGAGAAACTGAAAAAGCCGGGGCGCATCACGTACGGCAGTGCGCCATCTTCTTTGGCCTTTGGATTGTTCATCATCCACCCCGTCCCGGGGCTGTCCTGCGAATTCACAAAAACGAACCCAGTCTCGGGATCGGCGGTGGCGCCGCCCCAATTGGTCCCGCCGGTGGGTCCTGGCATACTGATGGTTTCGTGCGGCGGGGTGCCCTCGCCCTGATAAACCCACGGCGCAAACGGCCCGGCATCCTGGAAGCCATGCTTGTCCCAAATTTCCTGGCAGGCTTTGGCGTGGTCGGCGGAGGTGTCATCAGCCGTCACCAAGTCGGCGCGCGAAATGCTTGTGCGCGCTAGCGCGGGCGGCTTCAGCGGAAATGGCTGGGTAGCGGCATACCATTCGCCGGGAACGCTCCCTTGCGCCACCGGGCGTTCTTCCACGCCAAACACGGGTTTGCCGGTGAGGCGATCGAGAATGAACATGTATCCGGACTTGCCGGTCTGCACCAGCGCCGGAATTTTCTTGCCGTCTTTCACGATATCGATCAGCACCGGATCCGGAGGCAAATCGTAGTCCCAAAGCTCGTGATGCACTGTTTGGAAATACCATTTGAGTTTGCCCGTGGCGTAGTCCACCGCGACCACCGAATTCGCGAACAGGTTGTTGCCCTTGCGATCGCCGCCGTAGTAATTCGCAGCCGGGCCGCCCATCGGCATGTAGACAATGCCGCGCTTCTCATCCACGGTGATCGCGTAGGACCACATGTTGTTCCCGGAGCGCTTCCAGTTGCCTTCCTTCCAATCGTCGTGGCCCACTTCGCCGGGCAATGGAACGGCGTGAAAATCCCAAAGCTTCTTGCCCGTGCGCACGTCGTAAGCGCGGGAATCGCCTGGCATGCCGCCCGGCAGTTCGTCCTGCTGATGCAGATGCTCTTCGCCCGGACCGAACATGTTCATGCCGACCAGGATCACGTTCTTATAGATCGTCGGCACGCCAGCGAACGGGACGTCCATTGTCAGTTCGCCCTCATTACCGAAACCGGGATCGAGCTTGCCGGTTTTCGCGTTCAGCGCCACCATTTTGTGACCGGCGAGGAAGAGAATGCGCGGTGGATTCTCCTTGTCTCCCGGCCAATAGGAGACGCCGCGCTGCGATGCCGCGCCGCTCTTCACCTCATAGCGCCAGATTTCAGCGCCGGTTTCCGGATCGAGAGCGAGAACGCGATTGCCGGCCGGCAAATACATCACGCCGCTGACCACGATCGGCGTCACTTCGTTCAACGTTCCAGCAGGCAGGCTATTCGCGTCGGGGCGCAGCTTATACGACCACGCCTGCGCGAGCTTTGAAACATTACTGGTATTGATCTGTTTCA
>DATHMO010000020.1:0-3177 GCA_035486995.1 Bryobacteraceae bacterium
ATGTCCGACGCCCACGCCAGGCCGACAACGCCGAACGTATGAAACAAGAATGAGTAGACCGGCAGCGACGCGAGTGTGATCACGCTGACGGCGACCATGGGCGTAAATGTATCGCCGGCGGCATAGAACGCTCGCGCGTACAAACCCTGGGCTGACCACAGCACTAACGATAAAGAGAACCAGAAAAAGTAGATCGCGCTGGTCTGCGTGTCGGCGAAGGAAAACCTTCCTCGGCGGTAGACCAGATCGATCAGCGGGACGGCGGCAGCCATCATCCATCCCGTCGCTAAAAACGATGCCGCTGATACGCGATATACCGAATCGTTCACCGTTGCGGCGAATTCTTTCAGCTTCTTTTCATTAAACAGTCGCGCGAAGAACGGCAGCGAAGCCTGTCCCGTCGCCTGTCCCAACACGGCGATCGGCACGGCGAACAGACGCTTCGCGTAATTCAGACGGGCAATATCACCCACACCACTGGATGCGTAGTGGCGCAGAATCCAGTCATCCGCCGTCACTAGCGAAACGCCCAGCATCAACGGAACAGACAGCTTCACCCATTCGCGAAACGCCGGATTCGTTATATCGAAGGATGGCTTGTATCCGGTGCCAATCTTCGCCGCCCCAATCACGCTTGCGAGAAATGGACCGGCAAAGCTCCCGATCAACGCCCCGTAGGCGAGCGAGGCAATTCCGAAATGGCGTCCGCCAACAACCCCGCCAAGAATTATGAATAGGTTGTAGATTAGCGGTCCGAATGCAGGGAACAAAAACAGCCGGTGGGAGAGCAAGACAGCCGAGACCACGCCACCGACATAGAAGAAAATCTGCGCTGGCAGCAAGATCCGCGTGAGATGCACACACAAATCAATCTTGTCAGGCGTGAATCCCTTCACAAACCATCGCACGAACTGGGGCGTGAATATCTCGGTGAGGATCGTTCCCACGATCATCACCGCTGTCATTACGGTGATGATGATCGAGAACGTTTTCTTGGCATCTTCATCCCGCTTCTCCGCCAAAAAGCGGGTGTAAATCGAGATGAAGGTAATCGACGCCGCACCGCCCGCGACGATGTAGTTTAGAAAGTCCGGAAGAGTAAACGCCGCCACGTAGGCGTCGGTAGCCCCGCCCGCTCCATACGCCCAGGCAATATAGGCATCGCGCACATATCCGATCACGCGCGACATCATCACCGCGCTGATCAAAAGCAGCGTAGCCGAGAACGCCGTGTGTTGGTGCGATGGCCGGAAAAAACGGAGCAGTTTCGTCATCGAGACCCGATCAGATTCTCAATCTTATCGGAATCTCAAACCGCCAGTGTTGATCGTCTCGCCTCCCGCATTACTCACGTTCCGAAACAGGAAGCGTTACTTCTGCACAGTAACGTAGACTCTGCCTGCCGAAATCAGATCGACACCTTGAACTTCCGAACTGACCCGCACCTTCTGCCATCCAGATTTCTTCTGAGGCTTGGGAATAAACGCCAAAATGTACTGGTTCTGCAGCCGGCGCGCGAAGTCATCGAGAAAGGGCGCAAATGAGACCGCGCTGCCCGTCATGCCGAAGTAGTATCCCTCGCCTCCGGTGCCCTCAGACAATTCAGCCAGATAATTCTGCCCCCAATACGACTGGAAACGGCTGTGCCCGAAGTGCCCTGCACCCGGATTGTAGATCGATGAAATCTGAATTCCCGCTTTTCCAGCATCGTCCATAGCTGCCTGGACATACGGATCGTCGAGGTTCCCACTCCCGTAGTACCGGTCGGCGCCGTCGGTGACCATCAAGATTTCGCGCCGCGCCGTCGTCGCGGGCCAGCGCTTGATCAGGTCGCTCACAGAGAAATACGGACTCGCGTTCGCACCGGCCGTACCCATCGGTAGCCGCACTACCTTCGCGGCTTTATCGTGATCGTTCGTCGGATCCTGCAGGATCCGCGCTGTGCCGTCCTGCATATACGCCACGCCCACCAGAGTTGTCGGCGGCTGTGAGGCGATGAATTGCTTTATATCACCGATTTGCGAGCCGAGACTTGAGCTCGAGCTGTCGTCGATGAGGATGAAAAGCTGCAGCGCCGCGTGATCGCCTTGCGCCGGGATCCAATCCACGATCTGGTCGCGGTCGTGCCCCTCATAAACCATCACATCATCGCGGCGAATCGCAGGAACTTCGTTCCCGTGTTTCGGTTCGACCGTGACCACGAGTTGCACCGGTGTCCCGGGGCCCTGCGGCGCTTGCGCTGCCAGCATCCCACTTGCTCCGACCAATAAAACCACTCCCAATAGGGCCGGGATTGAAAAACGAAAGTTGTTCATGACTTTCTCCTTGCAAAGCGGTCGATCGAAACCTCAAAAGGCCGAGGTCGCGCCATAACACGCAGAATCCATTTTGTTTAGATGATCCAAACCGGCAAAAGGTCGGCTGATCTTTGGGATCCTCTGAAGCTATAGCCTATGGAATAGGATGCGATAATCCTTTTGTGGCTCTCTCCACGCCAATTAAAGCCAGGTCTTCCGTCTTCCGGCGGTCGTTCCGCAAGGATTTCCCTTCCGCCGTTCGTGGCGAAGGCGTTTACATCTGGGACACCGAAGGCAACCGCTACCTCGATTTGGCCGGATCGGCGGCCGTCAATCTCATCGGACACGGTGTGCCCGAAATCTCCGCCGCAATGGCTGCGCAGGCGAAAAAGCTTGAATTTGTCCATACCAGCCAGTTCACCACGCCGGTTGCCGAGGAATACGCGCAAGAGTTGCTTACATTCGCAGGGGACCACTTCCGCGGCGGCGCCGTCTACTTCACCAGCGGAGGCTCCGAATCGATCGAAACCGCCTTGAAGATGGCGCGGCAATACCAAGTCGAGATCGGACAACCCCGCCGCTACCAGATTCTCAGCCGCCAGCAGAGTTATCACGGTTCCACGCTCGGCGCACTATCGGTCTCCGGCAACAAACGCCGCCGGGAAATCTACCTGCCGATGGTGCGCGAGTTCCATCACATCGGGATACCCTATTGCTATCGCTGCTCTTTCGATTGCAGCGACGGATGTCGCAACTGCGGCCAGCAATACGCGGCAGAACTACAGCGCGCCATCGACGATTCTAACGGTGACGCCGCAGCATTCATCTTCGAACCTATGAGTGGGGCGACCCTCGGAGCCGTCGTTCCTCCGCCCGGATA
>DATHMO010000021.1:0-33462 GCA_035486995.1 Bryobacteraceae bacterium
AGCCAAGGTTTTATTGGATGGCGCTCAATCTGTTTCCCACATGCCGGTGAACGTTCAGGATCTGAATGCCGACTGGTTGGTATTCTCCGGTCACAAGATTTTCGCGCCCACCGGCATCGGCGTTCTCTACGGCAAAGAAGCGCTGCTCAACGAAGCTCCGCCGTGGCAAGGCGGCGGCAATATGATCACCGACGTTACGTTTGAGCGCTCGCTGTTCCAACCTGCACCCCGCAGATTCGAAGCTGGGACCGGCAACATCGCGGACGCGGTGGGTCTAGGCGCGGCGCTCGATTATGTGAGCAACATCGGGCTGCAGACAATCGAGGAGTACGAGCACCAATTATTGATTTACGCCACACGGCTTCTCAAAGAGATTCCCGGGCTGCGGCTGATCGGCACGGCTCCGGAAAAAGCAGGCGTGCTCTCTTTTGTTCTGGATGGTCACAAGACCGAGGACATTGGCACCGCGCTCAATCGCGAAGGCATTGCGGTGCGCGCCGGACATCACTGTGCGCAGCCGATTTTGCGACGCTTCGGCGTGGAAAGCACGGTGCGGCCATCGCTGGCGTTTTACAACACCTGCGAGGACATTGACCGGCTGATCGCGGCGCTGGGGAGAATCGCGACCTACCGATTGACGCCCCCCTCGCCAACACCGTATACTCTATCTGTGTAGTGTAGAACTCGATTCGACATGCCCCGAGGCTCACGATACCGCTTCCTTCTGTTCTTGTCGATTGCGGTGTGCCTTGGTGAGGAAGCGCCTGCCACTCGCGTCGTGGAGAAGAACCAAGGTTTCTTACCTTTCGCTGATGCCCCGATCAATTATCGGTCATCGGAATTAAACGATCCGGTCGCAAAACTCGAGAAGCGGCTGGAGCGCGGCGAGCTCAAGCTGCACTACGACCCCAAGCACGGTTATCTGAAATCGATTCTCGACGCGCTGCATATCTCGGTGAGTTCGCAGGCCCTCGTATTTTCCAAAACCAGCTTTCAATACCCGGAGATCAACCCTGGCGCGCCCCGTGCTCTCTATTACAACGACGATGTTTACGTTGGCCAGGTGCATGATGGGAGGTTTCTAGAATTTGCCTCCTTCGATCCCATGCAAGGCGCGATCTTTTACGTGATGGATGAGCATCGCGACAAACAGCCGCGCTTTGAACGATCCGAAGTCGATTGCATCCAGTGCCACGTCGCGGGTTCCACAAAGGGCATCCCAGGCGTCATGCTGCGGTCGGTATTTACCAAGCCGGATGGCACGGCGGACGCCACGGAAAAGTCGTTCATCACCGGTCAGGAAAGCCCCATCAGCCAGCGCTGGGGCGGTTGGTACGTCACTGCGAAGAACGGCGGCCAGGGCGCGATGTCGACCAATCCCGCGGGACAGTTCAACACCGCATCGTATCTCACCGGATCGAGCGACATCGTCGCACTAATGGTTCTCGCGCATCAAACGCAAATGCATAACTGGATCACGCTGACCAATTACACGACCCGGATCGTCGAGGCCGATCCCAAACGAAGCGCTGAAGAAAGGCAGAAACAGATCGAAGGTTCGGCCGAGAAGTTGGTGCGGTATCTGCTCTTCACTAACGAAATTCCTTTGCAAGCTCCGATCGCCGGAACATCCGATTTTGCGCGGCAGTTCGCGGCCCGTGGTCCGCGCGATTCACAAGGCCGTTCTCTGCGTGACTTCGATCTTCAGAAACGAATCTTCAAATACCCTTGCAGCTATCTGATTTACTCGGAGGCGTTCGACGCCATTCCAGCGTCGGCCAAGGATTATATCTATCGCCGGTTATTCGATATTCTGAGCGGCCGCGAACAAGGCCCTGAGTTCGCGTCCCTTTCAAACCAGGACAGGCGAGCGATCCTCGAAATCCTGGTGGCCACGAAGCCGGGCCTACCTCAAAACTGGAAGCAAGAAGTAAGGAAAGGAAATTCATGAACAAACAAACTTTGTGGAGAAACAAGAATCTGGTGGGCATCATCGTGATGGCACTGGCCGGCAGTGTTTCGACGTTCGCTCAAACCAGCACGGCGAATCTCGACGGCCGTTGGGCCGCCACCATGACGCAGAAGGGTGGCACCCAGATCCCGTTCCGTCTCGATATCTCAGGAACCGGCGATCACGTTGTGGGTACGCTGCACAACGGCGGCGACGACATCGAAACCACCACCAGCGCCAGCATCGAGAACGGAGTGGTGAAACTCAACTTCGAGCATTACCTGACCGACATCGAAGCGACCCTCAAGGACGGCGAACTGGACGGTAAGATCATCGTCACCCGGCGCAGTGCGATCAACATCACGCCCGGCAAGCTTTCCGAAGCTCCTGGCGATTCGTTCACCCCCTTCCACGCCAAGCGTTATGTCGCGCCCAGCGCCGAAGCGGTAGCCAAAGTTCCCAATATCGACGGCGTATGGGAAATGCCGCATGACTCTCCCAAGGGCGAGAAATCCTGGCGCTTGATCGTCCAACAAAAGGGCGCGGACATTGAAACCACCGTTCTGCGCGTGGACGGCGATACTGGCGGACTCACCGGAAGCTGGCAGGACGGCAAGTTTGTCGCGAGCCACTTCGATGGTTCAAGGCCCGGTCTCATCGAGATCACACCGCAGCAGGATGGTTCGCTTTCAGTCAATCTGCGAGCCGAGCCGCGCAACGAAATCCTCACGGCGTATCGTCCCGAAGTCGCGCGCGCCAAAGGTCTGCCGGAGCCCGCGAATTATCTGACGCACACCTCTGTCAGAAATCCGAACGAAGTCTTCACTTATAGCTTCCGCGATGTGGACGGCAAGATCGAATCGAATGACGATCCGAAGTTCAAAGGCAAAGTCGTGCTCGCGATCGTGACCGGCACCTGGTGCCCCAACTGCCACGACGAAGCCAAATATCTGGTGCAGCTTTACAAGCAGTATCATGCCAAAGGCGTCGAGGTGGTGGCGCTCGATTTCGAAGAAGCCGATCAGCAGGAATCGCTCACGCGCGTGAAGGCGTTCATCAAGCAGTACCAGGTTCCGTACACTTACTTGATCGCTGGAACGCCCGATGAAATGTGGGACAAAGTTCCGCAAGCGGTGAATCTGAACACCTGGCCGGCGACGCTGTTCATCGGCCGCGACGGCAAAGTGAAAGCCACCTACTCGGGATTCGCATCGGCCGCGAGCGGCGTCTACGGCAAGGAGTTGAAGGACGACTTCACGTCGATCATCGATCGCTTGCTGACCGCTGACGGCGCGCAAAGCACCGCGTCCATTGCCCAGCCGACCACGGACGTAGCGAGCCGTTGAAGTCTCTCGTAGTTGCCACGTTGGCGCTCTGGTGCGTGAGCTTCTGCCAGGGCGCCGACAAATCCCCCTACTGGATCGATCCCGATACGCATTTGATGTGGACGGCCGCCGATAACGGCTCAGGCTTGAGCTGGATTCAGGCGCAGCGCTACTGTCGCGACTTGACTCTCGCCGGGTTTCACAACTGGACACTCCCCTCCATCGACGATCTGCAAGCTCTGGTTGGCGGCGCCGATACCCAGAGCACCTATCGCATCAAAGCCCCGATCAAACTCACCGGCTGGCAGTGGAGTTCGACGCCGGGGAAACAAGCTGGCGAAGGCTGGGCGCTTGATTTTGGCGATGGTGCACGGGCATCGGTCGCTGCTGGCGACTCAGGCTTGAATCGGGCTCTGTGCGTGCGGCGCGCGGATCGCGAAAAAGAACACCACGGGAAGTGGTAGAACATTTGGTATGGCATTCGTGAAAGTCGGCTCACTCGCCGCATTGCCGCCCGGCTCGGTGACCGAAGTGACGCTGGGCGATACTCCCTACGCGATCTGCAATCTCAACGGCGAACTGCACGCGCTCGACGGCATCTGCCCGCACGCCGGTGGACCCATCGGACAAGGCAACGTGCAAGACAACCTGGTGATTTGTCCGTGGCACGAATGGGCTTACGACTGCCGCACCGGCGAGAACGATTTCGATCCCACGGTGAAGCTGAATCGCTTTGCGGTGAAAGCTGACGGAGACGATATTCTGATCGATCCGCAGGCCCGTACTTAAAGTGACCCGTAGCTAATGCCCGAGCTTCCAGAAGTCGAGACCGTCGTTCGCACGCTCGCGCCCAAGCTCACCGGACGCCGCATCATCGACGCGAAGTTTTCGTCGCATCACGTGGTGCGCCAGAAATTCGCGGAGTTGCGCAAGCGTGTTCGCAATCAGCTGGTGCGATCGGTGGAACGGCACGGCAAGTTCATCGTTCTCGCGCTCGACGAAGGCGTGCTCGTGATTCATTTGGGCATGACCGGAAAGCTGCTCATGGATTCCGAGCCCGGCCCTTACGCCCGCGCTGTCTTCGAACTCGATCGAGGCCTGCTGGTCTACGACGACGTCCGCCACTTCGGCCGCATCGAATGGAGCGCGGAGCTTCCAGCTCGTGCCGCTGCGTTGGGGCCGGATGCGCTAACGGTCGCGCTCGACGATTTCCGCAAGCTCCTGAAGACGCGCCGCTCGGGAATCAAGCCGCTGCTGCTCAATCAACGATTCCTGCGCGGCATGGGCAACATCTACACCGATGAGGCGCTGTTTGAAGCCCGCATCCATCCGCGCGCCAATGCCGCGAGTTTAAGCAAGGACCGCGCCTCTCGGCTGCACGGCGCCATGATCGATATTCTCGCCACCGCGATTCGGTTGAAAGGCTCTTCGATCTCCGATTACGTGGATGCCGACGGCGAGCGCGGCAGTTTCCAGGAACAGCACCAGGTGTACGGACGTGCCGGTGAGCCCTGTCCTACTTGCGGAACGCCGATCCGCCGGATCGTGGTGGGCCAGCGGGGGACGCATTACTGTCCGAAGTGCCAGCGAAGCTGAATATTTGATCGGCCACCAGAGCCGCGGCCTTCATCTCGAGTACATCGTGGACGCGTAGCAGGTGCGCACCGCCCAGAATCGCGGCAGTGACGGCCGCCGCGGTCGCGCATTGCAGAAAGCCCTCCGACGGCTTTTCCAGTTGCGGCAGGAACGACTTTCGCGACGGCCCCACCACCAGCGGAAATTCCAGCATCGCCAACTCCGCCAGCCGCGCCAAAATCTCCGCGTTCTGTTCTTTGCGCTTCCCGAATCCGAGGCCCGGATCGATGGCGATGCGCGCGCGATCCACACCCGCACGCACGGCGCGATGCGCGGATGCGTCCAGATCCCGCCGAATGGTCCCCATGACGTCTTTGATGGGCGCGAGCTTGGCCCAAGTCTCGGGCGTGCCCCGCATATGAGTGATGATGAGCCCCGCGTCATGCTGGGCCGCGACGCGCGCGAGTTGCGCATCAAACGTCAGGCCGGAAGGATCGTTGATCAGCGCCGCGCCGTGCTCCAGCGCTTTTTCAGCCACGGCCGATTTATAAGTGTCGACCGAAATCGGCACGCTCAATTTGCCATCCAGGCGCTTGAGAACGGGGACCAGGCGCCGTAGCTCTTCGGCTTCCGAAACACGCTCCGAGCCCGGTTTAGTCGATTCCGCACCGATGTCGATGATGTCCGCGCCCTGCTCTTCCAGTTCAACAGCGCGAGCGAACGCGCGATCGGGATCCAGATACCTGCCGCCGTCGGAAAACGAATCGGGCGTCACGTTGAGGACGCCCATCAGCAGTGTGCGCTCGCCGAGCAGCAACTCGCGGCCGCGAATCTTCCAAACGAAATGTCGTTTTTCCATGCCTAGGGCACGATCCTTTTCCACTTCTTGCCGACGCGGACGACCATGGCGCTCTTTGCGGGCAAAGAAAACTCCGTGAATTTGACCCCGTCGATCTCGACGGCTCCAGCTTTGATTTTCCTCTCAGCGTCAGTTCGCGATTGCACCGTGCCCGTTCCAAGCAATATTTTCGGCAAATTGAGCCCAGCCTCGGACGGCCATGAGACCGTCTCGATATCGTCGGGCTGCTGCCCCTCACGCACCTCCCGCTGAAAATCGGCCTGCGCCTGATTCGCCGCCTCCGTCGAATGAAAATCCGCCACAATCTGCCGCGCCAGGCACATCTTCACATGCATCGGCTCTTCCGTCTTCATCGCCGCAATCTCAGCCAGGCTGTTATCCGTGAGCAATTCCCAATAGCGCCACATCAGCGTGTCGCTAATGCCCATCACTTTGCGGAACATCACCTTGGGCGGCTCGGTGATTCCGATGTAGTTGCCCTTCGACTTCGACATCTTCTCGACACCGTCAGTCCCCTCGAGCAGAGGAACCATCGCCACGATTTGCGGCGGTTGCCCGGCGTCGCGCTGCAACTCGCGCCCGACCAGAAGATTGAACCGCTGATCGGTCCCGCCCATCTCCACGTCGCATTCGAGCATCACCGAATCATAGCCCTGCGCGAGCGGATACAGCAGCTCATGCACCGAGATCGGCACGCCTTCCTTGAAGCGCTTGCTAAACTCATCGCGCTCCAGAATTTGCGCCACGGTGTACTTCGAGCATAAGCGAATGATATCGGCAAACTTCATCGGCGCGAGCCACTCGCTGTTGAAGCGCACTTCGGTCTTCTCGCGATCCAAAATCTTGAATACCTGGGTCTTGTACGTCTCGGCGTTACTGTCGATCTCTTCGCGCGTCATCGGCGGACGCGTGGTGTTTCGCCCTGTCGGATCGCCGATCAGCCCCGTGTTATCGCCGATCAAAAAGATCACGCGGTGCCCGAGATCCTGGAAGTGCTTCATTTTGCGCAGCAGCACCGTGTGTCCCAAGTGCAGATCGGGCGCCGTGGGATCGAAGCCCGCCTTCACGCGCAATGGCCGTCCCGCCTTCTCAGCTTGGACCAGGCGCTCGCGCAAATCCTCCTCACGGATCAGATCGGCCAGGCCCTTCTTCAAATACGTCAGTTGTTCTTCAATGGACACTCTCTTTATTAGAGCAGGCTGTTCGCGATCAATTTCGCCGCCAGCTCCGGCGCCTCCATCGGAATGAAATGCGAATGCTGGGGAAGAAGCGTGTCGACGCCGCGTGCGAAGCTCGCCGCCAAACCGGGCGCCGTGGGCGACGAACCCATCACATTCGCGGGATCGCGATACTGTCCGGCGCGCACCACGTGGACCGGAATCGTGATGGTCGCGATCTCGGGATAAATATTCGATTCCGGCACGGAGCTGTTTTCGTAGACGGAAGCTTCGACCTCGGGCGGACACGCGAGTTTGTAACCGTCACCAGCGGGCTCAAGGCCGTACTCGCAATAATCGCGGAGCACACCGCGATCCCAGGTGTCGAATGGCGGACGGTTTTGAAAGCGCTCGAACATTTCTTGTTGCGACGCCCATTGATTGCGCCGCTTCCGGACGAACTCCGTCTTCCCCCAATACCCGAGATACTGATCGTTGCCGCGAATCACGGGATCGAATAGCGCCAGCGCCGAGAAGGAGCTCGGGTTCAGTGCCGCCGCGAGCGTCACCGCATGCCCTCCCATGGAGTGCCCCACTCCGACCGCTCCCGATAGTCCCAGGGATTCCGCGATCGCCGCCACGTCCCGGCCGAAGTTCCGCCAAACGTAGGGCGGCGCCGGCTTGCTGCTGCGCCCATGCCCGCGCGCATCAAACGCGAAACAGCGGCGCTCCCGAGGAAGATGCGCGATCACCCGGTCCCAGACCCGCGCGTGAAAGCCGCTGGCGTGACAAAAAAAGACTGGCCGCCCCTGGCCCGGCCACTCCCAAAGAGCGATCTCGACACCATTAACGGCAATTCGGGACTCCACCGGAACGCGCAGCATTCTCCAGTCTAAGCTGATCGGGCGGAAGGCTTGCTGTATGAATTGGGGAAGGTCTAACGGTGGACCGGCTGCGAAGGTTCTTCCACGCCGCCTTTATCACCATGCGCCAGCACAGATTCGATGGTTTCGAACATCTCGTGCGGGTGAACGGGTTTCGAGATATAGCCGTCCATGCCGGCTTCGAGACACCGCTGCCTGTCGCCCACCATGGCGTGGGCCGTCATCGCGATGATCGGAAGGTGCCGGCCGCTGGCCTCCTCCATGCGCCGGATTGCGGCGGTGGTTTCGAACCCGTCCATTTGCGGCATCTGCGCGTCCATCAGAATCAAGTCGAAACTCTGCCGCTCCAAGGTTTCCAGTACCTGCACTCCGTTGCCCGCCACCACCACGATGTCTCCGTGATTTTCGAGCAGCCGGCACGCCAGCTTCTGATTCACCAGGTTGTCCTCGGCCAACAGGACCCGCAGCGGAATGCGGCCTTCGCGCAGCGTGTGCCGGGTGATCACCGCGGCGGGCTTGGCCACTCCGTCATGCGCCGACAAAACCTGCAGCAGTGCCTGCAGCAAATCAGCCTGCAGCACGGGCTTGATCAAGTAAGCAGCAATGCCGAGCTCCTTGCAGCGCAGTCCGTCGCCACGCTGGCCTCCCGACGTCAACATGATGGTGACCAAGCCCGCCAACTCCGGCGACTGCTGCACTTGTTCCACCAGCATGAATCCATCCATTTCAGGCATATGGCAGTCCGCCAGCATCAAGCTGAACGGAACGCCCGCGCCCTTGGCTTCCCGCAAAAGTAGAAGCGCATCGGGAGCATTCGACACCGCTGTTGGCCGCCCACCCCAGAAACTGAGCGTCCTATCGAGGATCTGGCGATTGGTGGCATTATCGTCCACCACCAGCACCCGCAGATCGTGGAGGATGGTTGGATCGGCGAGCACGGGCCGCGCCAGGGCGCCGTGCGCGACTCCGAATCGCGCGGTGAAGTGGAACGTGGATCCCTCGCCCACTTCGCTCTCCAGCCAGATTTTGCCGCCCATCATCTCGATCAAGCGCGTGGAAATGGAGAGCCCCAACCCAGTGCCGCCGTATCGCCGCGTAGTGGATGTATCGGCTTGCGTGAACGGCTCGAAGATGAGCTTCTGCTTCTCGCGTGGAATGCCGATGCCGGTATCGGTAACGCTGAAGCGCAGATTCAAGCCATCGGCATCTTCCGGCTCCGCCTCCACACGCAGGACCACCTCGCCATGATCGGTGAACTTGATGGCATTGCCGGCCAGGTTCAGCACCACCTGCCGCAGACGCACTGGATCGCCGATCACGAACTCCGGCAATTCGGGCGGAACGAAACACGCTAGTTCCAGATCCTTCTGATGCGCTCCCACTGCCAGCGACTTGATGGCGTGCCCCAGATGATCCCGCAGGTTGAATTCGATCGGATCCAGACTCAGCCGCCCGACCTCAATCTTGGAGAAATCCAGAATCTCGTTGATCACGCTCAGCAGCGCATCGGCGGAATACTTCACAGCGTCCAGATATTCACGCTGCGTCAGATCCAACTCGGTCTCGAGCGCCAGTTCTGTCATGCCGATGATCCCGTTCATGGGCGTGCGGATCTCGTGGCTCATATTGGCCAGGAATTCGGACTTAGCGCGATTGGCGCCGTCAGCCGCTGCACGGGCCTGCTCCAGCCGCAAGAGCATTTCCTTCTCTTGCGTGATGTCGATCATCGCGCCGCTGATGAACTTGGGCTGGCCTTCCTCCTGCTCTACCCGCGCCTGGCTACGCATCCAGCGCACGTATCCGTCCCGCACTACCACACGGAACTCCGCGCTGAAGGATCCAGTCGCCATCCCCTCGTGCGCTGCCTCATCGAGCGTAGGGAGATCGTCAGGATGAATCATCTCGCGCCATTGGCTTAGGCTCATGTGCAAGGGCTTCCCGGTCAGGCCGGTGAGCGCGGCAAACCCTTCGGAAAACGACACTACTTCCGATTGAACATCGGTCTGCCAAATCCCAAATGCCGCAGCCTTCTCCGCCATCGCGATGCGCAAAGCGTTCTCTCGCAGCTTTTCTTCAGAGCGCAATCTCTCGATCGCGTTTCCAGCTAAGTGCGCACCCGCCTCCACCACTCGCAAGTCGCGATCTCGCGGACTGGCCGGGTGCTTGTGATACATCGCGAACGTGCCGAGCACCTTCTGGTTCGAATCGCGAATGGGCACGCTCCAGCAGGCTCGCAACCCAAAGCTCAAAACAAATCCGGTCGCCGCGCCAAAGCGGGGATCGTTCGCGATGTCTTCGATGATCGTGGTTTCGTTCCGAAACGCGGCCGACCCGCACGCGCCCACCTCAGGCCCAATTTCCAGCCCATTCACACCCTGCATGTACGCTGCCGGAAGACTTCCGCCCGAGCCCTCCCACAGCCGCTTGCCCTCTTCGTCCAGCAGCAGCACGGTGCAGTAGCAGCCGGTGGCCATGCGCTCGATCGCCGCCGTCAGCGCGTTCAGGACTTCTTTGAGAGACGCGCCCTTGGCGATCAGCTCCAGTACCCGCCGTTCCTCCTCGATCACCCGCGAGGAGCGCTCCAGCTTTTCCTGATCCCTTTGCCGTTCCTTCAACCTCCAGGTCTGGAGCCCAGCCGCGGCAATCGCGAAAATTGCCAGGCACAGCACACCCACTTCGAACGGCGACACCATCGATAATCTATCGGCCGCCCGTTGCATCTTACTTAGGGCGCGCCTGGACCTCGACTCGCGCTGCAGCGCTTCAAGTTATTCATTCTTATATGTTTAGTGCCATTTGACCTGGCGCTTGCATCCAAGTAGAATTGACATCAGGCGATTATCGGAATTTTCCGAAAATTTTATTCCCGATTCTAACGCTGTCGCCAGTTTTTTGGTAAGGATTCAACTTGGAACAGCGCGCCGCCGCTTGCGAGAGATTTCTCTATCGATTCAAGTTCCAAATCCTGGCCATCCTGACGATTCTGTACTTCGTCATGACCATGCTCCGCGCGCGCGGAAAACCGTTCTGGTATGACGAAATCCTTACCCTTCTTGAGGCGCGCCAGCCCAACCTATCAGCAGCGCTGCACGCCGGCGGCAAGGCCGACTGGATGCCTCCCCTCAGCCACGTGGTGTTTTACGTCACCGACAAGCTGGTAGGGCACGGCGAAGTCGCCTTTCGGCTCGGCCCCATGATCGGCTTCTGGGTATTTTGTCTCTGCCTCTTTGCATTCGTAGCGCGCAGAGCCAGCATTTCCTTCGCCTTCATGGCGATGCTGCTCCCATTCGCGTCACTCTTTTCGGCCTATTCGTTCGAAGCCAGAAGCTACGCGCTGGTCCTCGGCTGCTGCGGCATCGCATTGCTCGCGTGGCAAACCGCAGCCGACGGCCTGCACCGCCCTTTCGCCCTCGTGGCGCTATCGGCCGCCATCGCGTGCGCACTTCTCAATCACTATTGGGCGGTCTTCGTTTACTTGCCCCTGGCTGGAGCCGAAGCCTGGCGGAACTATCGGCAGCGCAAAATCGACTGGCCGGTGTGGATCGCATTCGCGGCCGGCGGGGTGCCGCTTGCGATCTCGTTGCTGGTGATCCTGCGAGTGGCCCAGACCAACCAGCATCCTTGGTCCTGGGCGCGGATCCGGGATTACTACAGGTTTTATTGGAATTTCTGGCCGGTGATCGGATTTCTAATTCCCATCGCGCTCCTCATCGGCCTCTGGCTGCTTCTGGGAGGCCGCAAAGAGACGCCGGCGGGAGATCGGCCGTCCACATTTCGCGACTACGAATGGCTCGCGGCTGCATTGTTTCTGCTAGCGCCCATGGCCGCCATCACCGGCGCGCTTTTAATCCCGCCGCATATCTACGTCGATCGCTATCTCGCTCTATCCACCACCGGTTTTGCTCTCTTGATCACCTTCGCAGCGGCTCGTTGGGCGGGCCCGCGGGCGGCCATCGGAATCGCATGCGCAATCGCAGCCTTGGCGCCTTTTCTGTTTCACTTCACCCAAATCCACGCGAAGCGCTCGAGGGATCCGTATACTCGCGCACGCCTGCTGCGCAAGGAACTTGGAACCAGCGATCAGCCGGTGGTCGTCAGCAACTACATCGCGTTCCTGGAAGTCTGGTATTACGCCCCCGACGACGTCAAGCCGCGCATTCTCTGTCTCGACGACGAGAAAGCGGCCGTCAAGTACCGGCACATGGATGATGTCGCAGGCGACTCCCTCCGTGACATCGGCGTTCCCTTCCACCCCTATGGCGAATTTGCCACCTCTGGAAAACAGTTCAAGATCTATTTCGTGGGTTGGAGCTGGATCACAAATAAGATTCTGGAGGACGGCGGCAGCGTGGAGTGGCTCGACGCCAGCGATCGATCCGGCGGCCTTCTCCGAGCCCGCATTAAGTGATGGTTTCCTCTCGGAAATCCCTGCACAGTGTATACTTCTTGAAGACCCACGCCTCTGAAACGGCGATCGGGAAATAATGTACTTCCGGCTGGTTCTAAGCCCGTCCGGAATCCAGGAGACATCAAAGAATGAGCGAAGTACTCAGTGGTGCTGAGTTTAAGAAACAACTGCGCGAGGGGCGGACCAAACTCGGCCTGTTCCTGAATTCGGCCAGCCCGACGGTTGCCGAGCAGCTGGCACATACCGGCTACGATTGGCTGCTGGTTGACACACAGCACGGACCGATGGGTAATTTAGAATTGTCCGGCATGTTGGCCGGTATTTCCAACGGCGGCGCGAAGTCCATGGTCCGCGTGGCCGGATATCATGATCGCGGCGGCATCCAGCAATCTCTCGACATGGGCGCCGATGGCGTCCTGGTTCCGTACATCAATACCGCTGAAGAAGCCGTCCAGGCCGTCAGTTGCGCGCGCTATCCCACCGCCGGCACGCGATCGGTCTATTTCCCGCAGCGCAGTATGAACAAGGCGGGTTTGCTCGGCTACGCCGGCGCCGCCAATGACAACGTCATTCTCGCGCTGCAAGTGGAAACAGCCGATTGCATCAAGAACATCGATGAGATCGCAGCCGTGAAGGGCGTCGATATGCTGTTCCTCGGCCAGAACGATCTCTGCATGTCCATGGGCTTGTTCGAGAAATACAAATTCCCCGACATGTACACTTCGCCGGAGCTGTTCGCCGCCACCGATAAGCTGCGCGCCGCGGCCAAGAAGAACAACATCATCCTCGGCCTGTTCCTATTCGGAACTTCGCGCGTCGGCGAGTTCCTGGAGAAGGGCTTCCCGTTCATCAGCATCGGCAACGATCTGCATCACATCCTGACGCAGGCCGGCGCGTATGTCAAAGACGTCGAAGCGGTGTCGAAGGAAAAAGGCAAAGCCTGGACCCGGCGCGACACCTCGCTGCTCTAGCTCAGCGTCCACTCATTTCAGAACGAACGTCTTCGGGCCGCGCGACACACACGTCAGGTCATCGCCCAGTTGGATGGTCAAAGCCTGCTTGGTGTCGTCATACGCGGCCCCCAATGTATATGCCGGGCCCGGCTGAATTGCGGGGAACTCCTGCGTCCACGTGCTCCCGTTCCACATCCAGGTTTCGCGAGTAAAGTCGTAGTTATATGTGTTTGTCGTGACGTCCTTGCCGCCCGCGCCACCAATCATGAACACCGCCTGCCGGCCCGTATGATACGCGAGCACATGACCCGCGCGGCCTTCAGGTGGCTTAGGGTTCGCAATCTGCTGCCACTTTTTGCCATTCCACACCCAGGTGTCTGAGAACCACGTCGGCGTTGGCTGGCTCAAGAACCCGCCAAACAGCACGATCTCGCCGTGCAGCGCGTCAAAGGCCATGCTGTGTCCGGAACGCGCGGGAGGATTCGTCGCGCTCACCACCTGCGACCAGTTCGTGCCATTCCAAGTCCAGGTATCGTTTGATTCGGCGAAGTCGCCATAACCGCCGAACAGCACCACCTGCTTCGTCGCCGCATCGTACGCCATGGCATGCCCGTAGCGCGCGGGCGGACTCACCGCCGGATGCATCTCGACCCAGTTTGTTCCGTTCCAGATCCAAGTCTGATTGCTATACACCGCCGGCGTTCCCGCCATTCCGCCGAACAGCACGATTTGTCCGCGACCCGCATCGTACGCCATCGCATGCCCTGCCAAGATGCCCGGATTGTTGGCCGGTGTCAGCAGGTTCCAATTCGATCCGTTCCAAAGCCAGGTGTCCGAAAAGCGCGTGGTGTTCCAGTTACCCCCGTAGAGAATCGCTTGGCCCGAACTCCCGAACTGCGCCATCGCCATGTCCATTCGCGAGATGGGCGCATTCGCCGGCATAAGCTGATTGAAATTGACGGTGGCAACTTGACTGGTTCCGGCCAGCTGCGTCACCGTAAACACCTGGCCATTGATGTTGATGACACCACTGCGCTGCGCCCCTGTGTTCACCGCCACGATGTAGCGGAGCGTCGCCGGACCCACGTCTAGATAGCAGGAGCACTCGACGTCGGTGATCCACGAAACGTTCGTTCCGAATGCCCACGCGCGATCCGGCGCGCTCGTTGCCACCGCGATCTCTCCCGTGCCCCCCGCCGCCGGTATGGTCGCAGCTTGCGGCGTGACCGTAATCCATCCCGACGCCGCGCCCGCTTGCGTGACAATCACGAAAGCGTTGCCCGCGGTAATCTTGCCCCATCGCGGCGCCATGTTGACGTTCGCCGCCACCGTGAAGCTGAAGCCGCCGTTGCCGGTCCCCGAGTCCCCCGACGGTCCCAACGTGATCCAGGAGGCGGAGGAAATGGCGCTCCACGAGCATGCTCCCGCTGCGGTCACCGCGATTTGTCCGGCTCCTCCCGCTGCTCCAAACGACTGCTCGCTGCCAAGCGAACTCGCGCACACCGGCGCCGGCGCATACGAAACGCTCAAGCTCAATCCCGCGGATGAAGCCGAGCTGACGGTAAGAGTCACGCTTCCGTACGGATCCTTCCAGGTTTCTCCGGCGTGTAATGTTGGATCGTTCGCGAAAGTAGCCGGGTGAAAATTTATAAGATTGGTGTAGGTCCCGGGATCCACGCCGGCGATCGTTGCCGTCAGAGCTGGGTCTTGATAATGCACCAGCGCACCGGCAAAAGCTTGCAGCGGCAGCGTCGCATCGAAAGTCCCGAGCGGCTGCCGGAATTCCACCCACAGCCAATCATTCGCCCCGGTGCCCCGGCTCACCTTGATCACTTGCCCGCTGCCCGATCGCTCGTAAGGCGACAAAACGAAATGCCCATCGGCGGTGACCGTTTGAATATTCGCCCCGGCTGCGAGCCAGCCCAACAACGCTTTCTGCGGCGCGGCCCATTGGCCCGAATTTCGGCCCATGCTGGAGAACGAATCGCCGTATTCGTGAAGCTGATCCCACGGAGCCGCCGTCTCGCCCACCGGGCCCACCGGATCGCTGCCAAAATCGGCGAATCGCGCGTGCTCCAAGCCGAAGCCGTGGCCCAGTTCATGCGAAGCCGTGGCGACAACATCGGCCTGCGTCACCATGCTCTCGGCGCCCAGCCACATCGACGACGCGTTCAGCGTTCCCTGCGGCGATGGAATCGGCCCGCACCCAAGCAACGCCATGCCGCCCGAATCCATGCCCATCTCCCCCTGCGGCGCAACCACGAAAATGCGATTGTATTTCGTGAGATTCGCCGTCGGTGCGGCAGCCCGCAAAGCCGCATCGCGCGCAGCCAGCGGCTGGTCGAAATAATCGGCATCCAGCACGAATGGACCCAGCACATCTCCCGTGACCGTGGTCGCGCCGAACGACGATTCCTGCAAAAATTCGCTTACCGTTAGCCCAGTGCCGAAGAAACTGTCGCGCATCAATTTTGGCGTCACAGACGAGAGCAGCGCTTTGCTTGGAAATGACGCCAGAATGATCGCGATACTCTGCGGCCCCGTCGCGCTGCAGGTGTTCGATGCCGTGTCAGCTGCCGGCGCGCTCACTTTCGCAACCACCAGATGATTGCCCGTGGCCCGGCCGCTCACCTCCACCGTTTGGCCCGCCTCCAAACCGCTGGCTCCATCCAATTCCAGCGTCTCCCGCGGCGTATTCAGAAAGAACCGCTGCCGGCTGGTACCGTCCTGAAAATTGTCGACCACCAGCGTTTCAACGCGGCCCTGCCAGGTGCCATTGACCTGACGTTCCTGCTCGGCTCCTGGCGAATTTGCCGTGAGTACGAGACCTGCCCACAATACTGTCCACGCCTGTTTCCGGAACATTGGATGGCTCCTGTCATCCCCATTAGGAGCCCCAAATTCTCAACGGCCGATAGAGCGCGAGTACCGTTGTCACTGCGGCGTGCTCGTATCCGGACCTGAGAGTTTCACCTCAGGACTTGCCACGGGAAGATGACTATTCCAGAGCCCGCGACCTTACTCTGCTACCCCTCACTGACCCGGCAAATGCGCCACATCCCGATTGTTTTCGTTGCAAATGAACTCCAGCAGCTCGGTGTCCGGCAGCAGATGCACTTCCTGGTTGACAGTCCACGGCTTGGTGTACGCCTTGGGATCGTCGATCGTGATCTGCAGATTCATGTGGCCGAAATCCTTGCGGTGGAAGCGCTCGATCACATGCAACGCTTCTGTCGACGGCTTGCCTAACTGATCCAGCCATGCCTTGCCGTTGAACCCGCGCGAATCCACCACTAACGTGTCGCCGTCCCACTTGCCGGTCGAATAACCCATCCACGTAGGATTGACGTCGGCCTCTAACTCGCGCCCGTCCAAGAATACCTGCCGCCAAAGATTGAAGGCTTCATATACGATCACGATCGTTCCCGGCGTCTGGACAATCTTCCACGGCGCGGGAGCGGCATCGATCTTAGGCACGCCCTGCGGCAGGCAGTTCGCGTCCGGATCTTCCTTGGAATGCGATCCGTCGGTGCGCTGGTCGTACAGCGCCTTGGCCCACGGCTGAAAAGGCACCGCCCCCGGTTTCAGATCGACCGCGATATCGCGCACGAACCGGTTCGCTTGGGGTTCCCAAATTCCCGAGAGGTCCGGATGGCCATCCGCACTCCGTGGCGCCGGCGCCGAGAGACTTGTTTTACCTTTCGATGGGAGGTTCTTCCATTGCGCCGCGAGTGGCAGGCAAATTAGCACCGCGCAGATTCGTAGATACATGGCCGCCTCGATTCGCGTCTGATTATATTCCTATTACGAATCGAGTGGCGCGGGCCGGCCTATTGGTTGTCGTCCTTCGTTCGATCGCGCAGCTTGTCCCGCGCCTTCTCCGCATCCCGCTCCGATTGGCTCAGCGCCTGGTGCAATTGATCGCGCGCTTTGTCCAGATCCTCCCGCGTCTGCTGATCGGCGCGCTTCAACTGCTCGCGCATCTTGTGGCTGGCTTCATCTATCTGTTTTTGCGCTTTCTCCTGCGCCTCGCGACCCTCCGAGCGAGCCCGATCCGCGTCCCGGCGGTCGCAAGCCGAAGTGGCCACGAGTCCGATCACAACGCTGCCGATTCCAATCCACCGTTTCATGCGCACGCCTCCGCTTGTAAGACGCTACCAGATTTGTTTCGTTGCAGGCGGTTGTCGCCTCTCAGTAACCAGCGCTCGCGCGAACCTCGGCCAGTGGCTTCGCCAGGTCCGCCAGCAGCTCCGGGCCAACAACCGAAAGCGGGGTCGTTCCGTAACATAGCAGCCGATCATGGAAATCGCGCAGCGACGCGGCCGCGCCGGCCTTCCCCCGGTACTCCGCCAGCAGCTCTTCTATCTGCGCGCGACCCACCGTATACGCAATGACGTAACCCGGTCCCAAAGCAATTCCCGCGATGGCCGCCTTCGACTGCTCCACGGAGAAGCCGGTCTCATGCACGAAAAATTGAACCGCTTGATCCACCGTCCACGCGCCGCTTGCCAACTCGGGATCGACGATGGCCCGGGCGCCGCGTACACGTTCCCACTGCGCCACCTCGTAGCGTCCGTCCAAATCGTCTCGATATAGCCCGAGCTGCACAAAAAGTTCTTCGCCATAGAACGCCCAGCCCTCGGCGAACTCGCCGCTGCTTTGGATTTTGCGGACCAAGTCGGGATGGCGCCGCGCGATCGACAGTTGCAGAAAATGGCCCGGCATGGCTTCGTGCGCCCCCGTGGAGAGAATGCGATCGTTATCGAAGTCCTGATTGGCATCCAGCCGCTTGGCCGCCTCCGCGAGCGATGTCGGAGGCGTTATGAAATAAAACCCGGTGGTGCCTTTGCTGAACAACAGCGGCGGATTCATGGAAGCGCCCGGCGATATCGGCTGCAAAAACTTCGGCGTCTCGATGATCGACATTTGCCCCAGCCAATCCGGCACATCGACGACGTGATGCTCGGAAACAAACTCCCGCAATTGCGCAATGTGCGCGCGATAATAGTCGATCAGCGCCGCGCCCCCGGGGGCCAGCCCACCGCCGCTCTCGGGACCAATCGGCGTGCCACGCTCCTTGGCGAGTTCTTCCACCCACACCTGTACCGCCCATCCGTGGGCCAGTTCGTCGCGAGCCATGCGCTCAACATCGTCGGAGTTGTACGGCAATAGCTGCTCATCACGAAGCATCGCGTCGTAAGCCGCGCGACCAATCGCGTAGTTCTCGGGCCACGCTGCCGCATGTCCGTCGATGTATTTCTTGGTCTGATCCATCGCAGCCAGCGTCGCGTCCCGCCCCTTGACGAACGCCGCGAGTTTACCCGGAGAAAGCTGTGCCTTGGCCGCGTCCGTCAGTGCTTCGCCAAAAAAACTCTGCGCCCCAGCCAGTTGCTCCGCTCCCGTGACGCCAAACAAATGGCCCGGATGCTTCACCAGCGCATTTCCCGCTGCGATGTACGCCGGTGCGCCCGCCATTCGCTGAATGATCTTCTCCCATGCGGCGTCCACGTCGGCCTTCGTCGCCCCTTCGGTGCCGGCGATCGGCAGGTGCAGGAATTGGATGAAGATCGCATTCATGATCGCCACCGACGGGCCCGACGGATCTTTTTCATACGTCTTGTAGACCGTGTACTGCCGTTCAAAGGCAACCAACTGCGCGCGCAGCAGCTTGGCGTCGTCCACGTCCGCCAGCGTCGCGCCACTGAGCGGGATTGCCGCAAGCTCGTTCTCCCAGCCGCGGATGGTCGCCAGATCGCGCGCATTCTCGGCCTCGGACGGCGTGTCCAACAACCCGTCTTCGTCGCTCAAGCCAAGCGATGTCGCCACCAGCGGATGCGATTTCGCCCAGTCGAAGGTGATTGATTTCGCGAGCGCCTGCAGCCGCTCCGTCGTGGTCGCCGCCGGTGCCGCGGAAATCGCGAGCAAAGCCATCAGAAGCAAGCGCGAAACAAAGCCCGAAGTTCGAGATCTCATAATTCAAGAGGCTAGCAAATAAATCAAAACCGAGCCCGGTCACGCCGTTCGTTCCAATCTTGCGCAGCCACCGAACTCTTTTCCACCTGTCAGTGGAACACACTAAAGCGAAAGTACCCTCATGCCGCAAAGGGTCCGCGTTTTCTTGGGCTATGCCAGGAGCGGCCGCGATCTAGTTCAAAAGATTGGCCAGGAGTTGCGTAAAGCGGGCTTAGAGGTTTGGGATCCCGACCAAAAGATTCTTTCGGGCGCAGGATAGCGACCTTGCCGGCGGCTATCACGCCCAGCGGTTCCCAGGTCACTTCGCGCTCTCGAAACACTGGTATCTAGCGTCGTTCCCCTGTTGATAAGGCCGACCGCGGTGCTCGCGGAGCATTTTGGAATCGACCTCTCTGGGGATTGCTGAAAGCCTGGTCACGCGGTTCACCTACCTCCTTCCCGCCCCAATCCAACAACTTGCCCGCTCCCCTCATTCCCACCGCCCCCCCGTCAGCTATACTCGATTGAAATCCCGCCCGCCTCCCTGCCCCGTTCCAAACCAAAACATTAAGGAAAAAATCACCACCAAACACAAAACTACCCCTGATGCGCCACCTGTCTGCGTCCCTGCGGTGGCTTCGTTTTTGAAATTTGAAAAAAGCCCCCGCGCACACACTCCCCACACCCCTCCAACCACGCCAGTGCTTTAATAAGGTATAGAGCACTGCAGCCGACGGACTTGGCGCGTCCCTGGCCCCGCGGCACGCCCAAACTTATGAGAATCCTCGTCGTCGAAGACGAAAAACGCATTCAAGACTTCCTTTCCCGCGGCTTGGAAAGCGCCGGTTACGCGGTCGACGTCGCCGGCAACGGAGCCACAGCGGTCGAACTGGTGCATGGCGCTGAGTACGACCTCATCATTCTCGACCTCATGCTTCCCGACATGGACGGCCTCACGGTGCTGCAGAAAATTCGCAACCGCAAGACCAGCCCTCCGGTCCTCATCCTCAGCGCGCGCGACGCCGTCGACGATCGCGTCAAAGGCCTTGAGCTCGGCGCCGACGATTATCTCGTCAAGCCCTTCGCGTTCGTCGAATTATTGGCTCGCGTGCGTGCCCGCCTGCGCCGCGGCCAGCCCATGCCCGAGCGTCTGCAGGTCGGCGACCTCCTGCTCGATTGCATCCGCCGCAAAGTCACGCGCTCCAACGAAAACATCGAGCTCGCGCCCAAGGAATTCAGCATCCTCGAATACCTCATGCGCAATCGCGGCCGTCCGCTCAGCCGCACCATGATCGTCGAACACGTTTGGGATATGGATTACGACGGCCTCACCAATATCGTCGACGTCTACATCCGCCACCTGCGCAGCAAAATCGACGACAAGTTCCCCGTCAAGATGATCCACACTGTGCGCGGCATCGGTTACATGCTCGATACGCCCGAGAAAACCGCCGACATCCCCGTGGAACAGGTCACATAATCGCGTCATGATTGCACCGGGCAAAGCTTTCGGTTGGGGTCTTAGCTGGAGTAGAGGCCTTCGCTTCCGCTTGGCCTTGAGCTACGTCGTCTTCTTCACCGTCCTCCTGGTGCTGCTCGGTATGCTGTTCCGGCAAATCCTGAGCGCCACGTTTCAGAGCCAGATGGAGAGCGTGCTCGACGAAGAGTGGGGCGCCGCCAAAGGCTATCTCCGCACCGGCCCCGAAGGACCCGATTGGGTCTTCGACGAAAAGGATCCCGACGAAAGCTTCACCGTCCGCCGCGTGCAGCGCATCTACATGCTGGCCGATACCGAAGGCCACCCCTTGCAGCACTCTGAAATTTACGATTCCCTCGGCATCGACCAGCCGGCAGAAATTCGCGCCATCCTGCAGTCCGCCAAGCCCGCCATCCGCGTCCGCAAGGATTCCAGCGGCGTTCCCTATATGATCCGCTCCGGCCTGTGGGTCGATCACGACGGCCACAAATATTACCTCGCCATCGGCCGCGCCCTCGATTACAACGACAAAGTCATCAGCAATTTCACCTGGGAATATTTCGCCTGGGTTCCCCTCGTCATCGTGCTCAGCGGCGTTCTCGGATGGTTCCTGGCCGGCCGCGCGCTCGACCCTGTGAATTCGGTGGCCGACGCCGCGCAGCGCATCACGCATTCCAATCTCGACGTGCAAATCGAGTCGCGCAATACCGGCGATGAGCTGGACCGATTAATCGAAGCGTTCAATCACATGATGTCGCGCCTGAACCACTCCTTCGAACAGATCCGCCAATTCTCCACCGACGTTTCGCATGAGTTGCGCACGCCCCTCACGGTAGTGCGAGGCCAGCTTGAAGTGGCCCTCTTTACCGCTGAAACCGTCGAGCAGTATCGCGACTCCATGGCCGACGCGCTCGAAGGCGTCGAGCGGCTTTCGAATATCGTCCGCGCGCTGCTCATGCTCTCGCAAGCCGAGTCCGGCCAGTTGGTCTTGCAGAAAAATGAAGTGGATTTGAGCGATCTCGTGCGCGACCTGGTCGACCAGCACCAGATTCCGGCCGAAGCCGAAGGCGTGCGCCTGACGGCCGACTTGCCCGATGGCTGCACCCTCCATGCCGATCGCATCCAGATCGAACGGCTGGTCTCGAACCTGCTAGGCAACGCGATTAAGTACACGCCCGCCGGTGGACAGGTGAAAGTCAGCCTGGTTCCTCGATTCGACCACGTGAAGCTGATCGTTGAGGACACCGGCGTCGGCATCTCGCCCAGCCACTTGCCCCACATTTTCGATCGCTTCTACCGCGTCCCATCAGCCGACCCCGAAAAAGGCCTCGGCCTCGGTCTCAGCTTTGTGGCGTGGATCGCCAAAGCGCACGGCGGCGCGGTCACAGTGGAAAGCACGTTAAAGGAAGGCACGCGTTTTACCGTAATGCTTCCCGTAGGCCGTTGGACAGCCGTTCCTCCTGAGACTCCGGCCGCGCCCGTGCCCGAGCGGGTACACTAGAAGGACATCCTCATGGCACAGATTGAGATTCAGGCGCGCGAAAAAGAAGGCATCAAGATCCTCGACGTCAGCGGGAAGCTCACCGTCGGCGGCGCATCCGATTTGCGCGAGAAGGTCAACGAACAGTTGGCCGCAGGAAGCCTGCAACAGATCCTGAACCTGAAGGAAGTCGAGTACATCGACAGTACCGGCCTCGGCACCATGGTGATTTGTTTTATGTCGGTGCAAAAAGCCGGCGGATCGCTCAAGTTGTGCCATCTCAATCGCCGCAACCTGGAATTGGTGTTGCTCACCAAGTTGTCCACCGTCTTTCAGATCTTCAATGAAGAGCAGGAAGCCATCAACGCTTTCTTCCCCGATCGCGAAATTAAACACTTCGACATTTTGAGCTTCGTGCAACAGAACAAGGAAAGCGCCTAGCCCTTCCTATGTTTGGGCGTCGCACGAAAGCGCAGATTGCTGCGGGCGCCAAAGCGCCCTCGTTCCAGCTCACCGCGCCCGACGGTTCAAAAATTACGCTGGATGAAATTCTCGCGCACGGTCCCGCGCTCCTGGCTTTTTTCAAAATCAGTTGCCCCGTTTGCCAGCTCACGGCGCCCTATTTGGAACGGCTCGCGGCCAATCATGCGATCCAGGTGATCGGCATCTCGCAGGACGACGCCTCCTCCACGCGCGGCTTTGCCAACCGTTTTCGCCTCACGTTTCCCACGCTGCTCGATCTATCGGAGCAGGAGTATCCGGCCAGCAACGCCTACGCCATCACATCGGTTCCATCCTTGTTCCTGATCGAGCCCGACGGCACCGTCAGCCGCGCGTTCGCTGGATTCTCCAAGCGCGATTTCGAAGAGATCGGCGCGCGCGCCGGCGTGGCGCCCTTTGGTCCCGACGATCACGTGCCCGAATGGAAAGCCGGTTGAGGTTCCAAAAACTAGGCCCCAGTTCGGAGCCTCTAATCAATCCGGGGCTCTAATCAACGTGAGACCTGCGATAATGGAAATTCCAAATGGCCAACAAAATCACTGAAGCGTTCGAATCTGCCGCAGCCATTGCCAAAGGCATGTCCGTCACCTTCGGCGAGATGCTGAACCCCACCATTACCGAGGATTATCCCGACGTCCCCCCTTCGTTTCAGGAGCGCTTTCGCGGCACCCACGTCTTACAGCGCGACGAAAATGGGCTCGAGAAATGCGTGGCCTGCTTCCTGTGCGCGGCGAACTGCCCGGCCGATTGCATCTACATCGAAGCCGCGGAAAATACCGATCAGCTGCGCATCAGCGGTGGCGAACGTTACGCGCACGTCTACAACATCGATTACTCGCGTTGCATCTTCTGCGGCTACTGCGTGGAAGCTTGCCCCACGGACGCCATTACGCACGGCCACGGTTTCGAAATCGCCAGCTACAACGTTTCCACCCTGATTCACCGCAAGGAAAATATGCTGGCGCCGATTCCGCAAGGCGCGCATTTCCCGTTGAAGGCCGAGACCGAAGCCCCGCCCAGCGGGCACTAGACCGCGGTCAGTTTTTCAGAATCTCGATCAGCCGCGCCCGGTCCGCCCCCGACATTCCGGAGTTCTTCGCGATGTCAGCGCGCGATTCCAACTTCCGCCGATACCGCCCGAAGTACTCATTGAAATCGCCGCCGTACTGGAAGCTGTACATGATGTCTTCGAACACCGCCGTGTGCGAAAGCCCCAGCGCATGTCCCGATTCGTGCAGGCAGGTCAAATACACAATGGCGTCGCGCAGCAATCGATCGCCATTCACCGGCAGGGGCGATGGGCGCACGAAAACCTCCGCGCCCAAGTGTCCTTCGAAAGCCATCGGCCGCGTCTCGCCGTACATGCCCTGTTCAGCCGATGCCCAATACAATCGGATGCGCGCATGATCGCGATCCTTCACGCGCGTGAATTCGAGTTCCCCGCCCGACGCTTTCTGCCAAGCCTCAAAAGCCCACGCGGCCAGTTGCGGATCGTCGGGTTGGCACATCGATGCCGGATCGGTGCACGGCGCCAGCCAATACGTGTATTTCATTGGAGCGGCAGAAAGCGCCACCGCGGCGAAAAAGAGCGCTAGCCGGATCATCGTCGCTCGGCCAGCCGATCTTCCGCCAACAACTTGAGCTGCGCTTCCAGTTGGTCGATCCGCTTGGCGAGATCGTCGATCAATTGACCCTCGGGATCGGGCAAAGTGCCGTGCTCGAGGTCTCCAATGTCGGCGCCCGATCGCACTACGCGGCCCGGCACGCCAACCACAGTGGAATGATCCGGCACGGAACGAATCACCACCGAACCTGCGCCGATCTTGGTGTGATCGCCAATCAGAATGTTCCCGAGGATCTTCGCGCCTGTTCCGATCACGACGTTGTTCCCAATGGTTGGGTGCCGCTTGCCTTTTTCCTTGCCGGTTCCGCCCAGTGTCACGCCCTGGTACAACAGCACGTCGTCGCCGATTTCGGTAGTCTCGCCAATCACCACGCCCATGCCGTGGTCGATGAAGCAGCGTCTCCCGATGGTCGCGCCGGGATGAATCTCGATGCCCGTCAGCATCCGGTTGACTTGCGAAACGATGCGCGCCAGCAACTGAAATCCCGACGTGTATAGTTTGTGGGCCACACGGTGCAGCAGAATGGCGTGAAAACCGGGGTAACAGAAAAAGATCTCGACGGCGCTCTTGGCGGCCGGATCGCCGCGAAAGACAGTCTCGATCTGTTCCCGGACGGCTCGAAACATACTGCTTCGGTTTGATTATCTCACTGGTGCAAGCGATGCAAGTATCTTGTCGAAGCCGGTCTGATTGACGGCGATAGTCTTGGCCGGCCCCGTAAACTTGAAGAATACCGAGCCTTGCGGCCCTTCGATGATGGCGGCCAGCATGCGGTAATCGGACATTGACGCCCCGCCCATTCCGGTGTAAGCCCCCGAAACATCTACCGTGGTCACGGGCCAGCCGTGGATGGTTTTCTTGGCGATCTTGGCGGCCGATTTCGACGGCTTCCCATCGGCCTGCACGAACTGGCCAACCCAGCGATCCACATTCGCGTCCACACTTCCGCCCTGTCCGGAGCCGAAGAAGTAAACCGCGCACTCCGCGCCCGGCGCGACGGTGTAGGTGCCCAACCGCATCGGCCGCTCGGCTTCGGCTTTCCAGCCGGCGGGAGCCGTCCATCGAATTCCCGCGCCTGAATCGGCGGCGGAGCACGTGGACACAATAAGGAATGCGAAGATCGCCCGGCCCATATGTGATTCAGTATGGCACGCAGGCGATCCCGGCAACACGGCTTACTTCGCCTTAAAGCGATCCAGATAGACGGTCTCGCGGCGTTCCCGCTGGTTGGCCGTCAGCTTCGGGGTGGCGAACGTCAGTCCGGAATCGGAGCCCGACCAAAGCGTGGCCAGCGCGCAACCTTCCTCGCCTCCACATTGGAAAACCATCCTGGGCCGCTCGGTCTTGGACGCCGAAATCGGAGCTTTGGCGTGGATAAACACGCTCTTGCCGGTGTCCATGTTCTGCAAACGCAAGGCTGGGGATCCGGTCCTCGGCACCACTTTGTAAGGGCCGGCCGGAAGGTCGTTTCCAACCGCCCGGAATGCGAATGGGATGTTCGCGGTGGTCTCATTATCCTGGCCAAAAGCGGCACTGGCAGCCAGCGTCAGCGTAGCGGCGATCAAAGTGCGTCTTAGGCTTTTCTGTGTCATATGTTCCTCCACTTTAAATAGGCGCAGAATGCCCGGCGAAAGGATCACCAGGGTCTCAAGAACCCGGCGCGGTATAATTCGCCATAAGCAAATGGAACGCGCCGCACAATCGGGGGAGCCGGCCGCGAGCGACATTAGCGTGCTATTGCGCGCCTGGACGGGCGGAGATCAGGGCGCACTCGAAAGACTGACTCCCATCGTTTACCAGGAACTGCATCGCCTGGCGCGCCGCTACATGCAGGGCGAGCGTACGGGGCACAGCCTGCAAACCACGGCCCTGGTAAACGAAGCATATACGCGCCTGGTGGATTACAAGCGCATGCAGTGGCAGGATCGTGCGCATTTCTTCGCCGTTTCGGCTCAATTGATGCGGCGCATCCTGGTGGAACATGCGCGGCGTCGCAACCTGAAACGCGGAGGCGGCGTACAGCATCTCCCACTCGAAGCTGCGGCGACCGTGGCCGGAGAGGATGACACGGACCTGGTGGCGCTCGATGACGCAATGAATACGCTGGCGCGCATCGATCCGCGTAAAGTGCAGGTGGTGGAAATGCGCTTTTTCGGCGGGCTCAGCGTGGAAGAAACGGCCGAGGTGCTGAAAGTGTCGGCGGTCACCGTGAAACGCGAGTGGAAGGCAGCCAGGGCGTGGCTCTTTCGCGAATTAACAGGCGAGACGAGCGGTGCACTCGAAACGTAATGCACCCCGATCGATGGAAGCAGGTTGACGAAGTACTGCAGTCGGCGCAGGATCGCGCGCCGGAAGCGCGGGATGCGTTTGTGCGGCACGCCTGTGCGGGCGATGAGTCGCTGGAGCGCGAAGTTCGATCGTTGCTCGCGGCCGACCCGGATGCCAGACAATTTCTGGATCGGCCTGCTATCCAGGTAGCCGCACAGTCCGTCGCTCGCGAGGTGAGTAGCGATGCGCTGGCTCCCGGCGCCAAACTTGGATCCTATGACATTCTCGCTTCGCTCGGGTCCGGCGGGATGGGCGAGGTGTATCGGGCGCGCGACACCAGGCTCGAGCGCAGTGTAGCGATCAAGATTCTGCCGGCCGCATTTTCCGCCGATACCGATCGTTTGCGCCGCTTCGAGCAGGAAGCGCGGTTGGCGTCCGCGCTCAACCATCCCAACATCGTCACCATTTACGAACTCGGACAGGACGGTTCCACGCGCTACATCGCGATGGAGCTGATCGAGGGCAAAACCGTGCGCGAGTTGGTTCTTGACGGCTTACTGCCGGTCCGGAAAGCCATCGAAATCGCGGCCCAGGTTGCCGAGGGGTTGGCCAAAGCGCATGAAGCTGGCATCGCGCATCGGGATCTTAAGCCCGGGAACCTGATGGTCACCGGCGACGGATTCGTCAAAATCCTGGACTTCGGCCTCGCCAAGTTCGCGCCGCCCACCACGGAATTGTCGGCAACGCGCAACCTGACCGCATGGCAAACCCAGCCGGGCGTGGTTCTGGGAACACTGCAGTATATGTCGCCGGAGCAGGCGACCACAGGCCTGCCGGACTTCCGGTCGGACCAGTTTTCGTTTGGCTTGGTGCTATACGAAATGCTGACGGGAAAGCATCCCTTTAAGAGAGATACGGCGGTCGAGACCATGGTCGCGATCCTGCGGGAGCAAGCGGAACCGATTGGCGCGCTCAATCCCGATGTCCCCGCTCCGCTTTGCTGGGCCGTCGAGCGATGTCTGGCCAAGGACCCCGACAAGCGTTACGTCTCAACACGGGAGCTGGCGCGCGAAATCTCGGCCATCCGCGACCGGTTTTCGGAAAAGCCGGTCCAACAAGTGGAAAGCCGTCCGGCCAACATGCCAGCGCACCGCACCCCGTTTGTCGGGCGAGAGAAGGAAATGGCCGCCGCTAAAGCGCTGCTCTTGCGTGAGGACGTGCGCCTGGTGACGGTGACGGGTCCGGGCGGGATCGGCAAAACGCGTCTGGCGGTGGAAGTGGTGAGCGGCCTGGCCGACCAGTTTCCAGGCGGCGCTCATTTTGTCTCGCTCTCACCGGTGAACGATCCGGGCTTGATCGCTTCGGTGATCGTTCAGACGTTGGGAATCCGCGAAGCGGGCAGCCAATCGCCGCTCGAAATCCTCAAGAAGAATTTTCAGGATTCCTTGCGCGCGCCGATGCTGCTCCTGCTGGACAATTTCGAGCACCTGATTCAGGCGGCGCCTACCGTGGCGGAACTGCTGGCTCTGGCTCCCCATCTCAAAATCCTGGTCACCAGCCGGGCGGCGCTGCATTTGTACGGAGAACATGAATTTCCGGTGCCGCCCCTGGCGCTGCCGGACGCGCGGTCCATGCCTTCGCTGCAGGTGCTGTCGCATTATTCCGCGGTCGCGCTATTTGTACAACGCGCCGCCGCTGCCCGGCCCGATTTCGAACTGAATCGGGAGAATGCTCAGGCCGTCGCCGAAATCTGCGCGCGTTTGGACGGGCTGCCTTTGGCGATCGAACTGGCGGCCGCGCGGGTGAAAGTTCTTTCGGCCGGCTCCCTGCTCACTCGGCTAACCAGCCGGTTGCAGCTGCTCACGGGCGGATCGCGCGACTTGCCGCAGCGGCAGCAGACTCTGCGCGCCACCATGGACTGGAGCTACGATCTGCTGAGCGCCGGCGAGCAGAAGCTGTTTCGAAGATTGTCGGTATTCGTGGGCGGCTGCAATCTGGAGGGCGTGGAAGCGGTGTGCGACGCACCAGGCGATCTCGATGTGGATCTGCTCGATGGCACGGCATCTATAGTGGACAAGAGCTTGCTGCAGCAGGTGGAGCTATCCAATGGCGAATCGCGCTTCCTGATGCTGGAAACGATTCGCGAGTATGCCCTGGAAAAACTGGCGGCAAGCGGTGAGCAGGCCCTTACCAAGCGCGCCCATGCCGCGTATTGTTTGGTGCTGGCCGAGGAAGACGCCAGCGAACAGAACGTTGCGCTACGGCCGGACTGGTTGGAACGATTCACGGGCGAATACGACAACTTCCGCGCGGCGCTGGAGTGGCTGACCGAAACCGGAGATGCGGCGTGGGGTCTGCGTCTGGGCGCCGCTCTGTTCCGTTTCTGGGAGGCGCGCGAATCCCTGTCGGAAGGCCGGGACCGGCTGGACAAGCTACTGAAACTCCCCTCTGCCGCTGCTCCTACCAAGGCGCGTGCGCGAGCCGTTTTTGCCGCGGGCGTATTGGCGAGCGAGCAGGTGGATTATGCCGCCTCCGATGCGCTGCTCGGCGAAAGCCTGGACATCGCGCGCCAGTTGGATGACAAGCAGGGCGCGGCCGTTTCTTTGAATGCGCTCGGGGTCAACGCCCGGAACCGATGCGACCTCGTTCCGGCGCATGCTTTATTCGAAGAGAGTCTCCTGCTGTTTAGAGAATTGGGTCGCGACCAGAAGGCCGTGGCGCGGTCCCTCAGCAACCTCGCCAGCGTGGCCAAATTACAGGGCGATTTTGCCCGCGCCCGCTCCCTGCACACGGAGTGTCTGGCGATCTTCGGGGGACTGGGCGATCGGACCGGCATCGGCTGGTCGCTGAACTCGCAAGGGGATATTGCGCGAGAACAGGGGGATTCGGCCGCCGCGCAGGCTCTGTACCAGCAGGCCCTGGTGATCTTTCGGGAACTTGGCGATCGCTGGGGCATCGCCGGCAATCTCACCGATCTAGGAAACCTGGCGCGGGAGCAGCGGGACTTTCCTCTAGCGCATTCGTTGTACCGCGAAAGCCTCATCCTCTTCATGACGCTGGAACACAAACGTGGAATCGCGCGCCTGTTAGAGTATTTCGCATACTCGGCGGCGGCTCAATCGGACGCCGAACGTTCACTCCGGCTGGCAGGCGCCGCGGCTGCGCTACGCCAAAACATCGGTACTCCGCTGACGCCGGCCGAACAGTCGAAACTGGAAGCCATGCTGGATCCGGCGCGTCAGTCGCTGGGAAATACCGCAAGCGCCACAGTGTGGTTAGAAGGTTGGGTCATGCCGGTGGATGAAGCGATTCAAGATGCGCTGATGCGGGAAACCACATCTCCCTCGCGCTAGCCTAAGCCATGTTTACCGGATCGAGCAGCCGGCGCACGGCGGAGACGCGATTGGCGGGAAGACCCACGCGGCGGGCGTGCTCCTGAACCGTTGCTTCGTCCGGAGCCAGGTAGACACAGTAGATCTTGTCGCCGGTGACGTAGCTATGCAGCCACTGGATTTCCGGACCGAGCGCCTTGAGAATACTGATCGACTTCAGCGAGGTCTCGCGCAATTGCTCGTCGGACAGATTTCCGACTCCCGGAATTTCGCGTTCGATAACGAATTGGGGCATGAGCTTACCTTTGATGATGCTAGCATGTCTCAGAACGCTGGAATGAGGTTGATATGGATCTGCGATCGCTTCAAAAACCCCTGAAGGAACGTTACCGGAGTGACCCCAACACATCGAAAATAACCATTCAGGCGAAGGGCGGCCAGACCGATGCTCCCGTATCCTGCTCGGTAGACATCGGGCGCGCCATTTACCAGGCCGAGGCTCATCAGGGCGTGGGAGGTCCCGGCGCCGGAGCGTGTTCCGGCGATCTTTTGCTGGGGGCGCTGGCGGCTTGCGCGCAGATCACCTGTCAAATGGTGGCGGCGGCCATGGGCATCCCGACCGAGCGAATCGAGGTCATCGCAGAAGGAGATTTCGATCTGCGCGGCACGCTTGGCATTTCGAAAGAAGTGCCCGTCGGCTTTGAGAGCATTCGCCTTCGTTTCGATATTGCCGCGCCCGGCGCGACGCCGGAACAACTGCGTGGATTGCAAGAAAAGACGGAGCAATATTGCGTAGTGATGCAGACGTTGGTGAAGCCGCCGCGGATCGAGACGGAGTGGTCCAAACCACCGCTGCTATGATAAATTCGATGCGGCTCGGTTGGCTCTTCCTAGCGGCGATTCTTGCCGGCTGTTCTTCCTCTCCTTCGACGGACAAACAGGCCAAGTCGACGGCGCCGGCCATTCCCGCGCACTACACGGCCAGCAACACATCGAACCCGATCGCGAAATACATCGAGCTGGTGGGATTGCGGGTTACCGAGCGAAGCCCCGGACATCTGGTGGTTCAGTTCGGCGTGGTGAATCATTCGGAAGCCGATATCGGCGACGTGAAGATGAACGTCAATCTCAGCACCACGGCCGCCAAACCCGGCGATCCGCCGCTCATCAAGTTTCCGGCTCAAGTTTCGCGCCTCGGCCCGAATGAACTCAAGGACGTGTCGGTGGAAGTTCCCATCAAGCTTCGCGTTTATGAGCTACCCGACTGGCAATTCCTGAAAGCCGACTTCGAAATCACAGAACCGAAACAATTCTGATCGAAGAGCCGGCGCACATGTTCCCGATTGCCTCACTGCTTGTGGCGAAACAAATCCTGCCACGGTTTGCGTCTCACTATCGCACAATGATTTGAGACAATGGTACTCGGCTTGCAGCCCCGGCATGGCCGCCCGCGTCCATCGATCTGAATTTGACCATCCCAAGGAGCTCTCGTTGATCAAGAACACACTCGCTGTCCGATTTGCGCCGTTCGCTCTTCTATTCGCGTCCACACTGTGGGCGCAGCCACGGCTCAGCTTGACCCAGACGTCTGTCGTCGTTCCGGTGGTCCAAGGATCCAACGGACCAACCCAAAACTTGGACGCATTCAACATCGGCACGGGCACTCTGACTCTCACGGCTACCTCGAGCGTGACTTGGCTGGTTCCCACCATCGGCTCGGTGACAGACTGTGGACTGCGGGGAGCTTGTTTTCCGATTCAGATCGCCCTTCAGACGTCGGCGCTGACCGCCGGCTCCTACACCGGTAATGTGACGATCGCGGATTCCACAGCGATCGACTCTCCTCAACTGATTTCTGTAACCGTCAACGTCGGCGGCGCTGTTCCGGGAACTGTGACGTTCTACCTGGCTGACAGCGGCACAACCTCTACCAGCTTTACCACCGGCAGCTCAGTGACGGCGAAGGTCGGCTCCGGTACGCCCTGGCTTACGGCCACCACCGCAACCTCACAAGGCCTGACCACCGTGACCATCACAGCCACGGCGTCGTCCAGCATGGCGGCCAGCGTTTACAACGGCACGGTGACCATCGCCGGTTCGTCCTTCACGGCCGACAACAAGGCGGTGTCAGTGGTCTTGAACGTCACGGCGAGTCCCATCGTGCAACTCAGCAGCAGTTCGCTCTCGCTCACGATTCCGCAGAACACCAACAAAGAGAGCATTCCGGTGGCGATTACCAACGCTGGACAAGGCACGCTGACAGTCTCAGGCGTCACCGCGGCCGCTGCCAATAGCGGAACCTGGTTGACCGCTGCTACCGTCAGCGGCGGCATGACGGTCACGGCCGACCCAACGGGGCTCATGCCCGGCGTCTATTCCGGAACCGTGACAGTCGCGAGCAACGCGGCCAACAGCAGCGTGGTGTTGCCGGTCCAGCTGACAGTGGAAGCGCAAGGTCCGCCGTTCGCATTTGCCGGAGGCGTGGTCAACAACGGAACGTTCGCGAACGGAGAGCCGGTGGCGGAGGGCGATATCGCCGCGGTGTTCGGCGATCAATTCACCTACGATGCTCCGCAAGGCGCCAGCGGCCTTCCGCTTTTAAACCAATTGGATAATATCCAGGTGATGGTGAACGGCGTCGCCGCGCCGATCTATTTCACTTCGGCCGGCCAGATCAATTTCGAGGTTCCGATTGCCGCGTCCACCGCCAACGGAGGCGGAGGAACGGTGCAGGTGGTCCGGAACGGGCAAGCGGGAAACATGATCTATGTCGACATCAACGCGCGCGTGCCTCGGTTCATTCTGTTCGGCGGCGGACCATACGCCGTCATGACCGATATCAACGGAGTGTTGACGGGCATCCCAAGCAATCCGGCAAAAGCAGGAGAAACGATAGTCATCTATGCAGTCGGACTGGGGCCAACGACGCCCCCTGTTGCCAACGGAGCCGCGTCGCCCGGCGGTCCGAATCTTGCGGAGGTCCCCGGCACCACGCAGGTGTGCTTCGGCGTGGAAACACCGTTTGAGCAGGCCCCGTGCGGGACCTCCGGCTTCACGGGACTGACGCCCGGGTTCGCTGGGCTGTATCAAATCAACGTGAACATTCCTTCGGGCGTCAAGAGCGGCAGCCAGCAAATGTCGCTGCTGTTGGTGGACAACACCGAGAGCGACATCGTGCAAATCGCCATCCAGTGACCGAGCGTCTGTATTATCGCGATAGCTATCTCACCGAATTCCGGGCTCGTGTGGTCGGTTCGAGTCCGGATACGGCGAGTCCGGACCGGCAACGCGTCTACCTGGACCAAACCGCGTTTTATCCAACCTCCGGCGGCCAGCCGTTCGATACCGGTGAGCTCGGCGGTTTAGAAGTGCTCGAGGTGATCGATGAAGGCGAGCGAATTGCGCACGTGCTGGCGGGTGCAATGGCGGAGACTGAGGTAGCTGGGCGGATCGATCGCAACCGCCGCTTCGACCACATGCAGCAACACACTGGCCAGCATCTGCTCTCGGCGGTGCTGATCGAGCTGTTCGATGCACCCACCGTGAGTTTTCACTTGGGCGTGGACGCGTGCACCATCGACGTCTCGGGCGCGCTCGACGCCGAACAACTGCACGAAGCCGAACGGCGGGCCAATCAAATCGTCTTCGAAAATCGGCCCGTTACCATCAGCTTCCAGGATTCCTCCGAGGACCTGGGTCTGCGCAAAGCCACCGA
>DATHMO010000022.1:0-19434 GCA_035486995.1 Bryobacteraceae bacterium
CGGCGAAGTCCAGATCGAACAGGCCAGCGTTGGCGGCGATTTCCACTGGCAGAATGTTCGCGGCCGCGTGCTGTACATGGACGGTTTGTTCGCCACCACGACGCCCCGCAATGATGCGAGCTCGGCGTCCGGCAGTGAACCGGGAAATACGGGCGGAGTGGGCCAGTGGGATCTCCAGAACGCATACAAATATGTGTCGGAAGCCTGGGGCGGATATCACTTCAACGTTCAGCACGGGCTGAATGTCGACGCTGGTATTTTCGTGTCGTACATCGGCCTGTTCAGTTATTACAATTTCGATGACTGGACCTATCAGCCGTCGTATGTGTCCTCCAACACGCCGTGGTTCTTTAATGGCGTACGCGTGCAGTGGTTCCCGACTAATAAGCTGAAAATCGAGCCTTGGTTCATCAACGGATGGCAGTCCTATGCGAAGTACAACGGACACCCGGGCTTGGGAGGGCAGCTACTGTGGATGCCGAAAGAGTGGTTCAAGCTGGTCGCGAACCAGTATGGCTTCGGACAGGACAATCTGGGACTCCCGCACACGGAACGTATTCACACCGACGACAGTATCGAAGTAAGATACTACAACAAGCCCGAAAGCCTCGGTCTCTCGAAGATGGCATTCTCCCTCACGGCTGACGCTGGCGCGCAGTATGGCGGGGGACTTTGCGGCACGTGCGGACCGAGCTCGGGAAAGGAGTCATTCGTAGGGTGGATGGCCTATGACCGATATTGGTTCCACAAGGATCTCTTCGCCATAACTCTCGGCGGCGGAGAGATGAGCAACTGGGGCCGCTACTTGACGCTGCTGCCTCCGATCGATGGGGCTACCGCTGCATCTGGTACGCCTTACTTCACGGAACTGCCCGGGCAACGCGCTCACATGTGGGACAGCACGGTTACACTCCAGTACATGCCCAAGCAGTACATCACCTGGTGGGCGGAAGTCGGATATCGGCATTCGGATGTGCCGTATTTTGCAGGACGCGGTGGCGTTACACCTCCGGGCGGAAACAACGGTTTGCCTCAATACTACACCTGCATGAATGGCAGCACGTCCGGCACAGGCTCCTTGGCAGCGGCGCAATCAGCATGCGGCGGAGCGAATGACGTTTGGTTCCCTGACCTTCGCCGAAGTGAATCCAAGGCTAGCGTCGGCGTAATGGTGAAATTCTAAACGTCGAAGCTGCGTTCTTAGTTGTACTCCGGGGCAGCAAATTCGGCCAGCTGCCCCGCTTTTCTTTGGAGGTGATCGAATGAAAACGGGCCGCATTTTAGTGGCAAGCAGCGGCGTCCAGTTGCGCGACGAACTGCGAACTGCTTTAGAATTCGAAGGCCATTTTGTTTCGGAGGTGGACACAGCGAACCAGGCCATCCAGGAAACTTCCTCCGGCATGCACGACGTTTTGATTTTGGACTCGGCGCTGGATGGAGTGGAGCCGTACGAATTGTGCCGTGCCATCCGCCCGACATCCGATCTCGGCATCATACTGCTCAGCCGCGACAACAGTGGCCAAGGGCGTATCGATGCGCTCAACGCCGGCGCCGACGACTACGTTCCCGATCAGTTTGTGCTGGCGGAGCTGCTGGCACGCGTTCGGGCCATTCTGCGACGGGTGACGCGCTCCTTAGGAACTCGGCGTCTGGTGGTGCTGCAGGATCGCGCGATCGATTTCCAGTCCCACGAAATCAAAGGTCCGGACGGGCGCATCGCTCATCTTACTCCCAAGGAATGCTTGGTCCTGGAGCACTTAGTAACTCACGCTAACCGGCCACTTACTCCCCAGCGTCTTGCGCAGACGGTCTGGCAGCGGGATGGAAGCGGACAAATTGAGTATGTCCGCGTTGTGGTGAAGCAACTCCGGCGAAAACTGGAGCCCGACCCCAATAAACCGCGCTATATTTTGACCCAGCGATCCATGGGCTACCAATTTCAGATGCCAGCGTAAGTGAGGATTTATGAAGCGAAAACTACTTATCCTGATTCCTTGCTCGGCACTTTTGCTGATCGCCGCCCAGGCCGTTTGGAAAGACAAACCAATCGCAAATTGGAACGAACAGGATGCCCAGCAGGTTCTCGGAGATTCTCCCTGGGCCAAGATAGTGGTTGCGGGCATCGCCCGACGGCGGAGCGAGAGCGAATTGAGAGAAGGTGGGCAGATGGGGCAGCCCCACGGCGTCGGCTACGATGGCGTTGAGGACCGAAAGCGGTCGATACCCGAGGCGCTCGGCAATCCTTTTATAGTTGGAAAGACACCGCCCTCCACGGCCCCCACCATTCGATTGTTGGTTCGTTGGGAGAGCGCTCTTCCGATTCGTGCAGCGGAGCTGAAGGCTCATGAAGCCGAACCGCCCACGCTGTCCGACAATGGCTACAGCATCGCAGTCTATGGCGTTCCGGCTAGTTATGCCAAAGGCGATCCAAACAGCCTGGGGAAACCGCTCATGGAATCGGCCGCGCTACGGCGCGAAGGGAAGACAGATGTAAAACCAACCAGCGCCGAAGTGTTCGAATTAGAAAATAGCGTGGTGGTCGTATATTTGTTTCCGCTCTCGGCGGAAATCGGAAAAAAGGACGGCGTCGTCGAATTCAGCGCACTCATCGGCCGGCTTCAAGTGTCGCAACACTTCTTGATCGAGGAGATGCAGTTCCAGGGCAAGCTCGAACTGTAAGTCGTAGCCCTAAACTAGCCGGCGCGTTCCGCCGCTTCCGGCAGATTGAACCGGTAGCCTAGCCAGGGTTCGGTCAAAATATAACGTGGCTGCGCTGGATCGGGCTCAATCTTCTTGCGCAGTTGATTCACGAAAACCCTGAGATACTCCACTTCATTGCCATAGTCCGGACCCCAGACCGCCTGGAGGATCTTGTCGTGCGGCAAAGCCGTATTGGGATGCGTGACGAAATATTGAAGTAAATTCTGTTCGGTGGGAGTAAGTCGTGTCGCGCGGCCGTTTACCTTCACGTGCCGATCTCGAAAGCTGATCTCGACGCCTTCCAGCTGCAGCGTTTTTGATTGCCCCAAAGCCGAGGGGGGCGCGCGGCGTAGCGTCGCACGAATGCGAGCCAAGAGTTCGTTCACATCGAACGGCTTGGTGACGTAGCCATCGGCGCCGGCATCCAACGCTTCAATCTTATCGAGCGAGCGGTCGCGCACGGTTAGCATAATAATGCTGACGTCCGACCTGGACCGGACCGCGCGGCACGTTTCCAATCCGCTGAGCCCCGGCATATTGATATCGAGCAGAATCAAATCGAATTTCTCATCCCGCAGTTCCTGCATGGCGGCCTCACCGCTTTCCGCATCGGCAACTACAAAGCCAAGCGCGGACAACGTGGATCGCAGGGCGCGGCGCATTTGAGGCTCGTCGTCCACAACCAAGATACGGCTACCGTTCACTTAGAACCTCCTCGGTACGTTCGCCGGATACAACTGGAAGAGACAGTGACAGCACGGTCCCGTAGTCCGCTTCGCCTTCTGCCCAAGCATACCCATGTTGATCGGCCGCAATCGTGGTGACAATCGAGAGACCGAGGCCAGTGCCCGACGCCGGCACAGCCAATCCCTTACTGCGGACCGCAACCACGACTGCATCTTCCTGCACGGTGAATCCCACGTCGATGGGAGCGCCAGGGAGCGAGTATCGAAGTGCGTTGTCGGCCAGTTGGGCGAGCGCCGTCAAGATCAGTTCACGGTCGGCAAAGATCGCAGGCTCATGCACCGGGGCTATCAACCGAAACCTGTCGCGCTCTGGTCGCTGGTGGAGTTCTTGGAGTGCGGCTCTCATCAACCTGGATAGGAGCAGAGGCTCCGGCTGCCGTTCGAAATCATTGTCGGCATCAAACGCCGAGGCATCCAGCGCGGGAGCGCCCACCAGCCGGGATGCCAAATCGTTTAGCTTGCTGGCCTCTCGATCGATCGAGCGCACCAGCTCCGTCTGAGCCGAAGACAGCGCTCCAACCGCCGGAAGTCCGGAACTGGCGGTTCGTATGATCGCCAAAGGAGTTTTGAACTGGTGGGCCAGCGCATCCAACACCGCCGTTCGTAACTGTTCACCCTGGCGTGCGGCCTCCGCGTGGTACTGCTTCTCCTGCGTGCGCGCCCGATCCAACGCGATCGCCACCAAAGACGCAAGCGCGGTAACCGTCAGTTCCCTCATGTCGGCGCCACACAGCGCTAGCGCGCCCACCGGGCCATCACCCACGCGTAGAACGCAATACCAGCTCTTTTCGCCCGGATCGAAGGACGCTGTGTTCAACGCGAATGCCTGTCGTGCGCGCCTCTCCGCGTCAGGCGCAGGTTCGCCGCTCTCATACGTGGCCTGGGGGAAGGCTTCAAACAATACGACGCCACGAAGCTCGAACATTTCGCACAGCAACGACGGAACCTTATTCCCCAAATTCGATGCGCCTTCCAAGAGCAGAATACGGCGAGCCGCTTGGTACAGCCGGTCCGTATCGCGGCGTTCGGCATCAGCCTCCACGGCCCGGACCTGCGCTTGATTCGAAAGACGGCTGATTACGAGGGCGGTGAATTCGAAGACGCCCAATTCCACCCAGTCCGAGAAACGGTCCACTCGAAAGCTAAAGACCGGCGCATTGAAAAAGTAGTCGAGCGAACTGACCGCGAATATGGAAACCAGGGTAGCTTGCCAAAAGCCTCCATAGAACGCCGCTAGCACGACGAAGGCGATATACAAGAATCCGGCCGTCTCAAAGCTTAGCCCAAGATGAAACGCGATCCAGGTGCAGACCGCCATCGCGGTTAGTGAACCGACACAAGGAGCAGCGGCGGCGATCTTAGAAACCGCGGAACGCGTCAAGATTCTCTCCGTGCTTTCACTTTAGAGCGCCCCGCATAAGGATTGCATAAGTAAATGATGCTTGACACGCAAGGATGAGCGGCATCTGGGCTTAAGTCGATCAAAATCACTTATGAGCTCGACTCAAGAAAGCTTTCAATCGCTAACGGGTTCTTTATGCCTTTCTTGGTTACTCACTCTTACACTTGGTTTTGACATTTCCCAGGCGGACTGGAGTTCCCATGAAACACAAAGCTCTACAAATTGCGCTCGTGCTCGTCTCGATTACCTCACTGCTTTCTTTGGCAGGCTGCAATAAGGTGCACGCGCAAGACGGGGACCCGGCGGTAGCTGGAGCGCCACCCGCACCCAACGTCGTTCCATTCCCTGATGCCGCCCTTTTCTCAGTGGATCATCCCGATCAGTTTCCCCTCGCCACCGCGACCTCGCATCCCACCACATCCGAGTTGGTGGTGACCGGCAGCGTGACGCCTGACGTTTCCCGCAATGTCCCGGTCGTTTCGCTCGCCTCCGGACGGGTCATGGCGATTCATACGCGGCTCGGCGACACGGTGCAGAAGGGCCAATTATTGATGACTATTCGAAGCGACGATGTTTCCGGCGGCTATTCGACTTACAAAATGGCAGTCGCGGATGAAATTCTCGCGCGCGCCCAATTAGATCGCAGCAAGGATCTTTTTGAACACGGCGCCATGGCGCTGAATGACGTTCAAGTCGCGCAAGACACCGAGGACAAAGCCAAGGTAGCGGTGGATGTCTCGGCCGAGCACTTGAAACTGCTCGGCAACGACCCTGACAAGATGAACTTCACCGTGGATATTTTCGCACCGGTCGAGGGCGTGATAACGGACCAGGAGGTTACTGTGGGGTCTCTGGTGCAGTCCTACAACACACCCTACCCATTCACCATTTCGGATCTTTCAAAGACCTGGGTCGTGTGCGACGTATATGAGAACGATCTCGCTACGGTAAAGATCGGCGATACCGCCGACATCAAACTCAATGCCTATCCCGATCGCATGTTCAAGGGCCGGGTGAGCAACATCCTGCCGATTCTTGATCCCACCATCCGCACTGGCAAAGTTCGAATCGAAGTGGAGAATCCCGGAATCATGCGTCTGGGCATGTTCGTAACCGCCACCTTCCACGGTCAAACTCGCGAGATGCATACCATTGTCCCGTCATCCGCCGTGCTGCACATGCACGATCGCGATTTCGTTTACGTTCCGGCGCCCGGCAATAAGTTCCGCCGCGTGGAAGTCGTGGGTGGAGACCTGGAGCAGGACAACACCAATTTGCAGGAGATCAAGTCCGGCATCGAACCAGGTCAGCAAGTGGTGACGAACGCTCTGGTCTTGGATCACGTACTCGGCCAGTAAGCTAACCCGGCCTCAGCGTTCGAGGCATTGAATAGACAAAGACAGGAAACAGGAAATGATTCGCGCTCTTGTAGATTTCGCGCTTAACAACAAGTTTGTGGTCTTAGCCGTCGCCGTTTTGTTGCTCGGTTGGGGAGCTATTTCATTTCACAACTTGCCGGTGGAAGCTTATCCCGATATCGCCGACAACTATGTGACCGTCATCACCCAGTGGGCCGGCCGATCAGCCGAGGAAGTGGAGCAGCAAGTCACCATTCCGATCGAAATTCAAATGGCCGGAATGCCGCACATGACCTTCCTGCGTTCCGAGTCGATCTTCGGTCTCTCGTTCGTGCTCCTGATCTTCGACGACAGTTCCGTCAACGACTGGAATCGTCAAAAGGTCCTCGAAAGACTCACCCAGGTCAATCTCCCGAATGGACAAAACCTGCAGCCTCAAATCGGCACGGACTGGAGCACCACCGGCCAGATCTACTGGTACACGATAAGAAGCACGAATCCACGCTACGACCTGATGGAGTTAAGGTCACTCGAAGACTGGGTCCTCCTCAAGCAGTTCAAATCCGTTCCCGATGTCGTGGACGTTTCCGATTTCGGCGGCACCGTAAAGGAATACCAGGTACGTATCGACCCGAACAAGCTGGTGTCGTACGGATTGAGCATCGGCCAAGTGGAGCAGCAACTCGCCAACAACAATATTAATGCCGGCGGCAGCTTTGTAGAAGTGGGCCTCCAGCAGATGAACGTCCGCGCGCTTGGGCTTTTCAGCACGGTGCATGACATCGAACAGACCATGCTCACGACCAAGTCCGGAACTCCTCTCCGCGTGAAGGACATCGGTTACGTAGTGCAGGGCCCCAAAATCCGCTTGGGCCACATGGCCCGGGCTAACCACATGGAGGACGGGCGCATCATCGACGAGCCGGACGTTATCCAGGGCGGCGTGCTGATGCGGAAAGGCGCCGAAGAGCAGCCGACGCTGGATGCGATTCACAAGAAGGTGTACGAGCTGAATCACGGGATCCTGCCTCCGGGCGTGGAGGTGGTTCCGATGCTGGACCGCAGCGATCTCTTGCAATTCACCACGCACACGGTGCTGCATAACCTGACCGAAGGCATGATTCTGGTCAGTGTCATCCTGTTCCTGTTTCTGCTCAATGTCCGCGCCGCTCTCATCGTTGCAATTACCATTCCATTTTCATTGCTCTTTGCATCCATTTTCCTGAATTTGAGCCAGATTCCGGCGAATCTTCTGTCACTCGGCGCGCTGGACTTCGGGATGGTGGTGGATGGCGCGGTCGTGATGGTGGAAAACATTATCCGGCACCTGCATCACAGCCGCACCCATACCCTCACAGGTCCTCCGAAAACCGTCGCCGAGATGATCCGCGAGGCGTGCCATGAGGTACAACGGCCGGTGTTCTACGCCATCGCCATCATCATCACGGCCTATCTGCCGATCTTTACGCTGCAACGCGTGGAAGGCCGGCTATTTCGACCCATGGCTTGGACCGTGGCTTTCGCTCTACTCGGCGCCATGACGTTTTCCATTCTCATCGCTCCCGTACTGTCAGCAATATTTTTCAGAAAAGGAGTACGGGAACGGCGCAACCTCGTGATGGACTATTTGACTGAGCGCTATCGCCGCCGATTGCGCTGGGCGGTGAACCACCGGTGGGTTGTTTTTTCTATCGGTCTCGTCACTCTGGCTGGAACCATTTACCTGACCTTCGGCGGCGTCATCGGAGCGGAGTTCTTGCCTCACTTGGACGAAGGCGCCATATGGGCGCGCGGGACTCTCGCCAACAGCACCAGTCTTTCGGAAGGTGAGAAATTTACTACCAACGAACGTTATGTTTTCGCTTCTTTTCCCGAAGTGAAAACGGTGGTGTCGCAGGCTGGCCGTCCTGACGACGGAACCGATACCGGCGGGTTCGGCAACACGGAGTATTTTGTCGACCTGAAGCCGCACGACCAATGGCGCCCGGTGTTTCATAAGAACAAAGAAGAATTGATCGCAGCCATGAATCTGGCCGTCCAAAAGTACCCTGGCGCGATCTGGAACTTCTCGCAGCCCATTGAGGACAACGTTGGCGAGACGATGACCGGTACCAAGGGCTCGCTCGCCCTCAAGATTTTCGGGGATGACTTGAAGCTGCTCGAACAGAAGGGCGAAGAAGTCACCACGCTTATGACCGCCATCCCTGGCATGCACGACGTCAAATTGTTGCGTGACTTCGGCCAGCCGAACCTCGATCTCACTATCGACCGCAAGCAGGCGGCTCGTTTTGGAATCAACGTGGGCGACATTCAAGACGCCGTTCAGACCGCTGTCGGAGGGAACGCAGTGAGCCAGGTGCTGATCGGTGAGCAGCGCTACGACGTAGTGCCGCGCTACCAGTCACCCTATCGCAATACGCAGCAGGCCATCGCGAGAGTTCGTCTGCTTTCCCCCACCGGAGAGCGCGTGTCTCTGGCGCAGTTGACGAACGTGGAAGTCAAGGATGGCGCCTACGACATTTTCCGCGAAAACAACTCGCGCTATGTCGCAGTGACCTTCAACGTACGAGGCCGCGACCTGGGGACCACGGTTGGAGACGCGATCAAACAGATCGGGGACAAAGTGAAAATGCCGCCCGGCTACACAGTCGGTTGGTCGGGCGAATACGAAAGCGAAAAGCGTGCGGAAGCCCGGTTGCAGATCGTCGTTCCATTGACGGTTCTGGTGATCTTCATCATTCTCTACACCATGTTCCGCTCCTACAAATGGGCGCTTCTGATTCTCTTGAACGTCGCCATGGCGCGCCTCGGGGGCTTCCTCGCGTTGCTGGTCACCGGAACCTACCTCAGCGTATCCTCGGGCGTCGGCATGCTCGCGCTCTTTGGCGTGTCGGTACAAACCGGCGTGATCATGGTTGAATACATCAACCAGCTGCGGGCCAGAGGAAATACCATCACTGACGCGGCGGTGGAAGGCGCCGTCCTCAGGCTTCGTCCCATCATGATGACGATGCTGGTAGCGACTCTCGGCCTGTTGCCCGCGGCCCTCTCCCATGACATCGGATCCGACTCGCAGCGGCCCTTCGCGATTGTCATCGTGGGCGGATTGATTTCCGATCTGCTGTTGAGCATCGTCTTATTGCCTACGTTCTATGTCTGGTTCGCACGGGAAACCGATCAGCTCCCGGAACCTGAAATGACGGTCGAAGGTTAAGGGTAGAATTGTGAAACGTCGAAACCGCATATTGTTCGTTGCCAGCGCCGTGCTTTCTTGCGCGGCATTCGCGGAGCAGGCTTTCGGCCAAGCCGCTGGCGCGCCCTCCAAGATCACGCTCGAGCAGGCCATCCAACTGGCGATCCAGCACAATCACAGCCTGCTGGCTGCACGCACCACCATCCTGCAGAATCAGGCTCAGGAAATTCAGGCGAATGTGCGCCCCAACCCGACGTTCTTCGCCGACTGGGAATATCTTCCTCTTTCCTCCCCGCCGGGAATTAGTTTCCTCGATTATCTGCATGATTCCACCGAAGGCGACATAGGGCTGAGCTATCTGTTCGAGCGCGGCGAAAAACGCCAGCATCGCCTGGAAGCGGCCCAGGATACGACGGCCGTGACGCGCGCCACGGTATCCGACAACGAACGCACGCTTGCTTTTCAAGTAGGCCAGCTCTACGTCAATGCCGAGCTAGCCCAATCTACGCTCGATCTGGCGCGCCAGGACTTGAAGAGCTTTCAGCAGACCGTGGATATCAGCAAGCGGCAGTACGAAATCGGCGCGATGGACGAGAATGACTTCCTGCAGATCAGAATCCAGTTGGTACAGTTTCAGACCGATGTGGAGCAAGCGGAATTGTCCAAAGCCCAGGCGCTGTCCGATTTGAGACAGCAGTTGGGCTATGAATCCGTATCCGACGAATACGATATCGCTGACGAACTCGAATATCGTCCCGTGGCGCTCAAGCTGGACGATCTGCAGTCGAAAGCGCTCCAGAACAGGCCCGATTTGCGCGCGGCGCAGCTCGGGATCACTGCCGCCAATAGCCAATACACGCTCGCCAAAGCGAACGGCAAACAGGATTTTACGCTGCAAGCCAACTATTCGCACGTAAACAGCATCAGTGCCTTCTCGTTCTCGTTCAGCATCCCGCTCCCGATTTTCGATCGCAACCAGGGCACCATCGCACAGATGCGCTACTCGATCGCGCAGGCCCGGGAACAACAGAAATTGACCGGTGGCCAAGTGCTGACTGACGTGCGCGACGCGTATCTAGCCGTGCAATCCAACGACAAAGTCGTGCAGATCTATCGGGCCGGCACGCTGGAAGACAACAAACGAAGCCGCGACATCAGTGAGTATGCCTATCGCCACGGCGCCACCGCTCTGCTCGACTTCCTGGTCGCTGAACGCAACTACCGCGCTGTTGAACTGGCTTATCGCCAGGCGCTGGCTTCCTATGTCACCTCAGTGGAGCAGCTTCGCCAAGCCGTGGGGTCCAGGAGCCTGCAATAGGGCTGCGTGAATAATCCAAAACGGAGAGCCTGATCCATGAAAAAGTCAGAAGTGCGCGCGGTTATTGAGGATGTTGGCATCATCCCCGGCGTCCGCGTGTCGGTGCCGGATGAGGCTCGTTTCGCCGCTGAGGCCGTGTACCGCGCCGGAATCCCGGTCGCGGAAATCACCATGACAGTGCCGAAGGCCATCGACGTGATTGCCTATCTGGCAAAGAAACTTCCCGACATGGTGGTGGGCGGGGGAACCGTGTTGGATACCGAAACAGCCCAGCGCTGCATCGATGCCGGCGCGAAATTCCTGACTAGCCCTGGGCTTATCACGAAAGTTGTAGACTTTGCCGTGAAGAACGATGTCGTGGTTTTCCCCGGCGCCCTGACACCCACCGAGGTGATCACGGCCTGGGCCGCCGGCGCGGATTTCGTCAAGATCTTTCCCTGTGCGCAAGTGGGCGGCCCCGTGTATTTGCGATCGCTCAAGGTGCCTCTGCCACAAGTGCCGTTGATCGCGTCCGGCGGAGTAAACCAGCTCAGCGCGTTCAACTTTATTCTGGCTGGAGCCACGGCCCTCGGCATCGGAAGCGAGCTGATGCCGCACGAAGCAGTACACCGGCGAAAAGAGGACCACATTCAGGAACTTGCGCGCCGATTTATCAATATGGTGAAGGAAGCGCGCGCTCAGCGCGAGGAGTTGCACTCCGGCTAACCGGAATGAGAGGCATTTAACATGACTTATAAACTGTCCGTGGCCTGCATCGTGCTGTCCGTCATCGGAACCGCGCCTTTGTTCGCGGCCGAGCTCCCCATACGGAGGCCTGAACAAGTTCTCACCACTGAGCACCTGAACTTCGCTCCCGGCGGAACCATTCGCTTCGACAAGTCTTTCGGCGATCTCTACGTGGAAGGCTGGGACCAGCCGCAAGTGGAGATGACGCTTATCAAATTATTCCAGGACTATGACCCGCCGAAGAATCCGGCCGAGCATCTCCAGGCCGTCAAGTTCACCACCGAGCATCCTTCCGCAACCGAGCTGGTGATTGGAACTACCATTCCACCCCACCGTTTCTTCCGTCATCCTTTCGGCGGCAAGGGGCCCGTAGACGTCCGATATGAGCTACGACTCCCGCGCGATTCGCATTTGGTCATCCACCACGGCGGCGGCAACATACTAATCGGCAACATCACTGGAAATATCGAAGCCACCAATCGCGAAGGCGACATCGTGCTGATGCTGCCGGATCCTGGCCCATTTTCGATCGATGCCCGGAGCAAAATGGGAACGGTGATCTCTGATTTCGCAGGACAAGCCCATGTGCGACATCTCATCGGCGAAGGTTTCGCCAGTGCGGACGCAAACTCCCCCCGCAGAATCTTCCTCCGTGTCGGATTCGGCGGCATCACAATCAAGGATGTTCCGCGCGAAGCTTTACCGTGACGCGGCTTCTCGGGCCTTTCCTTATATATGTCGTGATGTTTATGGGATGGACCGGCGTTGGCCTGTTCATGCTGCTCGCGCCCGGCCGCTTCGGTAATCTGCTCCACCACAACATCGGCGTTTTTCCGGAAGTGCGAAAGCCCGATTGGGGTAAGAAACTGTTCGTGCGCCTGGTAGGGGCAGGCTTCCTGGCCTTTGCGGTCCACTTCGCGCGTGGGGTTGCCGATCTCATCCAGCAGTCCCGTTAACAACAGCCGGCTAGTCGTCATTCTTAAATCTTCATCAAATCCTTATATATTCGCTGGGGCCATCGAACATTCATGATTTGTCGATAAGCACATTCATGCCTTATTTAGGCCGAGAACATTACAATCAATCCGTGCTTGCAGATTTACTCCTGCCCGGCGCTGCTGTAAAGAGATTACCCTCACTGCTCGTCTTCGGCGGAGCTTTAGCCGCTGTCGCTCTCAGCACCTGGCTAGGATTTTGGCTAAAAATTGGGCTCGCAACCACAGGATCCATTTATCTGGTCGTAGTCGTTGTCACGGCGGTTTACGGCGGATTCTGGACTGCCACGGCGATCTCTGTGGTCGCGGTTTCCTGTCTGAATTATTACTTTGTGCCGCCCATATTCACTTTCACCGTAACTTCCGCCGAAGACAAAGTGGCTTTGTTGGTGTTCGAGTTTACCGCTCTCGTCGTCAGCAGGTTATCCGACACGGCCAATCTGCGTGCGGCTGAAGCCAGCGCGGAACGGCGCGACAGTGAGCGGCTCTATGAGGCCGCGCGGCGCATTCTTCTACTGGACCGTTCACGCGATCCCGGTGAGTTGCTCGCGTCGATGATTCGCGATGCTTTCGAACTTAAGGCTGTGGCGCTGTTCGACGCACCCGCCGGCCGTATGTATTCGAGCGGAAGCGGCTGCCTGGAACTGGAAGAACGAACGCGCCAAGTTTACACACGTGGTAAGACCATATTCGACGCCGAAACATCCACGTGGTATTGCGTTTTGCACGTGGACGCACGGCCCATCGGCGGACTGGCGCTCTCGATCGGCTCTTCTTCGGCAGCCGGCATCTCGCCGATGCTCGCCGACGCGCTGGCATCACTGTGCGCGGTGGCGCTGGAGCGCTACCGGTCGCTCGAACGGGAGCTGCGTGCCGAAGCCATCCGTCAGTGCGAACAGTTGCGAGGCGCCGTGTTGGACACTCTGGGTCACGAATTCAAAACTCCGGTTACTACGATTTGGGCCGCAAGTTCGAGCTTGCTGGAATCGGGCGGCCTGTCGGCGATGCAAGCGGAATTGCTCACACTAGTCGACGAGCAATCCAGCAAGTTGAATGACTTGGCCTCGCGGCTGCTGCGGACGGCGAAGATGGACCGGACCGATTTTCAGCCCAAGCGCAAGCCTGTACTACTTTCCGAAGTCGTCGACTTCGTGATTCAGGATCTCGAGCCGCAGCAATCTCGAGAGCGCATCCGTGTGACGCCGCCGATCGAGGAAGGCTTCGCATTGGGCGATCACGGCCTGGTTGCCGCCGCCATAACTCAGTTGGTGGATAACGCGCTGAAGTATTCCACGCCTGGCTCGGTGATCCGCATTTGGTTTGGAGGCGATGCTGGCGAAGCCACCATCACAGTACAAAGCACCGGCACAGTAATCCAACCGGCGGATCGCGAACGCATTTTTGAGAGATTTTTCCGTGCCGAGCATGCCGAGCATGGGCCCACCGGCACGGGATTAGGACTGTCCATCGTGAAGCGCATCGTAGAGGCGCATCACGGGCGTGTTTGGGTGGAGAGCGATCCAGGGCATGGCACCGCTTTCTCCATCGGGTTGCCGGTCGCCGTACGCACCGACTCCCTCACGGTCGCAGCTCGTTAAAGACCTGTTACTGAGCCGCTACCGTGAGCGAGCGGAAAAGCTCACGCGAGGTCGTAACGATCGAGGTTCATCACCTTGCTCCATGCAGCCACGAAGTCCTTCACAAACATTTCCTTCGAGTCGCTACATGCATACACTTCCGCGATCCCACGGAGCTGAGAGTTCGAACCAAAGAGAAGATCGACGCGGGTGCCGGTCCATTTGATTTTGTCCGTCGCGCGATCGCGCCCTTCGTACACGCCTGCTGTAGAGGAGGGCTGCCACTTCGTCCCCATGTCGAGCAGGTTAACGAAGTAATCATTCGTCAGCGTCTCTGTCTGGTTGGTGAAGACGCCGTTCTTCGACTGCCCGAAGTTCGCATTGAGCGCGCGCAAGCCGCCGATGAGAACCGTCATCTCGGGAGCGGTGAGCGTCAGCAACTGCGCCCGATCCACCAGCAGTTCCTCAGCCGGCATGGGGTGGCCGCTCCGCAGATAATTGCGGAACCCGTCCGCCACTGGTTCGAGAGGTGCAAAGGAGTGCGCATCGGTCTGCTCTTGCGAAGCGTCGGTGCGCCCCGGCGCAAAAGATAGTTTCACGTCGTACCCGGCTTTTTTCGCGGCTGCCTCGATGGCCGCGTCTCCGCCCAGCACGATCAGGTCAGCAAGCGACACCTTTTTTCCGCCGGCGTTGAACTCCTTTTGGATGGCTTCCAGCTTCTGCAGCACCTTCGCCAATTGCGCCGGCTGGTTCACTTCCCAATTCTTCTGCGGCTCGAGTCGTATGCGCGCGCCATTGGCGCCACCGCGCTTGTCGCCGCCGCGGAATGTGGACGCCGACGCCCAAGCCGTCGACACCAGTTCAGAGATGGAAAGTCCAGACGCAAGAATCTTGGCCTTGAGAGCGGCGACATCCTGCTCCCCGATCAACGCATGATCCACTGCGGGAATAGGATCCTGCCAGATCAGCGTTTCCTTCGGCACGAGTGGACCCAGATATCGTGCGACAGGTCCCATGTCTCGATGCGTCAGCTTGTACCATGCCCTGGCGAACGCGTCCGCGAGTTCCTCCGGATGATCCCGATAACGCTTCGAGATCGGCGCATAGATCGGATCCAGCTTCAAGGCGAGGTCCGTCGTGAGCATTCCCGGAGCGCGCTTTTTCGATGGATCGTGCGCGCCAGGAACGGTGCCGGCTCCAGCGCCGTTTTTGGGAGTCCACTGGAACGCGCCAGCCGGGCTCTTCGTGAGTTCCCACTCATAGCCGTAAAGATTTTCCAGGAAGTTGTTGCTCCACTTCACAGGAGTGGTGGTCCAGGTGACCTCGATGCCGCTGGTGATGGCGTCGTCGCCGTGGCCCTTACCATAACTGTTCTTCCAGCCGAGACCTTGCTCCTCGATACTGGCGCCTTCGGGTTCAGACCCGACATACTTGCCCGCGTCGGCAGCGCCATGAGTTTTTCCGAAGGTGTGCCCGCCGGCGATGAGCGCGACAGTCTCCTCATCATTCATCGCCATCCGCGCGAACGTCTCCCGGATGTCGCGCGCCGCGGCCAGTGGATCCGGCTTCCCATTCGGCCCTTCCGGATTCACGTAAATCAGACCCATCTGCACAGCGGCCAGGGGATTCTCCAACTCGCGATCGCCCTTGTAGCGTTCGTCACCCAGCCACTTGCCTTCTGGCCCCCAGAAAATATCCTCCGCGGGCTCCCAGACGTCCTCTCGCCCGCCCGCAAAACCGAAGGTCTTGAATCCCATCGATTCCAAAGCGACATTACCGGCGAGAATAATCAGGTCGGCCCAGGAAATTTTCCGTCCATATTTCTGCTTGATCGGCCACAGCAAGCGGCGCGCCTTATCCAGGCTTGCATTGTCGGGCCAGCTATTGAGAGGCGCAAAACGTTGCGTGCCGTAGCCTGCCCCGCCGCGCCCGTCGCCGATGCGGTACGTACCGGCGCTGTGCCAAGCCATGCGAATGAAGAACGGCCCATAGTGGCCGTAATCCGCCGGCCACCAGGCTTGCGAATCCGTCATCAAAGCATGTAGATCCTTAACCACGGCGTGGAGGTCGAGGCTTTTGAACTCCTCCGCATAATTGAACTCTTTGTCCATCGGGTTGGACAGCGCAGAGTGCTGGTGCAGGATCTTCAGGTTTAGTTGATTCGGCCACCAGCCCGCATTCGTCGGGGCCCCTGCCACAGTGTGTCGGCGAGGGCCGCCCACCACCGGGCATTTGGCTTCAGGTAAAATGTTTTGCTCTTCTCTTTCGGGGAAGGATGCCCCGGCAGCAGTTTCGATTGTTTTGTCCATATATGTTTTCTTCCTTCCGAATTAGTCAAAAAAACGTTATATTTAACGGGAAGCGTGCCGCGGAGCGCACTTCGTGCACAGCCCGCGGAAAATGAGTTCGCATTCGCGAAGAATTCGTTTACCAAGAGAGCGGGACGCAGGCTTCGGCACGGCGTACCACTCAATATCCTCGACATTGCCGCAGCGATCGCAGATGAAATGGTGATGCTGGATGCCCTTGGCGTCGAATCGTGCGGCGCGGCCCTCTACGGCCACCTCGCGCACCAAACCCGCCTGCACCAGGTCCCGCAGATTGTTATAGGTGGTGGCCCTGGAAGAACGCGGATCCACACGATTAACGGCTTCGAAGATCTCCGCAGCCGTGGGGTGCTTATGCTGTTCCATTAAGAATGCCATTACGGCGTAGCGCTGCGGAGTACATCGCAAGCCGCTGGCTTCCAAGGACTGTTTGATCGCCTCGGCGTCCATTAAGTATTTAGATTATATCTAAGGTGATAGTTTGTCAAGACTCGGGCCGACTATGCTTTCATGGGCGCACTCAGCGCGACAGATGCCTCGGACGTCAGCAGCAGGAAGGTAAGGGTTTCCTGCAAGTAGAGCCGGACCGACTGATCGGTGTGGCTCAGATAACCGATAGAAACGTCCTGGCCGAGGTGCAAATCGAAATCGCCCCCGCGCGTGGTCAGGACAAAAGCTCCCTCGATCGCGGGCGCCCAAATGATTTTATCTTCCACCAGGCGCTTGACATGCTCCAGCACCGGATAGCCCTGATCGCTGGTTTCGGCGAGTGCGGTATAAGCCTCGGCCCCCAACAAAACAGTGTAAGGGCCATTCACGCCGACCAGCCTCAACTGGCTCAAGGCTTGCGCGATGGCATCCGGGTATTGGCGAACGTCGGCCGGAAGAGGCATTTTCGGATTGCTGGTCCCCTGACGAATTCCCACGATGCCGGCTGCCGCGTAGCCTTCAAAAATCGCACCGTCCTCGGCAAAAGCGAGCTGCCGTGCAGCGTCTTTCGCGGGTTGCCAATCCGAATCGTTGGCGCCGCGTTCCACGTCGTCGATTGTCTGGCGACCAAGTTCAAAAGGAACACGCAACTCCACCAGCGCTTTCACCTCGCGCTGCCTGGCAAGAACGCCATCCTTCGAAGCGTCGATCGGACGCAGATGCCCAGTGCCAACCGCGGAAAGCGCAGTGCCCGCCGGCCCCTGCACGTCCACCACACGCCGTCCGGCGAGGTAACGCTTGAACGTGCGCGCTGTTTCCTCTTCAATCTGAGCCCACGCCGCATCCGAAATCGGGGCTAGCTCGCGATGCAGATTATTCATGCGGAATTTCTCCTTTGAGGGAACCGATGCCTAGCGACCCGTCGCTCTTCCGCGGCGAGTTCTCCACTGTCGCAGGTTCAGGCGCAGCTGCTACGGCGGCCTGATCGTCACCCACGGCTTCCAGAAAAGTCATCGATGGAACAAAAAACAGGTTTCCAGTGACGGCGCGGCTGAAATCGAGCAGCCGATCATAGTTACTCGGCGGACGCCCAATGAACATGTTTTCGAGCATCTGCTCAATGGTACGCGGCGAACGGCTGTATCCGATGAAATAGGTTCCGAATTCACCATGCGAGGGCCGGCCGAAAGGCATGTTGTCGCGCAAGATCTTGATCTCTTTTCCGTCCTCGACGATCGTAGTGAGCGCGCTGTGCGCCGAGGTTGGCTTGACGGAATCGTCCAATTCGATATCCGAGAGCTTCTTACGGCCGATGATTCGTTCCTGCGCTTCCGTGGACAGCGCGTTCCATCCGTCCAGATCGTGAAGATATTTCTGCACGATGACATAACTGCCATAGGCGAACGCCGGGTCCTCGTCGCCGATGAGCACGGCATCGATCACGGCTTCGCCCCTCGGGTTTTCCGTACCGTCGACGAAACCGATGAGATCTCGGTCGTCGAAATAACGGAAGCCCTGTACTTCGTCTACCGGTGAAACAGCATCTCCGATGCGCGCCATAATCTGCGTCGCAAGTTCGAAGCACAGATCCATGCGCTTCGCGCGGATGTGGAACAGCAGATCGCCTGGCGTGGAAACCGCATGTCGCGCTCCTGCGCGAATTTCGCGAAACACATGCAGTTCAGCCGGCCGCGGTGTCCCAAAGAGCCGATCCCAGGCGTCGGACCCAACACCCATGACGCAGGAGAGGCCCGCTTCCAAATCGCGAAATTCCACCGCGCGGAACAGCGCGGAGAGGTCGCCGCAAAATGACCGCAGGGTGGCTCGATTCTCGGACCCTGCGTTGAGTGTCGCCACCAGGAAGATTGCCGCGCGGGTAAGCGGTGCGTCTACTGGCTGCGCAAGGGCCGGCAAGGCGGATCCCGCTGTGGGATCGCTCATCGGATTGGGCTTCATCTGGATGTCATCCTGGCGGGGCAGACAAAGTTTTCGCGCTTCGACAAGCTTAGCATCGTCCGCCGACGATCGTCTAAAGATTGAACGGCGCGGCGCGTGCTAACGGTAGGCCTGGAAGGAAATCTGACGATAATTTCAACCGCTAAAATTACCACAGCCGTTTTGACCACTCTGCTCTTCGCCGCCACCGCTTTCGGGCGAGATTTCGCGTATGAAGGCGCCACCGATACGTTCTTCTACAAAGACCTGACGGACAGCGAGAACGGCGCCACGATTCACAGCGGCAAAGACCTCAAGAGCAAGACCAAGTGGGATCATGACGTCCTCAAGGTGATCACTACGCAATCCGGCTCCGTGACTGAAAGCTACTCGCTCGCCGCCGATGGCAGCATGCCGGCCAGTGTCGTAAGGCCGGAGCAAAAATCGATCACACTCGTCTTCCAGCGTAAATAGATCAACCCCGATGCATCAACCGATGTTGATCGAAATGTTCACGCCGGGATGGATGGGATCACACAAGAAATACCCGCCGTTGATGTAGTCCACGTAGACGTTGTCGGTATAGAGCCAACCCACGGGCCACGGGTCAAGCACGTTGAACCAAAAGCCGCCGTATTGAAAACGTCGCGAGCCCTCAAAATCGGACCGGTTTACGTGGAACGAATGCTCGCGGCCAAAACTCGCACGGAAGCGGTCGTCAGGAATTC
>DATHMO010000023.1:0-3782 GCA_035486995.1 Bryobacteraceae bacterium
TTGCTGCGGTCAAATTTTTCCTTCGCCATGTCAGAGCCTTCTCGTCAGAACCTTTATCAAAGAAGTGGAGCCGTTGACCGGGATTGAACCGGTGACCTCGTCCTTACCAAGGACGCGCTCTACCAGCTGAGCTACAACGGCCGAAACCTTATCTGGTGGACAGGGGAGGATTCGAACCTCCGTAGCTCGCAAGGAGCGGCAGATTTACAGTCTGCTGCCATTAACCACTCGGCCACCTGTCCAAAACCGAGCCCTCCCCACCGAACCGTCGTACAGAAACCCGCTCAGAAGCCGCTTGTGAAAGAGGACGAAACTGAAATCGGCGGAGGGACCGGAATTTACAAATCCATGGAAAAGTTTAGCACAACAAGCAGCGACGGTGGTTACGACACCGCGCGCAGCCCTAGATGTTGTACAAACGGATCGAAATCTCTGTCGTCATAGAGCAGTTCGTACCCACTTTCGATGCATCTCGTAGCTATTAATGTATCGATAGTCTTGCGCACCGTGACGCCCTTCTTGCGGAGCGCACGGAAGTTGTTCGCTGCTTGAATGGCGTTTTCTTGACCACCTAAGTCCACTGAATCGAAGAGCTTGAGGAACCGGCGCGCCATAAGATACTCCCTGTCGTCCCTGAATCCTTGAAGGACCTCCGTGAGAATCAAATCCGCGACGGCGATTCGTTCCCATGCGGGGGACGAGACCCACTCCGAGGCTAATCCCTGAAGGATAGCGCTTTGCCCTTTTAGCAACTTGCTAAGCTTCTCGGCGCCCGGAGTAGCCGTCCCGTTGAAATAGCTAATCCAAACGCTCGAATCAACCAGAATCAACGATCTCTCCTCATCTCATCCAGATCGCCCTCCCAGTGCAACTTCCCACGTAACGCTTCAATTTCCGTCTGCTTGGTTAGTCGAACCAGGGTCCGCAGGCCAAGTTCCACAACTTCGCGCTTGGTCTTAAGCCCCGTAGTCCGCAAAGCGTCCTTCATGAGCTTGTCATCAATCACGATATTTGTGCGCATCCGATGTGTATTCCTCTGTCCAATTATACACACGGCGGCTCATCCGTCCTACCAACCCGCAGTACCCCAATACTAGGCCGAAATGCGCTCTCGTATGGCCCTCCGCCTAGACCCACCAGCACACCAAAATCGGTACATTCGGGCCTTTGACCACTCACCCCCGCCTGCCAGAATCATGTCGAGCCGAGGAGGCAACTTACATGACCGCGATTCTAAATGCAGGCTGGAAATTCAAGATCTGGCAAATGAATATTTGCAAAGACACGCGCGGGCAGGACCTGACCGAGTACGCGTTGATGGCCGGATTCCTGGCTGCCGCTTGCGCTGCCACCCTCCCCGACATCGCCATCAGCATCACCTCCATCCTGTCGAAAGTGGCGGCTTTGCTGACATCCACCGACCCCACAACGGCTCCCGGCGGTTGATCCGGCCCCCGCTTCCAAGCTCCTGGGGCCGCTAGAATCAAACCGTGCGGCTAAAGATCGTTCAAGTGGGAGAGCCGGTTCTTCGGCAACGCGCTCGTCCCTTACTACATGAGGAAATCGTCCTGCCGGAAACCCAGCAACTCATCGCCTGGATGCATGACACCATGCGCGACGCTCCGGGCGTCGGACTGGCCGCGCCTCAAGTGGGTTTGCCCGTTCAACTTGCCGTCATCGAAGATCGTCCGGAATACGCCCGCGACATCGCCGCCGAGCGACTGGCTGAGCGCGAGCGAGCCCCGGTGCAATTCCAAGTGCTCATTAACCCGCAAATCGTTGAGCAATCGGATGAGCAAGTCGAGTTCTTCGAAGGCTGCCTCAGCCTGGCTGGTTTCACCGCATTGGTGAAACGTTCCCGTCAAGTCGTCGTCGAATATTTGGACGAGCGCGCCCAGCCGCGCAGAATCGAGGCGCAGGGATGGTACGCCCGCATTTTGCAACACGAGATCGATCACCTCTACGGCCGCATCTATATCGATCGCATGGAGTCGCGCTCCTTCATGAGCATCGACAACTTGACCCGGCACTGGAAAGATATGTCCGTCCAAGCCGTTCGCCAGGCGCTGACCTCGCCGGAAGAGTGGGGCGGTGAGTAACACGCTGCGTATTGGCCTCCTGCTCGCCGCTGCTGCGATTTCCCTCTGCGCGCAGGTGTCGTCCGACGTAGCGCTCAGCAACGGCGTTCATCTCACCATCACGGCGCGCGCCGACGAAGGCACGCCGGTCGCTTTGAAATCGAGTCTAGAACCGGCCTCCGGCGATAGTTTTTACCGCATCTTCCGCGATGAAAACGACCTGGCCGTGTTCGCTTATGAGCTCTCCGTCGAGCGGACTCCCGATGGCCAGCAGTTTCGCGTGACCGCCAAGCCCGCCACCACCGACTTCGCGGCCCGTTTTCCAAATGCCGATGGCGGTAAGCCCACGCCGACGCTCTCCGCGCCACTCCAATCGCCGCTGCTCGCCTCCGGTAATCAGTTCGTGATTCCCATTTCGAGCGATCCCGGTCTGCACCAGACCCTCAGCGATACCGTGCAGATTCTGCTCAACCAGCGCGGCGCCGCGACGTCGCCATCCGGTCCCGAGCGAACCGAACAGATTCGCTTTTCCGGACTTAAGGTCTCCATCAATGATCAACCTGCGTCACCATCGGGCGCTGGCTCCGTCGTTACGGGACACTTCGCGATGTTTTATCTGCCGGGCCACGGCGGTTATTTCTTTTCCACCGAAGCAGTGGACCAAAAACCGTTCGTTCAAATCGCCGTAGTCGACGGCAAACACCTCAAGTTCACCGTGGACAATGAAACTTACGATTGCGTATCCGCCGCTCCGATCCTGGTGCACTCCGAGCGCGGGCAGCTATGGATGTACCACGATGCCAACTACAAGCCCGAGGGTAACTGGACCAAATCGGATCCGGCCAGTTTGCACGACGAGTTTTTCACCGCCGCCGCCGACTCCGTTCAGTGGTGGCTCAAGTAAATCGTGGGGCGGGCGCCCTCACCTGCAGCCGACGCCCACGTCGGCCTCCATGCCTTATACCGCTACCCGCGTGCCTTCCCTGCAAATTTCGATGATCTCGGCTGCCAACTTGATCCAATCGTCAACGTGGGTCGGTTTGGTCTTGTACAAACGCACACTCAGTTCGCGAAGCTCTTGTTCCTCGCGCGGGCTCGCCAAAGTGCTTAGCGCGATCACGTGAATGTGCGCTAGCACCGGTTCCTCCCGAATAACTCTCAACACCGCCGCACCGTTGTGCTTCGGGAGATGCAAGTCCAGTACGATCACGCAGGGCTCCCCATACGCCCCCTCGCCCCGCTGAGCCTCCACGAATTGGATGGCCTCCTCGCCATCGCGGAGAACCTCGAGGATGTATTTTTCCTCATGCTGGTCTAGCGCATAGCGGAGTAGGAAAACATCCGCGGTATTGTCTTCCACCATGAGAATTCTGGCCGGAGTGGAATGCTCAGCGTTCAAGTTACTCTCCTATCACGTGCCCACCGTATGATGCGGTTACCCGGAAGTGTGTTACATCCGGTATCAATCCACGAAGAAAGGCGTCTCCGCTTCTCCCCGCGTTACGATGTCGAACCGATAAACCGGCAACGCCCCGTCACCGTTCGAACTCTTCTCGGGAATCGCGAATAGACGCCCCCGTCGCGCCGGATCCGTGACGCAGTCCAGCAGCGGATCGCTCACCTGTTCTGCCTCACCGCCGAAGAACACGGTTGTCACCAACCGGCGAGTCAGTCCGATCGCGAGCACCATCAGGTTGAGATGCG
>DATHMO010000024.1:0-4723 GCA_035486995.1 Bryobacteraceae bacterium
GCGGGCCGGGACGGTTGATGAAGCCGCTGAGCCGTCATTTTGGGGAGATTCACGGAGTCGACGTCGCCGATGAAATGATCCACCTGGGACGCAAGCGCCTGAGCGACATTTCGCACGCGCATTTTCATGTGACCGACGGCGGCACGCTGCCTCAATTCGCTGACGAGTCGTTCGAATTCATTTATTCTTACGCCGTTTTCCAGCACATTCCGACGCGAGAACTGGTGCTGTCGTACATGCGCGAGATCCGCCGTTTGCTGAAGCCCGGCGGCGTGTTTCACGGCCAATTCAACGGGCTGAGGCGCTCGTCGGAAGCGGCCGACACATGGAGCGGCGTTTCGTTTAGCGCCGAGGATATTCACAACTTCACTCGCGAAAACGGGCTGCAGCTTTTGAATTTGGACGGCGAATACACTCAGTACATGTGGACCACCTGGCGCAAGCCCGCGCCAACAGCGCGGCCTGCGGACCACGATCGCGCGCCTCTTATTCGACGGATCACTAACGCCTACACCGGCGATTCGCTCATCTCGCAACGCGGGCGCAAAGCGGCGCTCGCGATTTGGATTACCGATCTCGCGCCCGACGCCGATCTCAACAATATCGAGATTCTGATCGAAGGTGCGCCCGGCGTTCCCACCTTTATCGGTCCGGCGGATACGCAAAATCTCCAGCAAGTGAACGCATGGCTTCCCGACGGCGTTCGCACCGGATTGGTGCCGGTGGAGCTGCGCATGAACGGCCAGCCGGTTTGTCCGATTGCGATGGCGCGCGTGATCCCGCCCGGGCCGCTGGTACCGCGCATTATTTCTGTAACCGACGGCGTCAATCTGGTGCTTCAGAACGCCACCAACACGGGATTGGTGAAGGTGCAGATCGAAGAGGTTGTCAATCCCGATGCGGTGACCGCGCTGATCGACGACGAGCCGGTTCCGGTTCACATCTCCCGCATTGATCCGCGCCCGCCGCGGCACAACCTGGACATCCAGATGCCGCCCGGCATGGCGAAGGGGTCGCATACACTGAAGATCCGGATTGGTCCGCGCCGCTTTCTCTCGGCGAACGTGGCGCTATGTTAGGGACCCGAATTCGCTGGGCATTCGTCGCCGCTGCCGCGGTCATTCTTTCCTGGCAGCTTTTCCTGCCGCCTATCACGGGCCTGGCGGATCAGGGAGATTTTCGGCGCGTGATCGGACGCTTCGGATTCATTGGCGCGGACCAATCTGCCAGATTCGGATTCCTGGCTCGAACGTATATCAAGGACGCGCACTCGCGGCTGTACGAATACGAGCAGACCACGTCGGAATACGTGTTCGTCGGCGCCGCGGTGCTGCTCAACATGCTGGTGTCGAAGGACGGCAACCTCGATATCACGATGGTCGGGCTGGTGCACGTCCTGGCGTTTCTGTACGCGTTTTATTTGCTGCTCGCCGCAACCGCGACCCTACGCGCCGCGCCGCTGATCTGGTTCCTGGCTCTGCTGGTTCTGACGGACGCCGGCCGCGCTACTTTTTGGAATTCGTTTTATGCCGAGCCCGCGTCGTGCATCTTCTTTTTGCTGCTCGCGGCCGAAAGCATTCCCATTTGCCGTACCGGCGAAGTGTCCGCGCCGCAAGCCGCGCGCTGGGGGCTGTGGGCATTTCTCTGGATATTCGCGAAGCCGGTGAACTCTCCGGAGGGACTCTTGCTACTGCTGTTCGCCTTTCGCTTGCGAAGTTGGGGAGTATCGACTGCCGCGCGCCGCGCCGCCGTAGCCGGAGCAGCGTTGATTGCCGTGGCTCTGATCTCGAACGTGGTGACGGTCCCCAAGGTGCACGAATGGGCAACTACTTACGATGAAGTTTTCCTGTCGATCCTGCCCGAGTCCAAAACCCAAATAGCCGACGCCAAGGCTCTCGGCCTGCCTGTGGAATGGGTGAAGTATTCGGGCACCGGCGCGTGGTCGCCTGGAACGAATCTCGAACAAGGGGTGGTCACCGGCGTGATCGGGAAGCAGGTGACGAACATGAACGTCCTGCGATTCTATTTGTCGCACCCAACGCGCATCTGGCGGCATGCCAAGCGAATGCTGCCGGTGGCGTTTTCGCTGCGTCCGGAATGGTGCGGCAACTTCGAGCGTTCCTCCGGAATGCCGGCGCTCGGGAGAAGCCAGGCGTTCAGTGTGTGGAGTGCGATTCACGACCATGTCCTGACGCCCGTCGGAAAGCCCATCCTGATCGCACTGATGCTTTGCCCTTTCGTGTGCATCGCAGCGTGGTTCCGATGGGCCGATCAAAGGCGCTTTCTCGAATTCTTCGGGCTGCTCGGCGTCTGCTGTCTGCTCGCGTTCGTGGTCGCAATCTGCGGCGACGCCTGGGATAACGTGAAGCACCTGTTTCTTTTCAATCTGTTGCTTGACGCGTGGTTGGTCACGCTCATTGCATTCCTGTTTCAGTCTGCCCGTAAGGTACTGTACGGCATATAGATATAATCCTTGACGCCCTACTACATATTGGGGCATCATTGCAGACGTGCCGCAATTGCCTGACCCGGACCGCCAGGCCGAATCAAAAGAGGGAAAATAGAAATGGGACTTCTCACCACCGATCTCACTAGCAGGATTTCTGACTTGCAGCCGACCAGCAAAAAAGCTCTTCCAGCCACCGAACGCAAGGGCGTCAGCTTTCCTAAGTACTTCACCCAAAAGCTCGAAGCGGGCAAAACCCCGTACGACGAGATCGCCTGGGAGTTGCGCACCGCCGCGATTGCCAACGATAAAGGCGCCATTATCTTTGAGCAGGATGAGGTGGAGGTGCCGGCCGACTGGTCCCAAACGGCCACCAACATCGTGGTCAGCAAGTATTTCTACGGCAAGATGGGCTCGCCCGATCGCGAGCGCAGCGTGCGGCAGCTGGTGCATCGCGTGGTGGACACCATCGCCGATTGGGGCGCGCAAGGGCGGTATTTTAAGACTCGCGAAGACCACGAGAATTTCCGCAATGAACTGGCGCACCTGATGCTCACGCAGAAGGCCTGCTTCAATTCGCCGGTGTGGTTCAACGTCGGGGTTCAAGAGGCGCGCGGCTACGGTTATTACTATGACGACGCCACCGACAGCATCGTGAAGCTGAAAAAGGGCGAGTCGCGGCCGCAGTGCTCGGCGTGCTTTATCAATTCGGTGAAGGATTCGCTCGAGTCGATTCTCGATCTGGCGAAGACCGAAGGCATGTTGTTCAAGTGGGGCTCGGGATCCGGGACGAATCTTTCGCCGTTGCGTGAAGAGGGCGGCGGACTCGGCGGAGGCGGCTCGGCGTCTGGTCCGCTGAGCTTCATGAAGGGCTTCGATGCGTTCGCGGGCGTGATCAAGTCCGGCGGCAAAACGCGGCGTGCGGCGAAGATGGTGATCCTGAATGTGGATCATCCTGACATCGAAAGCTTCGTGTGGTGCAAAGCGAAGGAAGAGAAGAAGGCGCACACGCTGATCGACGCGGGTTATGATTCTGCGATCGATGGCGACGCTTATGGATCCATCTTCTTCCAGAACGCCAACAATTCGGTGCGCGTGAGCGACGAATTTATGGAAGCTGCGGCGACGGGCGGCGATTGGTGGACGCGCTCGGTGGCCAACGGGCAGCCCAAGAAGCGCTACAACGCTAAGGACCTGCTGCGATCGATTTCAGAAGCCACGCACCAGTGCGGCGACCCGGGTATGCAGTTCGACACCACCATCAATCGCTGGCACACGTCAAAGAGCACCGCGCGCATCAACGCGTCGAATCCGTGCTCGGAGTACATGTTCCTGGACGATTCGGCATGCAATCTGGCGTCGTTGAACCTGATGAAGTTCGTCGGGCCGGGCGGCGAGTTCGATGTCGAGGCATTCCGGCATGCCTGCGATACGGTGACGCTTGCGCAGGAGATCATCGTCGATAGCGCCAGTTATCCGACCGAGAGAATCGCGAAGAACTCGCACGATTTCCGGCCGCTCGGCTTGGGCTATGCGAACCTGGGCGCGCTGCTGATGTCGATGGGCATTCCTTACGACAGCCCGGCGGGTCGCGATTGGGCCGCCGGCATCACCGCCGTCATGTGCGGGCAGGCGTATCTCACGAGCGCCCGTATTGCGGAAGCCGTGGGCCCGTGTCCCGGCTACGCCGTGAACGAAGATTCATTCCTGGATGTGATCCTGATGCACGGCAAAGCGGTCAGCGGCATCGATAGCAAACGCGTGCCGGACGATCTGTTTTCGGCCGCCGTCGATTGCTGGAACGATGCATACACGCTCGGCGAGCGGGCCGGATTCCGCAACGCGCAGGTCACTGTCCTCGCGCCCACCGGCACCATCGGCTTCATGATGGATTGCGACACCACCGGCATCGAGCCCGACCTCGCGCTAGTGAAATACAAGAAGCTGGTCGGCGGCGGGATCATCAAGATTGTCAACAATACCGTGCCGCAGGCGTTGATCAAACTCGGCTACACGCCCGAGCAGGTGGAGATGATCGTCACGCACATCGACTCTACTGGAACCATCGAAGGCGCGCCCGCGCTCAAGGACGAGCACCTGCCGGTGTTCGATTGCAGCTTCCGTCCGCAGAATGGCAAGCGGTCGATTCATTACATGGGCCACGTGCGCATGATGGCCGCGACGCAGCCGTTTATTTCGGGCGCGATTTCGAAGACCATCAATATGCCGGAAGAGTCCACCGTGGAAGACGTGATGGACGCTTATATGGAGAGCTGG
>DATHMO010000025.1:0-9379 GCA_035486995.1 Bryobacteraceae bacterium
GGCCAAGGGCCTTTTAGCTTCGGGCTTATCAAAACTGGATGCGAACAATTAAGGGCATTTTGTTTGAGCCCGTCGGTTGCCTCGCCGAATTTCCGGCCGAGCCATTTCTCGAGATCGCAGCGCGATTATCCGGACACAAAAAGAAGACGAGTAAGTCCGGCAGCCGCGCTTACTGGCACTTACTCAATTTGATGGACTCCAGGCGTGAGAACTGGGACGAGGCTCTGGAAATCGAAGCGGTGGAACGCGCCGGCCTCTACGAAGACGTGATACCGGCGCTGGCTGAACTGAAAGCGATGGACATCCGCTTGATTGTCGCTTCATCGCTTTCTCACCGAGCAGCCACGCGCTTTCTGGAACGCTGCCCGCACACGTTTGAAGCCGTCTGGACTCGCGACAATTCGCGAGGCATCAAGGCCATGCCGCTCCAAAGCGCTCTCGCCGCCGCAGCCCTCTCAGCGGCGAACACCATGTTTCTCACTGACACGGCCGAGGGGCTGAAAGTGGCCGAAAGCGTAGGCGTCAACTCCATCCTGATGATGAACGATCCAGCCGAATCGAGACGGCTGGCGATGCACAATCCGGCGGGCGGGATCGTTTCGCTACACGAGCTGCCCGATTTTATTAGATTACTGCGGGCACAACAATGACGAGACCGCTTGTTCAGCGCCTGCTTCCGCCATTGATGTGGACTTCCTCAAGCATCCACTCGATCGTCTTGCTCGCCATCGAGGAGCCGCGGATCTGGAGCAGCCGACGTGAGTGATGAAAGCGCCCAATCGTCCGTTTGAATTCAAGCTGCGAAAAGAAATTCTGAACGACGGGAGTGCGCTTCGCGATGCATTGACTGGCGCCGCGTATCCACTCGGTGATCTGGGAACCGCGGTCATCGGGGCCATGGTCAGCCCCTTCACTGTCGATGAAATTGTGAGCCAAGTCGCGAGTGCCCGCCGGGTGAGCTTGGCCAACGTGGAACGCGAACTGCGGCAAATGTTCCTGCTGGGTCTGATCGATGGCGCTTGCAATCACAGCAGGCAACGGCTGGAACGCATTCGGGATGGGGAAGTGCTTCCATCAATCGTTCTGGAAGGCAGCCGGTTCAGTTGCCAAAACTCGGGTGCATGTTGCCGTGGCTATATCTTCGGTTCGATTCGGGAGGAGGAGAAAACGCGCATCGAAGCGCTTGATCCCCGCAAATCGCTGTCCCAGCTTGGAACCGATCCACTGTTTATCGAAACCGGCAGTGGTTCCGGCAAGCCCACGTACAGGCTGGCTACAAAAGGCGACGCATGCGTTTTTCTCGAGGATGGGCCACAGTGTGGTCTACACCGAGCTTTTGGCGCAACCGCGAAACCGGCTCTATGCCAGCTGTATCCATTGGCCGCCGTTGCCACCATCGAGGGGCTCAAGATTTACGACCGGGGCGAATGTGCGACTTTTGCCGTGAGCGCGAGGACCGGAACTCTCTTGGAAGACGACGCCCCGAGAATTCGGGCACTTGTGGACGAGAGTGTCTATCATCCGGCAGTGCTTGTCCACGGTTCCTGGCGCTGCGACTACGGGCTGATTCTGGCGCTAGCACGCCGGCTCGATCGGGAAGCGAACTCGAAGTCAAATTCAACTTTGCAGGCGCTCCATGCGATGGGCCACGTGGCCCGCGCCTTTATCGTCAGCCTGACGCGATGCCCCTTCGAGGCCGGCCAGCCCGAGGCCGCTGTGGCTCAGACATTGGAACGATCGTGGGAGGAACTGCGGCCATCCCAGGCGATGGTCGACGCTAACGCACGCTCGGGTATCAGTGCGCTGGGCGTTCTAGCCGAGGGACTGATGGATCGAACGGATCCGACGGATTCTTTCGGGCCGTCTTTCAGAGAAACAGCTTCTCTTCTCGCCGAGCTCTGCCGGGGGATTCTCGGTGAAGGGCTGATTTCCCAAAGAGCTGCCGGAGCCCGCGCCATTGCGATGGATGCGGATTGCGAACAGGCTGCGCGATTATCGTTGCGGCAGCAACTCTTCGGCCGCGAGTTGCTTTTAGACGATCAACTGCCCGCGGGTCTCTTGCGGATGGCGCTGGCGATTACGCTCACGCTGGCCGGCGCTCGTTTGCGCGCGCTCAAAGACGGCCGGCAAAAAGCATTAGCACATCACTTCAGCGCCAGCCACATGACGACGAAACGAACTCTGAACCGCCCGGAACCTCACGGCCTGCTGCGGGTGAACGGAGAACAAGTGTGGCCGATTCTCGACGCACTTCCGTTGCTCGGACCAGACTTAGGCTTTACGCCGAGCCCATGACGTTCGTCAGGCGATCGCCCCCGTCAAAAGACCACGATTTGGCGAACCTGTCGATGGTGGCGCTCCAGCGTGACCTTGACGGGGAAGCGCTCCATCTTTGCGTGATAAGCCAACTCGCGCACGGCTCGTTCGCGGCTAAAGACTCGGTGGTGAATGCCTTCTTCGGTCTCAAGGACGAATCCCTCGAAGTCGCCGAAGTGATCGTAGATCAGACCTTGGATTTTGCCCGTGAGCTCCTCATGATGTTCGTGGTGCGGATGGTGATGCGATGGCGGCGGCTCGGACGGCTGCGGTAAGCCTGGCACCCAGCCTATTGGCGAGGCGAAAATCGACCCCGGGTCGATGCCGTATCCTTCGACAATCCCCGCCACATATTCGATGTAGCGCTGCAACACGGGATACCATCGTTTCGTGGTGGGCATGCCCAACGCCATCCATCGCAGCGTGGCCAGCAGTCGTTCTTCGTTGAGAACGATCGCATCTTTGGTCTTAATGTTGATGACGAACTGGAACGCGCCGGCCACTTGCCGCCACATGCGTTGATCGGGCAAGCGGGAATTGATGCCGGTCGCGGCGGCGATCTGCGCACCGCGCGCTTGAATGATGGGGTTCGGCGGCGGCTGCTTGATCGCCAGGCTGGCATCGGTCAACTGGCGAACGGTGATCTGATACTGGTCGCCCTTGCGGATTCCCGGCGGTAATGTGACGGTGAGCAATCCGGCGGCGAGCCCAGTCCCAACGGGCAGCGGTACAAAGGTAACGCCCTTGGCGTCGAAACCGACCGTGTGCTGGTCCACCACTCCCATTTGTTGCCCCGGATAAATTCGATTAGCGAGGCTCGCGATGTCGGCTGCGCTCAGAGCCGGCAGATAAAGTTGCGCGGTACTCGCGGTGGGCGTTTGGCCCCAGAAGATCATCAGTTCGTCCGGGTGCACGGTGCCGCCGGGCGTGGGACGAATCTGCACGGGATGAGTCATTCGCCGCGTCGCGACCAAGCCCGGATTTGGTCCATCGATCCATGCGATGTTGCGTTGCGCGAGTTTGTCCGACGTGGCGGAAGTGGCGTTGGGCACCACCGGAGCATCGTCGTAGCGTATCTCCGCGATGATGCACTGATGAGGCGCGGCGACAATCGCCTGCTGGATTGACTGGAGGTCTTTGCTCGCCCATTGAGTGGTCCATGGGCCGTCCAAATTGCCGGACGGAGGAGACTTTGGCAAAAACTTTTGTTGCGGTTGATTGATATCGACCCAGCAGCCGAAGTACGAATCCACCTCTACGCCCGGATTGATGATCGTGATCGGATAGGCGTTGGGTCCATCGCTTTGACCATCCATGTCCACCGGCCCGGTGAGATTGATGCGAGCGCTGGCGAAACAGGGAATCGTCACATACTCGTTGTTTTCCACGCCGAGCAGCGGGATCTTGCGGCCATGCGGCGTACCGTCGGTTGCAAACCGATAGGTGGTTGTCGTGTCGAAATTACTAACGGTATTCTGAGCCTGAAATAGACGGAAGAACACGCGAACGGGATAAGGCGTGGGCCCAGCGGTGTTACCGAGCAGACGAACTCGTGCGAGTGCGAAGTTGAACACATTTTGTCCAGCGTTGTTGGCGGGGTTGAATTCCAAGGCCGAGCCGTCCTCATCCTGCGTGAGGCCTTCGAAACTGTCGGCTCCCACGACTCCCTTATTCGCGTTCAAGTTGGTGATGACCTGCGCGATAAAACCCGGTGCATCAGACGCGTTGTTCGACATGAACGCGCCGAACTTCAACGAGTTTTCCGTCACTTTGAACAGCCGCACGTCAAAGCTGAGCCAACTTGGCTGGGTTGGATCCTGCGGGTTGACGTCGACGAAGAACGGATCCTCCCCAGTGATCAATTCGATTTGGGAGCTATTTCCGAGAGGCGGCGCCGTGCCGATAGTCAAAGAAGCATTCAGTGTGACTAGCGTGGAACTGATGGAGGGTACGGCGCTGACCATGTCTTCGAATCCCTGGTCACCCGTGAAAGAGATGGTGTAGGGGAAGAGGAAGGTTTGCGGCTCGTCGGGCAGGCCGGGAATCTCTGGAATTACGGGTCCGGTGAACTGCCCTGCATTGAGCATGGTCTTGATGGCGGTGGACACGCTGGCCGGGAGCGTAGGATCGAAGGCCGCAGTTACGGCTGGCTTGTTTGGCGGCGTACCCAAATTCCCGGGCGTGAGGCCCAGGTCGCTTGGCAGAACGCCTCCCACGGCAATCCAGTAAGCTGAACCAAAGCTGGCTACGCTGGTAGAGGTTGGCTCGAGAGCGTCAACTTCGTCCTTTCCGAACGTGCTGCGATCCACGATAAACGTGAGCGACTTGGGAACCGCAACGAACTGCGTGAAACCGATGAAACCCTTGGTCGTGGCGCAGAAGACGCTGTTGCCGCCGCTGGTGATGGGAGGGAAGTGCACGACGTCTTCGGTAACCTCATTGCTGGTGGTCGAGTCGTAAGCGATGGCACCGGTCACGACGTCGTAGGCGCGCATTGCGCACTTGCTGATGAAGTTGCCGGTAGGATCGCTCGGATCATCGCCAGGACTGTTCGAATGACCGTCAATCACCCAAGCAAGTCCGATGGGGGTCGGTGGATTCGAAGGATCGGGTACCGGATTTGCGATTACGATCGGCGAGCCGAAGGAGTCTTGCAGCTGAAATGGCGACTGCCAAAGTTTGGTGATGGTGGGAGGTGTTGCACTGGCATCGATCTGGAAGGCAGCGAAGCCGCCCAAGGAGGCCCCGTTGGAATCGGCGCCTACGATCAGGATATTCTTGCCGTCTGGGGTTTGAAGAAAGGCTGGGGCCACTTTGGTGTCGTCCCCGCCGTTCTTCAACGCGTCCGCGAACTTTGCATTGGCGAGGGGTGTGGTGTAGTTGCCGAGGTTCTGGGAATCGAGGACAAAAACATTGCCGTCCTTAGGGACGAAGGCTACGAGTTGTTGCCCGTTGATAGGGGGCAGCACGATGGGGCTGGATCCACCAAAATCGAAGTCCGCGTCATTCTCCGCCTGACTAGTGGTGGAGTTTTGAAACCAGTCGAGCACTGCAATCTGGGAAGTGGAACCGGTAACCTCCACACCCATCCGCACCAGCGCCAGGAAGTAGTCAGAGAGGCTACCGGGTCCGGCGGCCGGGACGGCGCCCCAGTAGTTTTCACTAAACGATGTGAGGTTGTCGTCTACGTCGGCTCCGCTGAGGCCGGAGGTACCGGCCTTGACTTGGGTCGCATTTCCGGTCAGTGCGTAGACCGTGCCGTCGGAGGCCGCGGCTACGCCACCGGGTCCCCACACACCGCCGGCGAAAATTCCATAGGTGTTGGAGGAGTTCAACGAGATCATGGGCTGATAGAGCTGGCTGCTGAGATCGTCGGGATTGATGGCGACGACCCATCCGTAGTACTGTGCCAGATCGAACGCATAGAAAGCCGCGAAACCTACCCACAGCCAGCCGCCGGCGAGGTTGATTCCGCCGCGTTGATCCTGGACGTCCGGATTGAACTTCACGCGACCGGCCGCGCCACCATCCACCAGTTCCTGGCTCGTGGTGATGGCCCCGGTGTCGATGGCGATATTGAAGATGCTGTAATGGCCGGTTCCGGCCCCGTCTTGCCACATCGCGACCACAAACATCCGGCGATTGGCGGTATCGACCACTGGGGTGCCGCAAACGCCGAGGGGAGGCGTAATGTTGCTGCCTGTACGCATCATGGGCGTCACGCCCAGCGGGGTGGACCATAAGGGGGTGGCGGCATTCCCGTTTTGCAGCAGCGACCCTTCGGCGTAACAGTAGAGCTCGTTTGTCGTGGTAGCCACCAACACCAGGGTGTGCGTTTCGCCGTTGTGGGGGCCCGCATTGAACAGCCAATTCTCAACCACCAGCACGCCGGCGCGCACGACGCGAGCGACTGTGGTTCCAGTAATGACGGTTGTTCCCAAATCAATTGAGACGTATTTGCGCCACGGGTTAGCGTTGATTTGGAAGTCAGGATTTGTACCCGTGCGCGCGGTATCGCTGCGCAACGTTGTAGTCGAGCTCATGGCATCTCCTTACTGATTAGCGAAACCGATGCAACGAAATTGTCACAGATAGAGCGAACTATCTGAAAGTTCTCGCGTAAAGGCCGTCTGACAGCCGGATTCTCAACCTCTGCCCATCAAAAAAGCGCGTCCGGCGAGAAAACAAAGATAAGCGCCGACAGCTAATTCCATCCGGCTTGGCACGAATCGCCGCGCCCACGCACCGAGATAAAGGCCTAGACAGGACATTGCAGCGCTAACCAGCCCGATGATCAACGCCGAAACAATAACCCGGCTATGCAGTGAACTGATCCCGGCACCCGCGAGAAAGTTGTCGAAGCTGAGAGCCACAGGCACGCCGACGAGCATCTTTGGGCCATTTACTATGCGGGATAGGTCTTCGCCACGAACGGCGCAAAAAATAACCGCGATTCCGCACGCCAGCATCATGAATGGCCCGATATCCGCGGCAGCATTGCCGAGGAAGCGAAGCACAAAATGGCCCAAGGCGAGGCCGGTGAGCGGAGCCACCATTTCGCACGCCGTGAAGGCCGCCGCTAGAAGATGTTTACGGGCGCTGCGAATCGGCAGAAGACCTATCGCGGAGCATGTCTGCAAGTTGTCGACCCCGGCCAGGACGCCAAAGAGAAAAATAATGCCAAACATACCAGCCTTTAGACGGAACGGCTGCGGGAGAAAGCCTCCGAGTAGCAACCTGTTCCGATTGCCGCGCTTGTGATAATACTCTTTTCGAGGCGAATGTCAATATCTGTTTCGACTTATGAATAGTTCTCATTTTGTAATAGTTATGGTCTTAGACCAGCGCGAACTTCTGCATTACCAACGCTTAACAGAAGCGAGATACGAATTAACTTTAAAGAAATGGAACTGGAACACAAAGGCGATTAGACAGTACCAGGCCAGCGCCATTAGGAGAGCGTGGTAAAGGCTACTATCCTTTCGGATAGTAGTGTCTCGCTGTCAAAGATTGAAGTGGTTATTATCTGCTTGCGGTCCGTGACGAGGCTTCGCGCGTAGTTGCGGCGGCATCCTTCCGGCAGTGGGCGGGCGATCACTCAGCGTAGCTCTAGCAGCCCGTAGCTAAAACGGTCGTGAGGGGCGAAAGGTTCTTGGCGACGATAGGGCGATCGATGCTACTTCTGGGGCCATGCTATCCCTGGGCCCGACGAATGACGTTGCTCACGCCTAGAGAGGAGGCTGAAAAAAGTCGGTCTGAGGTCGGGCCGTTCCTCGCGATCCGGACCCAGGCAATCTCGACCGGTTTACCGGTGGCGTCGGCGATCAACGGTTCACCGGCAGGACCAATTTTGGGGCGTTTCCAGTTCGAACATTTGCCCGCGCTTGCTCTAGAAGATCGGCAAGCCGCGGGGCCGACCTTCCCTTGCGCGTGGCTCGGCGAACCGGTAGGCGACCTTTGTGAACGGATGCGGCACCAGGGTTCGGCTACCGTTAACACCAGGGGGCGAGATGTCGTAGAAAGTTGTCGAGTCGAAGAGGATTGGATTGGCGCCCGTGCCGTTGCCGAACGGGGAGCCTAATGCCGAAATCGGTGATGTCACCCACAAGAACATCTGCTGAGCCCATTGGCTGGCATGACCGATCTGCCAAAAGCCGCGGAGCCGGATTGAAACCATCCGTTGAAGGTCGACGAAGACACGGCGCACGGCGGCAGCGCATCTGCGGGAAACTGCGCCCGTCCCGATACGGCCGTGCCCGACATTCCGGCGATTAGTGTGAGCGCGGCAACTCAGCCGCGCCGACTCGTGATCGTGCGGACGTTGGTTCCATGAGGCATTTTCGGTTTTCCGTTCCCTTTCATCGGGCAACTATAAGGAAGAGAGGCGGCAATAGCTGCAAGCTGTTCGCGGGCTCGTGGCGCTTCACGAAGCAGATGATTTCTAGATCAGCCTATCGACTTATTTCGGCTGGCTCGTCTTTTTCGCCTCTTCGGCCTTGTCTTCGCCGCGGGCGCCCGCGAGAATATCCTGCAAGCCGTAGTTGCCCTCATGGCAGGCGTACTCGTAGACGGCCTTCTTCGTGGGCCGCAGTGGGATCATCGCGGTCCAGGGTTTGGTCCACGCTCCGGGATCATCGATCGTGATTTGCCACTGAAGGGTATCTGGGCCAGTGCGCGTGAACCTCTCGACGACATGCAACTTCTCGGTAGAAACGTTCCTGAACGCGCTGGGCTTATAGTTGGTCGAATCGATGACGAGCGTATCGCCTTCCCAATGCCCACGCGCGTCACCCATCCAGGTCTGGATGTTCGGCGGCAGATGAGGACGCCCATCAATTGGAATTACACGGGCATCGTGAATCATCTCCGTCAAGACGACGAGGGAGGTGGGCGTCTGTAAAATCTGATAGTAGCTTTGGTATCCGGCGACCAGTTGCGGCGAGCCATATGTGATACAGCGTTCGCTCAATGATCGGTCCTCAGGACCGGAAGGCCGGCCTCTCATCGCGGCAAATGCGGCGCGCTGTTGCTGTTCGGCCTGTGGTGTCATCGGCGGCAGCCGCCCATCGGGCGGGTCCGTAATCAGCGAGGTTCGATTATCCCAATCCCTGGCGACCGTCCAAACCGAGCTGTAGTCACCGGTTCCGCCGTCCGTGCTCTTGAAACCTGACTTAATTCCTTTGACATTCGCCAGCACGCTCTCGAAAACAGTGTCGCCGAAGGCGGCGTCTGAATTGCCGTTGTCGAAGAGCTCAGCAGCCTTCTGTTTGAGCGCCGCCACTTCCTGTTCGGTCAGATACGCACGCCCCTCCAACACCTTCGGCCGCTCCAGCGGCGTTGCGCTGTTGTTAGCCCAGACGCCCTGAAGATCCGGGTGGCCATCCGCCGTCCTCGGCACTGTCCAGGTCTGGGTCGCCGCCTTAGCTGGTTTTGCATTGAGCGATTGAGATTTGGCTTGTCCGTGGACCAGCGACAGAACAACTGCTACCGCACCTACGAACGTGAGCCTTCGAACATGCATCTCGGCCTCCATTTTCGTAGCAAGTATATACGCTTCAGACGT
>DATHMO010000026.1:0-12941 GCA_035486995.1 Bryobacteraceae bacterium
GACGGCGGATCGTGCACGTCGAGGCCGACATTGTGCCCGATGCCGTGCGTGAAGTACTTGCCGAGTGGCTCGCCATGCAGATCCTTGCCGTGCGCATCGATGTAATCGTGCGCGATGCTGGTGAGCGACCCCGGGCCAGTGAGCATAGCCCCGGGTTTCACCGCCGCAATGGCCGCCTTCTGAGCGCCCAGCACGATCTCGTAAATCTCCCGCTCGCGAGGCGTGAACTTGCCTCCGACGGGAATGGTGCGCGTGATGTCGCTGGCGTAGGAGTCGCACTGCGCGGCGGCATCGATCACCACCAGCTCACCGCGATCCATGCGTCGCCCGTTCGCCATGTAATGCAGCACGGCGCCATTCGGCCCCGATCCGACAATGGGTGAATACGACGGGCCTTCGCAACCCGCTTCCAGGAATGAGTCGAGCATGGTGGCGGCGATCTGATACTCGAATTGCCCGGCAGCGATCCGCTTCCATGCGTCGCGATGCGCCTGGAGACTGACGTCGGTGGCGTGCTGAATCGCGGCGATCTCAGAAGGCGATTTCTTGAGGCGCAGTTTCGCGATCAGCGGAGTGGCGTCGGCCACCTCGCGAAACGGATAGCGCCCTCGCAGCTCGCCCGCATAGGTTTCCGTCCAAGGCGCATACAGGCGCGCGTGCATGGCGAGCGCCGCGTCGAGCTCCGATTCCAGCTTTTCGATCGGCTCGACCTTTTCGAAACCGGTGACCGCATGCGCGTTCGCGTCTTCGGCCGACATGCGGATGCCGCCGTAACGCTCGGCGTGCTCGTTGTGCCGCGGCAGGAACAGGATTTCATCGGTCGGGGTCATCAGGAGCGTGGCTCCCGGCTCGGTCCAACCGGTCAGGTAGTAGAAGTTGTGGTTTTGTTGGAAGCGGTACACCTGGTCGTAGGCTTCCGCTTGGCCGCGGAGCAGAAACACTCCTTCCAGCGATTTGCGGAGCTCAGCCCGGCGCGCCCGAAACTCGTCCGGTGGGGCTTTCGGCAGGGCCAGGGGCGATGCCAGCAGGAGTGCGATCAATAGGCGGATCAAAGCCAATTCTCCCAGAAAATCACCCCCAGGAAAATCAAGGGGATATGTGCCCCAGGTTTCTGCCCGCCGATACCACGGGTATGGATCTCGCGAAACATTGCATCGTCGAGCCGGGGAGCAAGCTGCGCCTCAAACATCGCGATCCCGACGACACGTTCGGGAGAAAGCGCGACGACAAGGCGCATGAGAAGCGCCTCAACCGGCTGCGCGAACTGCAACATCTCTTATACGCCGACAAGCGCTACTCGCTTTTGATCGTTCTGCAGGGGTTGGATGCCGCCGGCAAAGACGGCACCATCCGGCACGTCATGTCTGGTGTGAATCCGCAGGGCTGCGATGTCAGCTCCTTTAAAGCCCCTACGGCCGAACAGCTTGCCCGCGATTTCCTGTGGCGCATCCATCGGGCCGTGCCGCCGCGCGGGAACATCGGCATCTTCAATCGCTCGCATTATGAGGATGTGCTGATTGTGCGCGTGCACGATCTATTCCCCAAATCGGTATGGAAGCACCGCTACCACCAGATCAACGACTTCGAGCGGATGCTCACCGAAAACGGCGTCACCATATTGAAGTTCTTCCTGCATATCAGTCGCGAGGAGCAGCGCAAGCGATTCGAGGCTCGCATTCAGGATTCGTCGCGGAATTGGAAGCTCTCGCTGCCCGATTTCGAAGAGCGTCAGCATTGGGACAACTATACGGAAGCATACGAAGAGGCCCTCAGCAGGTGCAGCACCAAGGAGGCGCCCTGGTACGTGATTCCAGCCAATAGGAAGTGGTTCCGGAACTATCTGGTGGCGGAATTGGTGGTGCGGGCGCTCGACCGCATGCGGTTAAAGTATCCCGCGCCGTCCGTCGATATCTCCAAAGTAGTACTAGAGTGATTGAAGACGCGACTACATACCGCTCCAAAGAACAGGTCTTGTGCGACCTCGCCAAGGCGCTGCAGTTCTCACCCGAGTCGCTGGAGGCCAATCGTGCCGGGCGGCTTTCCAAAGAGCAGACCAAACAGATTTCCAAACGCTGCCTGAAGCCTGCGATTGTGACGCTGCTGTTTGCTCTGGGACCCCTGCTGTTCTGGACGCACAGTGAAGCCAGCAGTGAGGACATCTCCTTTGGGGCGGGGTTTCTGGCGCTGATTCACGAGATCATGCACCTCAACGATCTGTTCGAGGCTCATGGCAAATTGGGCGGGGGCATCTTGCTCGGCTCGATCCTGATTTCCCTGGGAATCGCTGCGTTGCTGGCCTCGCGCGTTCCCTTTGCGCTCTACTTCGATCTCCTGGATCAAAAAGTGATCATGTCGGAGGGGCGCGTGGTGGCTCGCGAGGAAACCATCCATCGTCCCAACGGCCGGGATCCCATCGAGAAGTACTTCTTTTCCCTCCGCTACCTCAACATGCCCGTCAATCTGAAGGCTTATCGCGCGCTGGAAGCGGGGTCCATTTACCTGGTCTACCTGCTGCCTCGCAGTGAGGAGCTGGTCTCCATCGAGCCGAAAGTCGAGGGCGAGCCAGATATGTCGGGCGACCGAACTACCGCGGAGCCCATAAGCGCGCAAGGTTCAGCGATCCGGATTTCATAGTCACTCCGTCTCGGGATCTCTCCCCCAGCCGGCTCCACTTTCCGGTCACCTGCTAAAATAGAATCTCTCCCCGCGACAAATGCTCAAGCGCATCACCGTGCACGGCGCCCGCCAGCACAACCTCAAGAATATCGACGTCGAGATCCCTCGCAACACGTTCACCGTCATCACCGGACTCAGCGGCTCCGGCAAATCCTCCCTAGCGTTCGACACCATCTACGCCGAAGGCCAGCGCCGCTACGTCGAGACGCTGTCCCCGTACGCCCGCCAGTTCCTGGATCAAATGGAACGCCCGGAAGTCGATTCCATCGACGGCCTCAGCCCCGCTATCTCCATCGAGCAGAAAACCACCAACCGCAGCCCGCGCTCCACCGTCGGGACCATCACCGAAATTTACGACTACCTGCGCGTGCTCTACGCCTCCATCGGGATCCCGCATTGTCCCACCTGCGGCATCGAAATTTCGCGCCAGAGCACCGAGCAAATCCTGCAACAAATCCTTGCGCTGCCCGAGGGCGAACGCATCATGATCCTCGCGCCCATCGTGCGCGGCCGCAAGGGCGAATACAAAAAGGATCTCGAAAAGCTTTCGCGCCAGGGCTTTGTGCGCGCCCGTGTGGACGGCGTCTTGCGCTCGCTCGACGAAGAAATCCCGCTCGACAAGCGGAAAAATCACACCATCGAAATCGTGGTCGATCGCCTGCCGCTCAAGCCTGGCTCGGAAAAGCGCCTGGAAGCGTCCATCGAAACAGCGGCCAAACTCGCGAATGGACTGGTCACTGTCTCGGTCGTCAACGGCGAAGAGAAACTGTATTCGCAAAAGCTGGCCTGCCCTAATTGCGGCACCAGCATCCCCCAGCTCGAGCCGCGCTCGTTCTCGTTTAACAGCCCCTTCGGCGCGTGCGAGACATGTCATGGACTCGGCAGCACCTGGAGTTTCGATCCCGCGAAGGTGATCGTCGATTCGTCGAAGCCCCTGCTCGACGGCGGCCTCGGCCCCGGCGCAACGTCGTCCTACATGCAGCAGCAGCTTGGCGACGGCGCGGCAAAGCTACGCATCAAGATCAACAAGCCGTTCGAAGATTTACCCAAGAAGTCGCAAGCCCTGTTGCTCGAAGGCGGCAACGGATTCGACGGCATCATCAAGATCCTCACCGAGACGTACGAAGAAGCAGGCCCTGGCTATCGCGAATGGCTGATGGATTATATGTCGCCGTCGCTTTGTCCCGATTGCCAAGGCCGCCGGTTGCGCCCTAGCGGTCTCGCGGTGCGCGTGAAAGGCGCCGGCATCGGCGAGCTGACCGAGATGTCCATCGATCGCGCCCTCGCCACGGTCAAAACATGGAAGCTCAACGAACGCGAGCAGCAGATCGCCGCGCGCGTCATCGAAGAGATTCGCAATCGACTGGAGTTCCTCACCGCCGTCGGTCTCAACTACCTGAGCCTTGCGCGATCCGCGGCCACGCTCTCGGGCGGGGAAGCGCAGCGCATCCGGCTCGCTACACAGATCGGTTCGAAACTTCGCGGCGTGCTGTATGTTCTCGACGAGCCTTCTATCGGGCTTCACCCGCGCGATAATGACCGCCTGCTCGATACACTCACCCGCCTGCGCGATCTCGGCAACACCGTCCTCGTCGTCGAGCATGATGCCGAAACCATCGAGCGCGCCGATTACGTCATCGATCTTGGACCCGGCGCCGGCCGCCTCGGTGGCGCTTTGGTCGCCGCCGGCACTCCGCGCGAGATTCAACGGAACCCCGCATCGCTCACCGGCCAATATCTCTCGGGCGCGGTCCGCATCGAATCGCCCGCAGGCCGCCGCCACGGCAACGGCAAGAAGCTCACGGTCCAGGGTGCGCGCGAACACAACCTCAAGAACGTCACCGTTGAATTCCCGCTGGGCTGCTTCATCGCGATCACCGGCGTTTCGGGCAGTGGCAAATCCACGCTCATCAACGATATTCTCTATCGCTCGCTGGCGAAAGAAATCTACGGATCGCACGACGCGCCGGGCGCGCACGATGCCATCAAAGGCCTGGAAAACATCGATAAAGTAGTCGAGATCGATCAATCGCCCATCGGCCGCACGCCTCGCTCCAACCCGGCTACTTACACCGGCCTGTTCACGCCCATCCGCGAGCTGTACGCGATGCTTCCCGAATCGCGCGAGCGCGGCTATAAAGCCGGGCGCTTCAGCTTCAACGTCAAAGGCGGGCGCTGCGAAGCCTGCCAGGGCGATGGACTCAAGCGCATCGAAATGAATTTTCTGCCCGACGTCTATGTCACTTGCGACGTCTGCCACGGCCGCCGCTACAACAGCGAAACGCTGCAAGTGAAGTACAAGGGCCTGTCCATTGCGGACCTGCTTGCGGCAACTGTCGAAGACGCCATTCCCATCCTCGAAAATATTCCGCAGATCAACATCAAGCTGCGCACGCTGCACGATGTCGGGCTCGGCTACATCCACCTCGGCCAGTCGTCAACCACGCTCTCCGGCGGCGAGGCGCAGCGCATCAAACTGGCTCGCGAACTGAGCAAGCGTCAAACCGGCCGAACGCTGTACATCTTGGACGAACCCACCACCGGGCTGCACTTCGAAGACGTGAAGCGGCTGCTCGATGTTCTCCAGCGCCTGGTCGATCTGGGCAATACTGTCATTGTGATTGAACATCAGCTCGATGTGATTAAATCGGCGGATTGGATTATCGACATGGGCCCGGAAGGCGGCGAAAAGGGCGGCAATGTGGTGGCATCCGGAACGCCTGAGCAAATCCTGCGGTTCAAGAAAAGCTACACGGCGCAGGCGCTCGAAAAGGTGATGCGCACGGGCAAGGTCGCGTGAAGGACGCCGCATGAGCAAATACGCGCACGAACCGCTGAGCTTTCAGGGCTTAAAGACCGTCGCCATCCAGGCGCGCGGCGGCAAAGTTCGCGTCGAGCATTTTGGAAAACCCTACACGGGCGGCGGTGTCGCCGGGCTACTCGATTCGTTCCCGCACATTCTCGCGGCCGACTCATTCCGCTCCGTCGTAGACGCCTTGGCAAACGCGCGCGCTCGCAAGAAAATGATCATCTGGGGACTCGGCGGCCACGTCATCAAGTGTGGCCTCGCGCCGATTCTGATCGATCTCATGCGCCGCGGTTACGCTCGCGCCTTCGCACTTAATGGCGCCGCAGCGATTCACGATTTCGAGATCGCCATCGCCGGCCAAACCAGCGAAGATGTCGAAGCAGTCCTGCCCGACGGCAGCTTCGGCGCAGCCGAGGAGACTGGCCGCGAGTTCAACGCCGCGCTGAATTGTGAGACAGGCTTTGGGGAATCGCTTGGCCATCATCTTGAAACCATCGCCGATCCGCGCTTCGCCGCATCGAGTCTGTTGTGCGAGACCTATCGCAATTCGACCCCGGTCACAGTCCACGTGGCGATCGGGACCGACACGCCGCACACGCATCCCACAGCCTCGGGCGAAGCCCTGGGCCGCGCCACGCATCACGATTTTCGTCTGCTCTGCTCGCTTGTCAAAGAGATTGACGATGGTGGCGTCTATCTGAACGTCGGCTCGGCGGTCGTGCTCCCCGAAGTATTCTTGAAAGCCGTCTCGGTGGTCCGCAATCTCGGCAATCCGCTCGCGAATTTCACCACCGTCAATTTTGATTTCCTCCAGCACTACCGGCCGAAGCTCAACGTCGTGGAACGTCCACACGCGCGCGCCGGCGGCCACGGCTACTCCATCACCGGCCATCACGAGATCATGATTCCGCTGCTCGCCGCGGCGCTGATTGAGCGAGCGTCATGATTCCTCAACCGGAACCCGGCAATCCCGAACCCCCAATCTCCGGCGAGCCAGTTTTCGCCTACACCGACCTTCTCCTCTTCATCGGATTCTGCGTGCCGTGCCTGCTGATCGCGACGTTGCTAGTTCGTGCCACGGCCTACTTTCTCCACACCCCGAAGCCGGTCGTGCTGCTGCTGGTCCAAGCGGTCTGGTATTTTCTGGCATTCGGCTCCGTCGCCGTGCTTTTTCGGCTGCGCTACGAGCAACCGTTCTGGCGCGCGCTCGGCTGGCGATCGATTTCTATATCGAACTCAGCGGGCGCTGTTATCGCCGGGCCGTTCCTGGCTCTTGGGCTCGGTATGCTCGGCGCTGCTTTACACACGCCCGAAATCGATCTCCCGTTCCAACAGATGCTCGGGTCCACCGCCACAACAGTATTGCTCGGAATTGTTGTGGTGATTCTCGGACCAGTCTGTGAAGAGCTGGCCTTTCGCGGATTCCTCATGCCGCTGCTAATACGCTCCCTGGGCGCTGCCGGCGGCATCGTGGCCACCGGCGTCATCTTCGGCAGCATTCACGGATATGAATACGAATGGTCCTGGCGCCACATGCTTCTGATCTCGCTGGTCGGCTGCGTGTTCGGCTGGGCCAAATACAAAACACAATCCACCGCTACTTCGGCACTCATGCATTCCACATTCAATCTCACGCAATTCGCCGCGTTCCTCGCGCAGTCCCGAACCCTATGATTGAGACCATCCAATGGACCGACTCGGGCGTCGTCATGATCGATCAGACGCGTCTGCCGCGCGAAGAGCTCTACGTCACGTGCACCGATCATCTTCAAGTGGCCGAGGCAATTCGATCGATGGTGATCCGGGGCGCGCCCGCCATCGGCGTTGCGGCCGCCATGGGAATCGCGCTCGGCATGCGGCAGGCGCAGTCCAGCGCCGAGTTTGACGCCATCTGCGAAAGCATCCGCGCCACGCGTCCCACCGCGGTCAATCTGTTCTGGGCCATCGAACGCATGCGCAGCGTGTTTGCGGAGTCGAGCGCTCTCACCTTGGACGCACTTCGCGAGCGGCTGATCGCCGAAGCCGTCCAGATACGTCTCGAAGACATCGCCATCAACGAGTGCATCGGCAGGAACGGCGCGCCTTTGATTCCCGACGGCAAAACCGTGCTCACGCATTGCAACGCGGGCGCGCTCGCCACCGCCGGTTATGGCACCGCTCTGGGAGTGATTCGCGCGGCCGTGGCTTCCGGCAAGCACATAGACGTGTTTGCCGACGAGACCCGGCCATTTCTGCAAGGCGCGCGTCTCACCATCTGGGAATTGCAGCACGACAACATTCCCGCCACTCTTATCACCGACAACATGGCCGGGCACTTCCTGCACTCCGGCCGTATCGGATGTGTTGTCGTTGGCGCCGATCGCATCGCTTCCAATGGCGATGTCGCCAATAAAATCGGCACTTATTCGGTCGCCGTTCTCGCCAAGGAAAACGCCGTACCCTTCTATGTCGCGGCGCCAATCTCGACGCTCGACCTGACCCTCGCTTCGGGCGACGCAATCCCCATCGAGCAACGCGCGGCGTCCGAAGTCACTCACGTGCATGGCGTGCCCGTCGCTCCGGAAGGTACCGCCGTCGCCAATCCTGCCTTCGATGTGACGCCGAACCGGTACGTCACCGCCATCATTACCGAGCGCGGAGTCGCCCGTGCCCCCTATACGGATTCTCTCCGAAAGTTGGTAGGTTAAAACTATGCTTCGTACCGTCGCCTGCCTGCTCGCGGCTTGCAGCGTTTTACTCGGAGCTTCGGGTGAGCTTTCCAATCGGCGCGCGCCCGGCTTCTCGCTGCCCGATCCTTCGTATGAGCACTACTACGATCTGCAAGACTTCTCGGGCAAGGTGGTGGTGATCGATATCATGTCCACGCGCTGTCCCCACTGCTTGCTGTTGTCCACTACGCTCGAGCAAGTGAAGGCGCGCTACGGCGATAAGGTCGTAATCTTAGAAGTGGTACTGCCACCCGACAACCAAGCCACCATTTCGAAGTTTATCCAAACCAACAACGTCACCGTTCCCGTGCTCTGCGACATGGGACAAATGACCGCGTCCTATTTCAAAGCCACTCCCAGCAACATGAGCCAGATCAGTGTTCCGCATTTGTTCCTCATCGATCAAAAGGGAATCATCCGCAACGACTTCGGTTATGAAGAAACTACACGGCCCATTTTCGAAGGTGCGGGATTGTCCGCCGAAATCGACAGACTGTTGAAGTAAATACCGCTCCATCGACACTTCGTCTCGCCGGCACTACTGCTAAGTAACTCATCCCTAAGGAGCTCGGGGAGCGTTTTGCCTTGGCAGGGGAATTGCTCATAGGCTGAACCAGGAGACTGATCATGAAGCCATCGCGTTGCAAACCTGCAAGGACCAAGCCCGTGCAATTCCCGGGTGCCTCTGACGAGTTCGAGACAGCGGTAGTCGCTGAACTGCGGCTGTTGCGCAAGAGTGAAAAACTTTTGCAAACCATGTATCCGCGTTTGCAGAGCATGCCACAACTGCGCGCACGGTTCGTGGAACAGCTCGCGGAAATGCAGCAGCGCGCGCAGCGTCTGGACGCGGTCCTCAATCCAGTGGGCGCCATGCAGTATGCGCCGCAGTATTTTTCAGTTGCAAGCAGCACCGTTGCCTAAATAGTTCTATAAGGAGCCTCCTGTGGTCCGAACATTGCTGCTCATCATTCTCGTGATCATGCTCTTGGGCATGCTGCCCGCATGGCCTTACAGCGCCGGTTGGGGCTACTATCCGAGCGGAGGCCTGGGCCTCGTTCTGGTGGTCGTCCTGGTCTTGATGCTGATGGGACGCGTGTGATGGGGTGCTAAGATGTTGTTGATTCCTAACCATGGGTACGCACGGCGTCAAAGTGATTGTGATCTATCCGCGGCCACAAGATGAACCGGCCTTCGAGAGCGCGTATTTGGAACACCACGTTCCGATGATCGAGCAAAAGCTCAAGGGCATTACGCGTCTGGTTCTAACGAAAGTGAACGGATCTCCGCAAGGGAAAGTGGCGGCTTATCGCATCGCGGAAGTTTACTTCTCCTCGATGAACGATTTGACCGCCTGCATTGAGTCGGACGTTGGCAAAGAGGTTCTCGCGCACGCGAACGAAATCTCCTCCGGCGGCCCGCCGCTGGTTCTAATCTGCGAAGAAGAATCCTTCGTCTTCTGGTAGCTACTTCGCCAGAACTTCCTTCACCTTATCGAGCAGCGATCCCAGAGTGAACGGCTTTTGCAGGAAAGCTGTGCCGGCGGGAAGATCGCCCGAATAAATAGTTGTGTCGTCGGTGTAGCCGGAAACGTACAGCACTTTCATCGCGTGCCCTTGCGTTTGCAGGCGCTCCACCAACTCCCGGCCGCCCATCTGCGGCATCAGGACATCGGTGATCAGCAGTTCCACGCGGGGTCCGTGCTCGCGGCACAACGCCAGCGCATCTTCGCCGTTGGCGGCTTCCAGAACTTCGTAGCCCTGGCGTCGCAAAATCTTTCGGACCAGCGCGCGGATACCTGCTTCGTCTTCGACAACCAGGATGGTGGCGAGCGGCGCGGGCGGTTCGGGCGCGGGAGTCGGCGCTTCGACAGCGGTAGTTCCAGGCTCGGACCCAATGACAACCTGCGATTCCAATCGCGGCAGGAAGATCCGGAATACCGTGGCGGCGTGCGGGCCGTTCGAGACGGAAATGTCGCCGCCCCATTGCCGCACCGTGCCGTAGGAGCGCGAGAGCGTGGCTGCCAGGTCATCCCAAGGTTCTTTGCCGGGCAGTGAACATTCGAACATGGCGGCTTTCGCTTCGGCGTCCAGCGGCTGCGATGGCGCGACGATCGAAATTACCGCGTAAGAGCCGGGTTGCAGTGGGGCGTTGGGTCGCCGCAGGTCTTCGGTGATGTCCAGGCGCGAAGTCTCGAGCGTAATTCGCTGCCCGGCGTGCATGCCTTGGCGCGCCCGTTCGACGATAGCCGTGACGACCTGCTCCAGTTGCTGCGCGTCGGCATGAATACGATTCGGCTCGCCCGAAATGCGCATATCGATGCCGACATGTGTTCCGAGCAGGGCGTTCAACCGCGCGCTCATTTTTCCGAGCGCCGATTCCAATTCCATCTCCGCGGCTGCCGGACCTTGCCGGCGCGCGAACGAAAGCAGCTGGCTGGTGAGCCCGCCCATGCGCTCGGTAGCCGTGAGGATTTCCTGGACATCGGAACGCATGGTGCTTCCCGCCGGCAGAGCCGTGAGCAACTCCTCGCTGTAGCCGGTCAGGATCATGAGCGTATTGTTCAGATCGTGCGCCATGCGGCTCGCCAGTCGCGACACGGCTTCCACTCGCTCGGCCTGCATCAATTGGTCTTCAAGCATGCGGCGCTCGGTGACATCAACGGCCACGCCGATCATGTAGCGAGGCTGGCCTTCGGCTGCCGGAAGAAACCGCGAGTATTCGCGCAACCAGACGGACCCGCCGCCGGAGGTGATGGCCTGAAATTCGCAGGAATGCGGCGCGCCCGATTCGATGGCGTGCTGGTAAGATTGCGCCACCCAATCGCGATCCGAGTTATGCACCCGATCGAGCCAGAACGACGGATGGCTGGTCCAATGTTCGGGCGGAAAGCCCAGCAGTTTTGCGGCTTGCGGGCTGGCGAAAACGAAATTCATGGATGGCAGTTCCACGGCCCACAGGATGGCGTCGAGATTGTCGATAAACTCGGACGCACTGACCGCGGGTGCGGGCGCGGCAGGGACTTCGGGCACCGGGATCTCGGCCGCGGGCGGCGCTTCCATCGGGGTAAAAGCTTCCACCGACGTCAAATCCTCGATCGAGAGCAGAGCCTCCTGGGCGGCTTCCTCATCCCAATTGCGAATGGCGAGAATGCCGACGCGAAGCCGCTTGTCGCGATTGGTCTCTACGCGGACCCCGACTTCCGAGACCCCGGTTTTCAGCACTTCTTCAATGCGATCGAGCAGCGCCGTGGGCAGTATTGTATCCATCCGTCGATGTGACGAGTCGCCCGCCTGCAGGCCAAAGATCTTGCGAGCCGTTCCGTTGGCCAGCAGGATGTTCAGATCGGAGGAGAGGACCATCAGTCCAACGGGAATGGACGCAACGATCTCCTGATAGTAGCGGCGTTGAGTTTCGACGAGCGCCAGCAGACGCGCGACTTCTCTAGCCCTCCACTGATCTAAGTCAGTTCTCTCCATCTGTCATCTCAACTATCAGTCTTCACCTTACTGGATGGTTAGGACAAGGTACTTTCAATCCAAAGGGTACTGCGGAGTACTACAGGTTGGGGGCTTCTGGTTCCAGCACTTTCTCGATCGGACCATTATAGCCTCCATAAAAAGAATCGTCGGCGCGATCCTAGATTCGGCGTGGGAATGACGCGAGAATGAAGTGATGCGAACTGTAATCCCAATGCTGTGGCTGGCCCCGGTGGCGTTGTTTCTATCCGGGTGTTCGGACACTCCCAAGACCGCCAGCCCAAAGGAGCCCCCGAAGCCGCTACCCGCATTGACTGGCCGGCAGGCCTTTCAGCAGATGTATCCGCAGGCGCGGGGATGGTCGCCGGATGCGCTGCCGCTCGAGATCCGCAGCCTGAATCTGGCGCACGCGAAGAACGAGCCGGGCAAGGCGGGAGTCTGGCAGGTGGTTTTTGTATCGGCGGCGCGCGCGAAGGCCAAGACATACACGTATTCGGTGACGGAAGAGGAAGGCAATCTGCACCAGGGCGTCTACGGCGGAATCGAGGAGGATTACACGCCCCGGCCGCCGCAGTCGGCCTTCGGGATCGAAGCGATCAAGGTGGATTCGGACGAAGCCTACAAGACCGCGGCAGAAAAGAGCGCGGACTATATTAAGAAGAACCCGGACAAGCCGGTGGTGTTCTTGATGGAGATGACCAAGCGGTTCCCGGACGTGACGTGGCGGGTGATTTGGGGTGAGTCGGTGGGGACGAGCGACTATTCAGTGTATGTGGACGGGACGACGGGGCAATATTTGGAGCGGATGCATTAAGGGGACCGCGAGGTCGTTAGCCCAGCTGATCCCAGTCATCTGTGTCGATGTAGGCCTGACTTAGGATGCTACGGATTGTGCCTGATCGCGTTGACGGACGAATTTAACGTGACTGCCCTTTTGGCTGGCTTCAACAAAACCCGCTTGTTCGAGTCGGCGCTTGACCTCGCGAAAGGGCTGCGGCTTAAGCCGCCCCAACCTCTACCTCGATCGTTCGTACCTTTGGAGGACGCGTGGCTTGCGGCGGTTCGAAATGAAGTTCAAGCGCTTCCTTGAGATTGGCAAGAGCTTCTTCTTCGGACTCGCCCTGACTGGCTACGTCAACTTCGAGACACTGCGAGACGTACCAGTTTCCCTCACACCAGACGGTTGCTGCGAATGGCCGCTTCATTCCTATATTCTTTCACAGTACCCAAGAGCCGCGACCCGGTGCCGGCGAGGCTGCGGCGGGATCACTT
>DATHMO010000027.1:0-10120 GCA_035486995.1 Bryobacteraceae bacterium
GGGCCGGGAATGATCACGGGCGCGATCTCTTCGGCGAAAAATCCAGCCTTTTGCGCAGCCGCGGCCTTCTGCTGCGACCACAACGCGAACTTGTCTTGCGACTCGCGATCGATCTTGTAATCCTCCGCAACGTTCTCGCCGGTTTCGGCCATCGAGTCGGTTCCGTATTTCTTCTGCAACTCCGGGTTGATGAAGCGCCATCCAAGAGTGGTGTCGAAGATCTCGGGATTGCGCGCGAACGGCGCGTTGGCCTTGCCCATCACGAAGGGCGCGCGGGTCATGCTCTCGACGCCGCCGGCGATGGCGATGGACATTTCATCGGCAACGATAGCTCGGGACGCCGAAGCGACCGCTTGCATTCCCGAGGCGCACAACCGATTCACTGTCACGCCCGGCACCGTGTGCGGAATGCCCGAAAGCAGCAGCGCCATGCGCGCGACGTTGCGATTGTCCTCGCCCGATTGGTTGGCGCAGCCCATCACTACTTCATCGATGGCGGCGAAGTCGCTCTTCGGAAACTTGGCGCGGAGTGTCGCGAGCACGTGGGCGGCGAGATCGTCGGCACGGACAGCGGAGAGCGACCCGCCGTAGCGGCCAATAGGCGTACGAACGCCTTCACAAACATAAGCGATTGACATAGTTGATTCGATGCACGAAGCGTGCAATTCGATTTTACCTTGTCGCGGCGATTTTGGTCGCGTTAGGGGCCTATCTTTACTCCAGGGTCGCGGAACGACCCAAGCTCGAACAGATCCTGATAAAGCGATTTGTCATTGGGAGTCAGGCTGCGCTCTCTGGGAGTGTAGATTCCCGTGCAATTCTCATCGAGCAATTCGGCGACAAGCTTTGAGAGTACGCAGTAGATGAGCTCGACATCTGTGTCGCGGTTCAAGTAGTCAACTCCCAGGCAGGCCGTGTGCTCGATCCAAGCTTCGCGTTGGCTCGCCTGCGGAAGCCAGTCAACGTTCTCTTTCGGGTTGTCGATGTAGGGCTGCGGATAGTGAAAGAAGTTTAGAAGATGCGGACCAGCTTTCATCATTGTCACCCCTGTTTGCATTACGAAATGCCTGGAGTTCTCTCCTCCACCGGTGAACGGTGTGCGCCAAGCTCTTTCCGCCGCGCGCTCGAGCTCTCCAGCAGTAAAAAAATGTGGCTTCCGCAGAAGTAGGACAATCGAGATCGTCTCGTCTTTGCTCGGACGCTGCCAACGCATCGGGATAAACCCCCGGAGAATGTACGGGAGGTTCATCGGTAAGCAGGAGCGCAACGCGTCGAGCGATCTTCCATAGCCAAATTCTAATATGATGGGACACTATGCGATTTCTGCTCGTGCCGCTCGCCCTTGCGGTGGCATTCGCTCAGGACGGCGCGACACATTCCGATTGGCCGCATTACGGCGGCACACAGCTCTCATGGCGGTATAGCGCCCTCGATCAAGTGAACACGGGCAACGTCAAGAATCTCGTGCCGGTATGGCAGTTTCAGACCGGCGACTACGCCGAGAACCTGCAGGCCACGCCGATCGTCGTTGACGGTGTGATGTACCTGATCACGCCGCGCATCCAAGTGTTCGCGCTCGATGCTGCCACCGGCCGACTGCTGTGGCAGTACAAATATCCGACGCCGAGGCCAGGGAAGCCAGGTGGGATGACGTTCGTGCAAAATCGCGGCGTGGCGGTGAGCGACGGCAAGGTGTTCTTCGGCACAACGGACAATTTCCTGGTCGCGCTGGATCAGAAGACCGGCGCCGAATTGTGGAAGGTCAGCGTGGACGATCCGCGCCAGTGCGGCTGCGACATCACGGCCGCGCCGCTGGTGGTGAAAGACAAAGTGATCGTTGGTGGCAATGGCGGCGACGCTGCGCATCGCGGTTATCTGACGGCGTTCTACGTGAAAACCGGGCGTTTCGCGTGGCGCTGGTACGTGATCCCTGGGCCTGGCGAAAAGGGTCATGAGACGTGGAAGGGCGATAGCTGGAAGTTGGGCGGCGGATCGCCGTGGATGACCGGCTCCTTCGATCCGCAGCTGAACCTCGTCTACTGGGGCACGGGAAACGCGGGCGGCGATTTCAACGACGAGGATCGTCTGGTGCCGGGCGCGAAGGGCAAGGAAGCGAATCTCTACACGGCTAGCGTGGTGGCCCTCGACGCCGACACCGGAAAGCTGCGCTGGTATCACCAGGAAGTCCCCGACGACTTGTGGGATTTCGATTCGGCGTATGAATGCCTGCTGATCGATCGCGCCATCAACGGCCAGATGCGAAAGCTGCTGGTGCACATGAATAAGAGCGGTGTGACGTTTGTGCTGGATCGCGTGACGGGCGAATTCATCGGGGCTTTTTCCATGCCGGAAGTGCAGACCTGGATTTCGGGGATCACCGAAGATGGAAAGCTCGTTGGGCGTAGAGAACCGGAGGCTGGCAAAGTAGTGAACACTTGTCCTAGTGCCGCTGGCGCGAAGAGCTGGAACTCGACCGCCTACTCGCCGCGCACTGGCTACGTTTACGCGCCGATCAATGAGGTTTGTAACGACCTGACGTCGACGCCCACCGAAGCGAGCGAGGGCCGTTTTCATGCCAACGGAGGATTTTCGTTCCAGCTGCCGCCTGGTCGAACAACGTACAGTCACTTGGACGCGTGGGATCCCATCACGCGGAAGCGCGTCTGGAGCATGCCCTATCGATACGTGCTGCTAGCATCCGTACTGACCACTGCGGGCGATCTGGTGTTTAGCGGCGATCCCGAGGGCGACTTCTTTGCTTTGGACGCGCGCAATGGGAACAAGCTGTGGAGTTATCAAACGGGGGCGGGGAATCGCGGGTCGGCGGTTTCGTATTCGGTCGGCGGGCGCCAGTATATCGCGACTCCGACGGGCTGGCAGCAAGCCATCACTGGCGCGCAGCTGTCGCCGCTGTTTCCCAATCAGAACTGGCGCGGGGGGTCGACATTGATCGTATTCGCGTTACCGGAGGCATCCAAATGAGGCGAGCGGCTTGGCTCCTCCTGATTCCTGCGCTGGGGTGGTCGCAAACATCCGGCGGCAAGGTCTTCGCGCAATCCTGCGCTACCGGCTATTGCCACGGTGCGAACGGAGCGCCGGCTGGTGCACCTCGATTGGCCGGCCGCGGCTTCGATCAAAGCTACATCACGAACACAATCATGCGCGGGCTGCCGGGAACGGCGATGCCTGCGTTTGGCGCGACATTATCCCGCGCGGATTTGGGCGCTGTCATCGGCTATGTCGCGAACCTGAATGGAATCGCGAATCCATCGATCAATCTTGGGCCGGCCGGACCGGGGGCTTCCGGACCCGCTGAGCTCACGCTGTCGCCTGAAGCCGAACGCGGCCGGGCGTTATTCTTCGACGCCGTGCGCGGATTCGCGCGCTGCTCCACTTGTCACGAAGTGAATGGCATCGGGATTCCAGTGACAACGCCTATCGCCAAAATTCCGGCCGATGCCGCTGCACTGCGCGCGCTCGCGACGCCCGACGTTCGCACGGCGACAGTGGATGGCGAATCCATGCCCGCGCTGATCGTGAGCCAGGGCAAGGCCCGCGCGCTGTTTTACGATCTAACGTCCGTGCCGCCTGTGTTGCGCACCGTAAATCCGGATACATTGAAGGTGACGGAGGCCAATTCGTGGCGTCATGCGCCGGTGATCGGCGCCTACAATGATGCGGAGCTTGGATCGATACTTGTGTTCTTACGGGAAGTGATCAGGCCGTAGTGCGGGACGTCTCACTCGCCAATCGCGATACCTGGCTCGCCCGGAACGGCGCGGCGTTAGCCGGTTTGATCTTTCTTCTGGCTTTCTATTGGCGCGGACTGGGCGACTGGTTTTATCAAGACGATTTCGGATGGCTGCATCTGGGGCCGGCCACTGACTTCGGCGATTTCCTCACGATCCTTTTCGTTCCCAAAGCGCACGGAAACATTCGGCCTTGGAGCGAAAATCTCTTCTTTTATGGCCTGAAAGCGCTGTTCGGCGTCAACCCGCTGCCGTTCCGGATCGTCGTGTTTGCCACGGTCGCAGCCGATGTTGTTCTCCTTGTGGCGCTGGTCCGCAGGCTTACGGGCTCTGTTTTTGCGGCCGCGTGCTCGCCCATCCTTTGGCTCGCGAACCCGTGCGTCGCACCGGCTCTTTGTTGGACGTCCATTTATAACGAGAGCCAATATCTGGTTTTCGTTTTACTCGCGCTGTTGCTGTTTCTCAGAGGCAAGTATTGGCAGCAGATCATCGTTTTTGTGCTGGGTCTCGGATCGCTAGAGATGGCGGTGATGTACCCGGTGATCGCGCTGGCCTACGCGTTGCTCTTCGATCGCGCGAAGGTGCGGCGCACGGTGCCTCTCTTCGTAATTTCGGCTGCCTATACGGCGTTGCATTTCTGGGCAGCGCCGGGCGCGAAATCGGGGCCCTACGCGATCCAAATCGACTCGCGAATTTTTGGGACGCTAGTTACCTATGTAAGGTCAGTGCTCGGCCCGCAGGAGTTGACGCATTTCCATTGGGACTGGCCTGCGTGGATCACGATCGCGGGTACCGCGGTCATTGGTGCTGGTGTCATTGCTGCGATCATCGTGGCGGGCCGAGTGGGATTGTTCGGATTAGCCTGGTTTATTGCGCTGCTGGTGCCGATGCTTCCGCTGCCGGAACATGTCGAGGATTACGCGCTGACCGGTCCTGCAATCGGCCTCGCGATGATCCTGGCCGGAGCGCTGGCTCGCAAGCCTCGCGCGATCGCGCCACTGGCGGTGGCGTATTTAGCGATCTGTTTACCGGCCGCGTGGGATGTCACGAGCTTCAACGTGGACCGCAGTGATGTCGCGCGAGATTTGGTGAGCGGTGTCGTGGAGTACGATCGCGCCCATCCTGGAAAGATATTGCTCGTCACCGGCCTTAGCACGGATCAATTCTATGCCGGATTCGCGGACCGCCCGTTTGAAACATTCGGCATCCAGAATGTCTATATCGCTCCTGGCGGCGCCGCAAAGGTTGACGATTCGCGCGGCTGGCTTCCGCGATATGACCTGCCGCCGGCGACGGTGAAAGCGCTGATCGACGCCGGCAAGGCCGCGGTGTTGGATGTATCGAACGGCCAAGTCCGCGACGTGACGCCCAAGTAATGGCGATACTATAAAGACCTTTGAAGGAGGTTCCAGTTGCTCCGAAAACTACTCGTGTCCACTCTAATCGCTGCGGGCTGCGCACTCGGGCAGCAGACCGTCGCGCCAGACAAGGAAGCCGCGCTGAAAGCCGATCTGAGCGGGCAAATCGACGCGATGAGAAAGCAGGCGCAGGTGATGGTGGATAGCGTTTACAGTTTTGGCGAATTGGGGTTCCAGGAGTTCGAGACGTCGAAGTACCTCAGCGCAATTCTCGAAAAGGAGGGATTCACGGTGCAGCGCGGCATCGCCGGGATTCCCACCGCCTTTGTCGCCACGTGGGGACAAGGCAAGCCGGTGATCGCGCTCGGCTCCGACATCGACGATATCCCGCGGGCTTCGCAGAAACCCGGCGTGGCGTACCACGACCCGATGATTGAAGGCGCGCCGGGGCATGGTGAAGGCCATAATTCGGGCATGCCGCTGAACATCATTGCGGCCCTGGCGGTAAAGAAGGTGATGGAGCGAGAGCATCTGCCGGGGACCATCAAACTGTGGCCCGGCGTGGCGGAAGAAGATCTGGGCACGAAGGCGTACTACGTGCGCGCGGGAGTTTTTAAGGACGTAGATGTCGTCCTCTTTTGCCATGTGTCGGACAACTTCAGCGTGGCCATGGGTCCTGCAACCGACAATGGACTGGTCTCAATCGAGTACAGCTTCAAAGGCGAAAGCGCTCATGCCGCGGGTGCGCCGTGGCGCGGAAAAAGCGCGCTGGATGCCGTGGAATTGATGGACGTGGGTTGGAATTTTCGCCGCGAGCACCTGCGGCTAGCGACGCGCTTGCACAACGTGATCACCAACGGAGGCGATCAACCGAATGTTGTTCCGTCCAACGCGAGCGTCTGGTATTACTACCGCGAAGCTGACTACGACCACATCATGAACCTGTGGCGCATCGGCGACAATATGGCGCAAGCCGCCACGCTGATGACCGATACAACCTACACTTCGCGGCTGCTGGGCAGCGCGTGGCCGGCGCACTTCAACGTCCCTGTGGCCGAAGACATGTACGAGAACATCAAGCGAGTGGGTTTGCCGCAGTGGTCGGGCGACGATCAGACTCTGGCGAAAGCTTTGCAGGCCGAGTTGAAGATGCCGCAGCGTGGGCTGGCCGCGAAGATCCGGGAGTTGAAGCAGCCGAAATCAGCAGCGGATAGTGACGACGACGATTCCCGCGCGATCGGCCCAACCGGCGGAGGGTCGGACGACATCGGCGATGTTTCCTGGGCTGTGCCGACCGTTACGTTGATGTATCCGTCCAACATTCCCGGCGGCCCCGGGCACAATTGGGCGAACGGTGTTTCGATGGCGACTCCCATCGCGCACAAGGGCGTGGTGGCGGGCGCGAAAGTGCAGGCGATGACCATGCTCGACATCTTGCTGCACCCGGAATTGGTGAAGAAGGCTTGGGATTACTACAACACCGTGCAGACCAAGGACGTGAAGTATAAGAGCTTCCTGCGGCCGGACGACCAGCCCGCGATTTGGCTGAATCAGAAAACCATGGAGGAATATCGCCCGCGCATGAAGGCTTTGTACTACAATCCGTCGAAATTCGATACATATCTGGAACAACTCGGGATTAAATATCCGACCGTGCGCGTTGCTGCCACAGGAAACTGACTTTTGCGAAACTTGAGTTATGGCGCTCAAGTTTACGACATCGTACGTCGAAGATTCGATCGCGATCTTTCGGTACTACAAGAAGCTTGCCGAACGCGCGATGCAACAAGCGAATGACGAGCAGCTTCTCGCCGTGCTTGACGATGAGGCGAATTCCATTGCGCTAATCGTCAAACACATGTCGGGAAACATGCGGTCGCGTTGGACCGATTTTCTAACCACTGACGGCGAGAAGCCGGATCGCAGCCGCGACGCCGAGTTCTCCGATCCGCCCGCGAGCCGCGCCGCACTCATCGAAATGTGGGAAGACGGCTGGCAGCGGCTGCTCGGAACGCTCGAATCGCTGTCGGACGCCGATCTCGGCCGCACCATCACGATTCGCGGCGAAGCGCATTCGGTGATGCAAGCCATCAACCGGCAGGTGGCGCACTATTCGTACCATTGCGGCCAAATCGTATTTCTCGCGAAACATCTCTGCGCGGGCCGATGGAAGACGCTGAGCGTGCCGCTTGGCAAGTCTGCTGAGTTTAACAGAAGAGTTCAAGCCGGTGAGGCCAGCCAGCGTTAGGATGTCGTGGCGACGCCAGCCGGACGGTGGATTTCCTGCAAGCTCCAGACGCGGATAGGATCGCGCTTCCGTGAAACGATCGCTTGCGCCGCAGCTTTGGCTCCGCTGAGCGTTGTGATACACGGGATGCGATACGCAACCGCGGTGCGGCGAATGTCGCGCTCGTCCTTGAATGTGTGGCCGCCTGTGGTGGTGTAGATCACAAGCTTCAAAGAGCCAGCCTTCATGATGTCGACAGCGTTAGGACGTCCCTCGTTCACCTTGAAGACCGTCTTTACTTGTAAGCCGGCGGCCTTCAATACGGCCGCGGTTCCGCGTGTGGCCGCGAGCTGGAATCCGTACTCGGCGAATTTGGCCGCCACTTCCACGGCGGCTGCTTTGTCGCGATCGTTCACGCTGATGAACACCGTACCGCTCTCGGGAAGCGGCGTGCCCGCGCTCAGTTGGGCCTTGCCGAATGCCTCACCGAAGTTTTCTCCCACGCCCATCACTTCACCGGTAGACCGCATCTCAGGACCCAGCGCGGGATCGACGCCCGGGAACTTGCCGAACGGGAAGACGGGCGATTTCACGAAGCATTGCGGCACCGGCAGCACGCCGGATGTTCGGCCGCCAGTGAGGTGCTCGAAGTCGCGGAGTCGCTTGCCAAGCATCAGGCCGACTGCCAGTTTCGGTAGTGGGACGCCGGTAGCTTTGCTGACGTAAGGAACGGTGCGCGACGCCCGCGGATTCACTTCCAGCACATATACGACGCCGTCCTTGATCGCGTATTGCACGTTCATCAGACCGATCACGTGAAGCGCACGCGCCAGCCGTTCGGTGTAATCCTGAATGGTCTTGAGCACGGCATCGGAGAGCCCTTGCGGCGGAAGAACGCAGGAGCTGTCGCCGGAATGCACGCCGGCTTCTTCGATGTGCTCCATGATGCCCGCGATCAGCACGCCGCCGTCTTGATCGGCGAGAGCGTCCACGTCGACTTCGGTGGCGTCTTCCAGAAACCGATCGATCAGCACCGGCCGCTCCTGCGAGAAGATCACGGCCTCCTGCATGTAGCGGCGAACCATCTCTTCGTCGTACGCGATCACCATCGCGCGTCCGCCCAGTACGTAACTCGGCCGGACTAGCACGGGATAACCAATACGGCGAGCCACGGCACAGGCCTCTTCGGCGCTGATTGCGGTGCCGTTGGCGGGCGAGGGAATCGCCAATTCGTCGAGCAGCTTGCCGAACAGCTTGCGATCTTCCGCCAGATCGATATTGGCAGGATCGGTTCCAATAATCGTTACACCCGCAGCTTTGAGCGGCAGCGCGAGATTCAGTGGCGTCTGACCGCCGAACTGAACGATGACGCCATCGGGCTTCTCGGTGTCGTGAATGTTCAGCACTTCTTCGAGTGTGAGGGGTTCAAAATACAGGCGATCGCTGGTGTCGTAATCGGTGGAAACCGTTTCCGGATTGCAGTTCACCATGATCGACTCATGATCGAATTCGTCCAATGCGTAAGCAGCGTGGCAACAGCAGTAATCGAACTCGATGCCCTGTCCGATGCGGTTAGGTCCGCTGCCGAGGATCATGACTTTCTTGCGGTCGGCCGGAGCGGATTCGTTCTCCGACTCGTAGCTCGAATAAAGATACGGTGTAAAGCTCTCGAATTCAGCCGCGCATGTGTCCACGCGATTGAATACCGCCGTGACGCCGAGCTCTTTGCGCCGGGCGCGCACCGCGTCAGCAGTGGCTCCCATCAGCCGTCCGAGCCGTGGGTCCGAGATTCCATCGCGCTTGGCTTCGAGCATTCGATCGCGCGTCAGCGAGTCCAGATTTTCGCCCGCGTAGCTGTGCTCGAGATCCGCCAGTTCGCGAAGCTGTTTCAAAAACCACGGATCGATTGAAGTGATTTCGTGAATCTGTTCGACGGTCCAGCCTTGCTCGAGTGCGAAGCGGATGTAGCCCAAACGCTCGGGATTTGGCGTGATCAACCGCTGCCGGATGAGCGCCGCATCATAGCTCTCGGAAGTAACCGCCTTGCCCGTCTCGAGGCTTCGAAGCCCTTTGCCAAGCGCTTGTTTGAAGGTGCGGCCGATGGCCATCACTTCGCCCACCGACTTCATCTGCGTGCCTAGAACTGGCTCGGCGCCTGGGAATTTCTCGAACTGCCAGCGCGGGATCTTGACGACCACATAGTCGAGAGTAGGCTCGAAGCACGCCGGCGTCACTTCGGTGATGTCGTTTTTGATCTCGTCCAGCCGATAACCTACCGCGAGCTTCGCCGCGATCTTTGCGATGGGAAATCCCGTGGCCTTCGACGCCAGCGCCGAGCTGCGCGAGACACGCGGGTTCATCTCCACGATCACCATGCGGCCGTTTTCCGGATTGATGGCGAACTGCACGTTCGATCCGCCCGTGTCCACGCCGATTTCGCGCAGGCAGCGCAGAGAAGCGTCGCGCATCATCTGATATTCGCGATCGGTGAGGGTTTGCGCCGGCGCGACGGTAATGGAATCGCCGGTGTGCACGCCCATCGGATCGAAGTTTTCGATGGAGCACACGATGATGGCGTTGTCGGCCATGTCGCGCATCACTTCGAGCTCGAATTCCTTCCATCCAAGGACGCTCTCTTCGATTAGCACCTCATGCACCGGCGAAAGATCCAGGCCGCGGTCGAGAATTTCGACCAGCTCCTCACGATTGTAGGCGATGCCGCCGCCCGAGCCGCCCAAAGTGAAGCTGGCCCGCAGGATTACGGGATATCCAATGCGTTCGGCGAA
>DATHMO010000028.1:0-19980 GCA_035486995.1 Bryobacteraceae bacterium
TTCGATTCTTCGAGTGCGCTGATGAGCAGCGCATTCATCCCGAGGCCTCCGGCGATGCAGAGCTGTTCCAATGGTCCGGCCATGCGCAGGACGACCTGTTCGATGGCGTGCTGCAGTCCGGCGGCCAAAGGCGCACGCAAATTTACGGGGATGTCGGCGCCATCCTCCAGGCCGAGCCGGGAGTAAAACTTCTCGCTGAAACCGCCAGAGCTCAAACGGTCGGAATCGAAATAGGCGCGATTGATACACGGCCAGTCGCTGGAGCCGAGAATCTCATCGAACAGGGGCAGGAATTGATCGCCGGAATCGGCTGTGGAGAGCCACTGGACCTTGTGCTCGTCCGATCCGGCAGTGAATCCGAGCAGCTCTGTCACGCGGCTGTACAAATCGCCGAGCGAATCGGGATAATACAGATCTTTTTCCAGATGCAGCTGATTTCCCGAAGCGCGCCAGCGGGCGGCCGAGCGGAAGTCGCCATCGCGGTCGATGGTCAACACGGTAGCATTATCGAACGGCGACGGATAGTACGCCGATGCAGCGTGCGCGGCGTGATGTTCCACCATGAGCACCTGGGCGTTGGGAAACTGCGATCGGAGAGTGAGCAGAATTCCCTGCGGGAATGGGCGAACCAGGGCCACGTAGTTGACGTCGGCGGGGGATAGGCGAGCCACCTGAAGTGCGGTCGCGATGGCGGTCTCGGGCAAGTCGCCTGTCGTAGATTGACGGGCAACCTTACGTTCTTCCACGGCCGCGAGCAGTTCGCCATCCCTCAATACGGCGCACGCGGCGTCCTTGAGAATGCCACCCAAGCCGAGGATGATCATTTGGATTTCTTTTCGGACTTCTTCTCAATTTTGGCCCAGGTATCGCGCAACGCCACGGTGCGATTGAACACAGGATTATCGGGCGTGGTGTCGGGATCTACCGAGAAATAGCCGAGCCGCTCGAATTGATAACTCGATCCAGGCGTTGCTCCGCGCAAACTGGGTTCGAGCTTCGCGCCTGCGACCACTTCGAGCGATTGCGGGTTGAGATTCGCGGTGAACTCCTGCCCTTCGTCCACCTGGTTTGGATCTTCGCGCGTGAACAACGTTTCGTACAGCCGGACCTCGGCGTCGATGGCGTGTTCGGCACTCACCCAATGAATGGTCGACTTCACCTTGCGGCCATCGGGTGCATTGCCGCCGCGCGTGGCAGGATCGTAGGTGCAATGAATCTCGGTCACTTGACCCGCGGCATCCTTGACCACGCCGGTGCAGGTGACGAAGTAGCCGTAGCGCAGACGCACCTCGCGTCCGGGCGCGAGGCGGAAATATTGTTTGGGTGGATCCTCGCGGAAATCGTCCTGCTCGATGTATAGAACCCGCGAGAATGGAACCTTGCGGCTACCCATGGACTCATCTTCCGGATTGTTGACGGCGTCCATCTCTTCGACCTGCCCCTCCGGATAGTTATCGATGACGACGCGCAGCGGCCGAAGCACGGCCATGACGCGTGCGGCGCGCTTATTCAAATCCTCGCGCAGAAAATATTCGAGAAGGCCGAGCTCGGTTGTGCCGTTGGTCTTCGATACCCCGACGCGGCGGCAAAAGTTGCGGACGGCTTCGGGCGTATAACCGCGGCGTCGCAGGCCCGAGATGGTAGGCATGCGCGGATCGTCCCACCCGTTCACCAATTTGTTTTGCACCAGCGCCAGCAGCTTGCGCTTGCTGAGCAGCGTGTAGGTGATGTTGAGCCGGTCGAACTCTATCTGCTGCGGATGATAAATGCCGAGCTGTTCGACGTACCAGTCATAGAGCGGGCGGTGATCCTCGAACTCGAGCGTGCAGATGGAGTGCGTGATGCCCTCGATGGAATCCGATTCGCCGTGCGCGAAATCGTACATGGGATAAATGGACCAGGCATTGCCGGTGCGATGATGCTCGGCGTGCAAAATGCGGTAGATGATGGGATCGCGCAGGTTCAAATTCGGTGACGCCATGTCGATTTTGGCTCGCAAGGTCCGCGCGCCGTCGGGAAATTCGCCCGCTTTCATGCGCGAGAACAGATCCAGGTTTTCTTCCACCGTGCGGTTGCGATAGGGGCTCTCCTGGCCCGGCTCGGTCAACGTCCCACGCTGCTTGCGAACCTCGTCGGGCGTCAAATCGCACACATACGCCTTGCCGGCCTTGATCAACTGCACGGCCCATTCATAGAGCTGCCCGAAATAGTCGGACGCATAGAAAAGCCGGCCTTCCCAATCGCCGCCCAGCCACTTGACGTCCTCGATGATGGAGTCGACGTACTCAGTTTCTTCTTTGGAAGGATTCGTGTCGTCGAACCGCAAATTGCATTTGCCACCGAACTCCTTGGCGAGCCCGAAATTGATGGTGATCGATTTCGCGTGGCCGATATGCAGATACCCGTTCGGCTCCGGTGGAAAGCGCGTATGCACGCGCCCCCCGTATTTGTTGGTCTTCAAATCATCCAGGATGATGTCTCGGATGAAATTGGAAGGGGCCGCTTCCGGGGTTGCCGCGCCGGTATCAGCCTCGCTCGGTGGTGGATTCATGGTCTCTTTCATTGTGAATGATGCCGTGGCACTCCGTGAGTTATGCAGCGGCGCGCTAGGCGAGCATTCCGATGGCTTGATGGATGCGTTTCAAGCACACTTCTCGGCCCAAAACTTCCAGGGTTTCAAATAGCGGTGGAGCGTTCTTTCGTCCGCACACCGCGACGCGAATGGGTTGGAACATCTGCCCGGCCTTGATTTTCAATTGTTCGGCGCCGCCTCTGAGCGCGGCTTCCAAACCGGCATGGCTGAAAATCGCTTCGGTGAGAATTTCGCGCGCTGCTTGCAAGACGGCGAGCGCCAGCGCCTTGTCTCCCTTTTGCGGGATCAGCTCGGCGGGATCGTACGGCGGCAGTTCGTCGAGGAAGAAGAAATCGGCCATCGGCACCACGTCGCGCAGGGTTTTGACGCGCTCCTGCAGCAAAGGGGCAATGCGGAGCATCTTGGCTGGATCGGCCCGCAGTCCGGCGTCGCAAGCAAAAGGCAGCATCTGGCGTGCGAGCTCCTCGATCGGCAGAGTACGGATGAGCTCGGCATTCAGCCACATCGCTTTCGGGTCGATGGGATCTTCGTCGGTAAAGTTCACGACGGCGTTGTGCCGATGGATACCCTCGAACGAAAATGCCAGCATCAGCTCTTCGCGCGTCAGTTGCTCGCGATTGTCTTTGGGCGACCATCCGAGCAGACACAAGAAATTGATATAGGCGTGCGGCAGAAAGCCGGCGTCGCGATAAGTGAGAACGCTTACCACCGGGCCGTGCTTGCGCTTGGACAGCTTCGATCCATCGGGTGCAATCAGGAGCGGCAAATGTGCGAACTGCGGCGGCACTGCTCCCAGGGCATCGAAGATGAGCACGTGTTTGAAGGTGTTTGTCAGATGATCCTGGCCGCGAATAATCTGGCTGATCCGTAGGTCCACGTCATCGGCGCAAGAAGCCATGTGATACGTGGGAACACCGTTGCTGCGCAGGAGCGCGAAATCCTCGATGTCGGCGGCCAGCTTGGACTGCTCGCCGTAGACCGCGTCTTGAAACTCGACAGAATACGACCCTTCGCGAGGTACGCGAAACCGCAGCACAAAAGGCTCACCGGCATCGGCGCGGCGCTGGCTTTCCTCGGGCGACAGCTCTCGCATCCCGGGATTGAAAAGCCATGCGAAGCTGGCGTGTTCCTTCTCTTCGACCGCGGCCGCCGGAGTGAAATCGCGATAGGCCAGCCCTTTTTCGAAGATCGCCCACGCCATTCGCCGATGGAGGTCTTCGCGCTGGGATTGCTTGTATTGTTCGTCCCAGCCCAAATCCAGCCACTTCAGGCCGTCGAAAATCGAATCGAGCGAAGCCTGGGTGTTGCGGTCGACATCGGTATCGTCGATGCGCAGGATCATGGTTCCGCCATTTCGTCGGGCGTACAGCCAGTTGAAGATGAAGGTCCTGGCGCTTCCAATGTGTAGATAACCCGTCGGCGACGGGGCGAAACGGACACGCAGCATGAAATCTCAGGATACAGGAGCGGCGCCGCTACCTACCACTCCGCGGAACAATAGCGTGAATTCGGCGATCGAGAGCTGTTCGGCGCGGCGGCTGGTTTCGGGGATTGAATCGAGGAGTTCGCGATCGTAGCTTCCCAGCAAATTGTTACGAATTGTTTTTCGCTTGTGGCGGAAGCAGAGACCGACGAAAGCGAGGAACGCGGTGCGATCGAGGGCGGGGAATTCGACTGATTGCTTGGGCGCCAGGCGGACCACTGCCGAATCCACTTTAGGCGGCGGACGAAACGCGGCTGCGGGCACGGTAAAGAGCAACTCCGGTGTGCTCAGCAATTGCGTCTGGACACTCAGGAAGCCGTAGTCGCGCGTGCCCGGACGTGCGGTCAGGCGCTCGGCAACCTCTTTTTGCAGCAGGAACACGGCGCGAATCAAGAGCGCGTCGAGCCTCAACGTTTTCTCCAGAATCGGCGACGTGATGTAGTAGGGCAGATTACCCGCCACCGCCACCGCTCCCCATTGCGCTAGGTCCGCCTTCAAAACGTCCGCCTCTACCAGCGTCAGGCGCGGCTCATCTCGGAACTTCGCGCGCAGATACTGCACCAGGACGGGATCGATTTCGATCGCCACGACATGCTCGGCTCTCGCCAGGAGATGCGACGTGAGCGCGCCGCGGCCCGGGCCGATCTCCAGCGTTGTCCCGGTTTTCTCCGGGCAAGCCGCTTCGGCGATCCGCTCCAAGATCGATTGCCTGACGAGGAAGTGCTGGCCTAAACGTTGTCCCAACCGACCATCTTGGCATGGAAGTTGTAACCGTTACGGCGTCGGCGCGTCTTTAAATCCGGAGGTGGAATGAAACAGCTCATTGGATTTTTGTCAGTATCATTGCTTCTGTCATTGCCAGTTCTGGCACAGGAGAAGGGTGCACGCGGCGGCGTCAAAGGCGTCGGTGGTGGACACATTCCTTCGCACGGTCCTGCGCCGGCTCGCGCGGCCAAACCGAACGTGGCCGAGCATCCAACATTCTCCGATAAAGCGGGCCATCCCGAAGCCCCGCACGTTCACGCATCGGGCGATAAGTGGGTTGGCCACGACACCGGCAAGGACGATCCGCATTACCACCTGGATCATCCGTTCGAGCATGGGCATTTTACTGGTGGCATCGGCAAAGGCCACGTTTGGCGGCTGGCCGGCGGAGGTCCTGGCCGCTTCTGGTTCGGCGGATTCTACTTCAGCGTCGCTCCGTACGATGTCGGTTATTGCGGCGACTGGCTATGGACCACCGACCAGATTGTCATCTATGACGACCCCGATCATATCGGCTGGTATCTAGCCTACAACGTGCGGCTGGGCACGTACGTCCACGTTGAGTTTCTCGGCAACAGCTAGGGCTATTCCAACGCTCGCCGCATGATTGCGTCTAATTGCACGCGGGCGCAATCGATGTGGGGAAAATCGGTGTTGCTCTCGTTGAACAGGACCGCGAGATCGGTCCCAGCTAGGATTATGGCTTCGACACCGTCGCGCTCCATCAACAAACGTGCCAACCGGGTGAGGCTCTCGCGCTGGTCCTGGGAGCCTGCGCCGGCGTTCACGAGTTGCATGTAGGTTTGATGAATGAAGTCGATCTCGGCTGCGGCTGGTGTGATGACTTCCACGCCATGCAAGAGTCCAAACAAACCCGACTGCACGGTGAAACGGGTTCCGAACAAAGCGACGCGCTGTAATCCACGTGCGTCGATCTCGCGCTGCAAAACATCCACCAGGTTCACGAGCGGAAGAGGCGAGAGCGGTAGTAATTCGGCGATGCAGAAGTGCGGCGTCACTGCTGGGATCACCGCGAATTCCGTGCCAGCGCTCGCGAGCTTCGCGATCAATCCCGCCAGATATTCCGCCAAGCCGATCCGATCGCCCGCCTGCACCATGGCCAGGCCTCGATTCACGTCCGCGTGCACCATGGCGAGATTCAGGACGCGATCGCGTGCGGCGTGCGCTTTTGCCAGTTCCTGATAGTAGTGGACCGTGGCACCAACGCCCAAGCCGCCAACGAGGCCGATGCAGCGGCCGAGAACTGGATCGCTCATCGTGCGTCCTGAAACGGATTTTCGACGACAATTCCAAAGTACTTCTGGCCGGCGTTGAAATCCTCCGACCAGATCCGTTGACATCGACCCCGTTCCGCGGCTGCCAGGATCATGCCGTCGTAGAAGCGCACGCCATACTCCGCGTGAGCCTCCACCGCACGCCGCACCATATCTCCATCAGGAAGAATCACACGTATGGGAGCTAACGCGTCTAAAATCGCCGTCACCTGTTTGGGCGCCGCTGGTGGAGAGATCTTGTGTAAAAGCACGGCAGCGCACTCCGCGAGAACCTGTGTCGACACCAGCATGTGACCGGCCACGGCTTTGCGCACCAGGTCGTGAGCGATAAGTTGTTTCCTGCGATCGCTCGGATCATACGCATAGAGCAGGACGTTCGTATCCAGAAAGTCAGGAGCGGGCATGCAAGTCTTCGCGCGTCCAGTTGCGTTTGCCAATCTTGAACCGGAATTTTTGGAAACTTTGTTCCAGCGCGTCGCGCTCCCGGCGTTTGCGCCCTAGCGCGGAATCCTCGGCTGCCACTTCCTCCAAATACTGGCGGATCAATCCCGTCAAGGTCGTATCCCGGTCCACGGCGATTTTGCGTACCTTTTTGACGAGATCGTCGTCAAGCGAAAGAGTGACATTCATATCCACATTATAAGGGAAACCCTTAATAAGTGGATACACCCGAGAATCAACCGCCGATGCGCATTAATTCCACTTCGAAGATCAACGTCGCGCCACCGGGGATCGTCGGCGGACTTCCGCTGTCGCCATAAGCGATGCTCGCCGGACACACCAGCTCCGCCTTGCCGCCCACCTTCATTTTCTGCACGCCTTCGGTCCAGCAGGGAATCACCTGGTTGAGCGGAAACTGCGCCGGCTCATTGCGTTTGTACGAGCTGTCAAATTCGGTTCCATCCACCAGCGTGCCGCGATAATTCACCGTCACGGTGTCGCTGGCCGAGGGCGATCCACCAGAGCCCGCTCGGAGCTCTCGATAGACCAGCCCGCTTGGGGTGCGCACGGCTCCTGGCTGGGCAGCCGCTTTGTCCAGATACGCTTTGGGATCGCCGGCGCTGGCGCCCGTCCCGGTGGACGATGACGACGAGCATCCAACCAAAACCACCGCGAGGAAAAGCAAGAATGGGCGCATGCGTACAGCGTAGCAAGAGCCCCGTTAACTCCGCTATAGTAAAATACTTACCAGTGATCTCCCCGTCGAATCGTCGCGGCTTTCTTCGCCTATTCGGCACTGCTGCAACTGGGATAGCAGGAGTTCAGAAGGCTCTCGTGAAGACGGCCCTCGCCGAGACCGCCGCCACTCCGCTCGCCGTCACGAAACTCACCGACACGTTCCTGCTGATCAGCGGCGCGGGCGCCAACGTTCTCGCGCTCCTGGGGCCCGACAGCGTGCTCATGGTGGACGGCGGCGCGCCCGAGCATTCCGAGGAACTGCTCAAGCTGATCGCGTCGCATTCCGGGGGCAAACCGGTGCGCGTGCTCTTCAACACCTGCTGGGATACCGATCATACAGGCTGCAACGAAACTCTCGGCAAAGCCGGGGCAAAAATCATCGCGCACGAAAATACCAAGCTCTGGCTAGGCGCCGAGTTCGACTCGCGCTGGCGGAAGCGCAGGTACGAACCGCGCCCCAAGTTCGCGCTCCCGAATGAGACTTTCTACAGTGGGACCAAGAGAATGACTTTCGGCGCGGAGCCCATCGAATACGGCTACCTTATGCAGGCGCACACCGATGGCGACATCTATGTCTACTTCCCCGGTCCGAATATTCTGATGGCGGGCGGTGTGGCGGGCGGAAACTGCTACCCGGTTCTCGATTCCGACACCGGCGGCTGGATCGGCCCGAGCGACAAGGGTGACGCACGCTATAGCGATCTGGTGGCTCCCAACGGCCTTGTAACGGCGCAAAGGACGCTACTGAAAGTAACCAACGCTGCTACGCGCATCGTCCCTGGAGATGGGCCTATGATGACGCGTGCCGATCTGGGGGCCGAGAGCGAAATGCTGGCCACCGTGCGGGACCGGTTGATCAAGCTGATCCGCATGGGCGATGGCCCCAACGAAATGGTGGCCGCCAAGCCGACTGAGGAGTTCGACGCGAAATACGGGAATCCGGAGCAGTTCATCCGCAATGCGTACATGGGGCTGTGGGGGCACGTGCACGAGCTGGGCGGGATCGTTTAATGCGCCACTGTTTCAAAGCTATACCCTTCGTGTTCGCCGCTCTCGCGTCTGGAGCTTCGCCGGCGGCCTCCGTTGCCGCCCATCGCGCGTTGCTCGATCATTACTGCGTCACCTGCCACAACCAGAAGATGAAGACGGCGAGCCTCACCTTCGACACCATGGATCTCGCGCAGGTGGGCAAGAACGCCGCGGTGTGGGAGCGGGCTGTTCGAAAACTGCGCGGAGGGATGATGCCGCCGCCCGGAATGCCTCGGCCCGATCCGGCCACGGTGAATTCGTTCGTGACGTTTCTTGAGACGTCGCTCGACAATGCCGCGCTGGCTTCGCCCAATCCGGGAACGGTATCGCTGCACCGTCTGAATCGCGCCGAATATCAGAACGCGATGAAAGATATTCTCGGCGTGGATGTGGACGCCCCAGCGCTGCTTCCGAGGGACGACATCAGCAACGGCTTCGACAACATTGCGAATGTCCTGAAGGTTTCGCCGTCGTTTCTCGATCAATACATCGCGGCCGCGCGGGCAGTGAGCCGGCAGGCGATTTCATATCCGCCGCCGACGGAACCCGTGCGTGCGGTCCTGCACGGAGAGCCGGCCGATCCCGAAGGGTTGCCGCTTGGGACACAGGGTGGCGTTGTGGTGAAGCATCTGTTTCCCTTCGACGCCGACTATATTTTCAGCATCGCCGGGCCCGATCCGATTTTCACCATCGATGGACTCCCCGTTTCCCTCAGCGGCGGCGGCTTCGTACACGTGACCGCCGGCGTGCATGAACTGGGCTTGACGTCGCGAGCGCACAGTTTTGCGGAGCCGGATGGCATGCTGCAATCGTTCATTCCAGGCCACGCGTATCCTGGTTACGGATTTGCTCCAGGTGGCGCGGGGCCAGGTGGCCGCAGAGCGCCTTCGGGGCCGAGCATTGAGGTGATCGGGCCGTATCACGCGACGGGCAAGCCGCTAGAAACCGAGAGCCGCGCGAAGATTTTTGTGTGTAAGCCGCCTAGCGAGAGCGAAGAGGCGTCCTGTGCATCGCGCATACTTTCAGAGGTTGCGCATCGGGCGTTCCGGCGTCCCATCACGGCCAAGGATCTGGTCGCGCCCATGGCGTTCTTCAAAGAAGGGCGGGCGAACTCGGGCAATTTCGAAGGCGGAATTCAGAATGGCATCATCGCGATTCTGGCCAGCCCCAAGTTTCTCTATCGCGCCGAGCCACCGCCGGTGGGCCTCTCGCCGGGGACGAATTATCGCCTCAGCGATCTGGAGCTCGCGTCGCGGCTCTCGTTCTTCTTGTGGAGCACGGTTCCGGATGCCGAGCTGCTCGCCGTTGCCGAGCAGGGCAAGTTGAAAGATCCGAAAGTCTTCGAAGAGCAAGTGCGGCGCATGCTGGCGAGCGAGAAATCGCGATCGCTGGTGACGAACTTCGCGTCCGAATGGTTGAAGCTCCGCGATATCGACACCATCGATCCCGATCCGTTCATCTATCCGAATTTCGATGCGAGCCTGCGCGCGGCATTTCGGCGCGAGCTGGAGCTCTTTGTCGACAGCATCCAGCGCGAGGATCGCAGCGTGCTCGATCTGCTGACGGCCAACTACACGTTCGTCAACGAGCGCCTGGCGCTGCATTATGGCATTCCCAACGTTCGCGGCTCTGAGTTCCGGCGCGTGACGCTGCCCGATTCCACTCGCTACGGTTTGTTCGGCAAGGGCGCGGTATTGATGGTGACCTCCTACGCGAACCGCACGTCAGTGGTGCTGCGCGGCAATTACATTTTGGAAAACATCACTGGTACGCCGCCTTCGCCGCCTCCGCCGAATGTTCCGCCGTTCAAGGAATTCAAGGAAGGCGAGAAACCGCACACGGTGCGCGAGACCATGGAAATGCATCGGGCCAACCCGACGTGCAACGCGTGCCACGGCGTGATCGACCCGTTGGGATTCGCGCTCGAGAATTTCGACACCGTTGGCGCGTGGCGCACCAAGGACCGCTATACGCGAACCGCCATCGACGCATCGGGCAAGCTGATGGACGGTACCATCGTCACCGGGCCGGATGACCTGCGCAAGGCGCTGATGTCGCGTCCGGCCGAATTCGTCCAGACCATGACTGAAAAGTTTTTGATATACGCGCTGGGCCGGGGTTTGTCGCCGTACGATATGCCGACGGTTCGCAAGATTGTGCGCGATGCCGCGCGCGACAACTATCGGTTCTCGTCGATTGTGATGGGAATCGCGCAGAGCGCGCCGTTCCAAATGGAAAGAACGCCGGAAGAGGCGCCGAAAGCCATCCAGGTCGCATCGGCTCAGTGATCGAGGGGGATTGAATGTTCATCACTAAAAAACATATTGAGCGCCGGACGTTCTTGCGAGGCATGGGTGCTGCTGTGGCGCTGCCGTTGCTGGACGCCATGATTCCGGCCCGCACGGCGCTCGCTCAGACCGCCGCTACTCCCACACCCCACATGGGATTCATCTACTTCCCGCACGGCGCCATCATGGAGCATTGGACGCCCAAGACCGAAGGCACCACCTTCGATCTCCCTGCGATTTTGAAGCCGCTCGCGCCATTTCAAAAGCAACTGACCATCGTCAGCGGCCTGGAGAACAAGCCCGCTATCAGTCCCGCAGTGCACGCCATCACGCCCGGCACTTGGTTGAATTGCGTGCATCCGCGCGCGAGTCAGGATCCCTTCTGCGGCCCAACCATCGATCAGATCGCTGCGGCGCACATTGGACAAGACACGCCACTGCCGTCCATCGAACTGGCGATTGAAGGCCGTGGCGGAGGTGGTTCCTGCGATCGCGACTTTGGCTGCAGCTATTCAGGCACCATTTCGTTCCGTACGCCGACCACACCGCTGCCCATGGAGACGGAGCCGCGCAAGGTTTTTCAGAGCCTGTTCGGCCAGGGCGATACGGCAACTGAGCGCAAGATTCTAGGCAAGCAATACGCGAGCATTCTCGACCTGGTTTCTACCGAAGCCTCCGATCTGCAGCGCACTCTTGGCCCGCAGGATCGCGCGATGCTGAGCGACTACCTCGACACCATTCGCGAAGTGGAGCGGCGCATTCAGAAGATGGAAGCGCACGATCTGTCGCATGTCGATATCCCCAACGCGCCCGCCGGGACGCCGCCGCAGTTCGAACAGCACGTGACTTTAATGTTCGATCTTACGGCGCTGGCCTATCAGGCCAACATGACGCGAGTCTTCAGCATGATGATGGCGGCCGAGGTCAGCAATCTAACGTACAACCAAATCGGTGTTCCCGATGCGTTCCATCCGCTCTCGCATCACAATAATGAGCAGGCCAAGATGGACCGGCTGGTGAAAATCCAGACCTATCACACCGAACTTTTCGCCAAATTCCTAGCCAAGCTGCAGAAGATGCCGGACGGCGACGGCACCATGCTCGACCACTCGATGATTCTCTACGGCAGCAACATGAGCAACAGCAATATGCACAACCACTATCCGCTGCCGACGGCGCTGGTGGGCGGGTGGAAGACGGTCAAGGGCGGCCAACATCTGAAGTATCCCGAGCAGACACCGCTCGCGAACATGCTGCTGACGGTGCTCGATCGGGCCGGCGTTCCGCTCGATCGTTTTGGCGATAGTTCCGGCAAGTTCGCGGAGGTTTAACATGCGCACCGCGATTCTGTTTGCCGCCGCGCTGCCCTTGCTCGCAGGTGTCGCGGGCGATACATCGCTCGTAGAAGCCGCAAAATCGGACAACCGGCAAGCTACGTTCGCGCTGATCGAGCAGCACGCCAATGTGAACGCCGCCGCGCCCGACGGAACCACTGCGCTGATGTGGGCCGCGCATAACGGGGACTCCGAGTTGGCCGCGCGTCTTTTGAACGCCGGCGCCGATGCAAAGGTACGGAATCAGTTTGGCGCGTCGCCGATGTCGGAGGCCGCTTTCCTCGGCAATGTCGAGATCATCGGTGCGCTGCTTAAGGCAGGTGCCGATCCGGATTCGCCGGGGGCCGATGGTCAAACCGCTTTGATGCTTGTCGCGCGCACCAGCAATGTCGATGCCGCGCGGCTGTTGATCGAGCACGGCGCGCACGTGAACGCCGCCGAGAAGCAAAATGAACAGACGGCGCTGATGTGGGCGTCGGCTGAGAGCCAGCCGGCCATGGTACGCGAACTCATCGCGCACGGCGCTGACGTAAATGCTCGCGAACATGTGAACGAAAATGTGGCCCAGGTCAGTTCCGAGCCGCGTGCCCAGCATCTGTCGTACGGCGGATTAACGGCCATGCTCTACGCGACTCGCGAGGGCTGCCTTACGTGCGTGCAAGCGCTTGTGGATGGCGGCGCGAAGTTGAACATGACCGATCCTGAAGGCGTCACGCCGCTGATTGAGGCTATCGCCAACGCACATTTCGATACGGCGAAATATCTGATCGAAAAAGGCGCGAACGTGGACAAATGGGATTGGTGGGGACGCAGCCCGCTCTATTTGGCAGTGGACATGAACACCATTCCGCATGGCGGACGAGCGGATGGGCCGTCGCTCGATGAGACCACGCCGATCGAGATCATCCGACTGCTATTGGACAACGGTGCGAATCCGAACCTGCAATTGAAGCTGCTGCCGCCGTATCGCAGCGTGGGCGCTGACCGCGGCGTCGACATCATGCTGAGCATCGGCGTCACGCCTCTGATCCGCGCCGCCAAGGCGCTGGACGCTCCAGCTATCAAATTGCTCCTGGCGCACGGCGCGTTGGTAAATCTTCCAAACAATCGCGGCATCACGCCGACCATGGCTGCCGCAGGCGTCGGTTCCGTGGACGCAGACACACGGGGGACCTACACGACGCCCGACGTTCAGCAGCGGTCGCTGGCGTCGCTCGAGCTTCTACTTGCTGCCGGCGGCGAGATCAATGCGACGGAAAGCCGCGGTCAAACGGCGCTGCACGGTGCGGCGTTCTGGGGTTGGAACGATGTGGTGCAATTCCTGGTGGATCATGGCGCGAACGTGAATGTGGCGGATCATCAGGGCAAGACGCCGGTGGATTCAGCGATGGGTCGTGCGGGTGGCAATAGCCGGGGCGGCCAGCGCGTCGACGTTCACGAAGATACTGCCGCGCTGCTCAAGAAGCTTGGCGCGACGGCCGCAAAATAAGATCGCTCCTATTTGTGGACGGGCGCTGCGTTGAATTCCTCGTCCGTGACGACATCGCCCCAGGTGATTCCACCGCGGCTGATGTTAAACTGCGTGCCGCCTTCTTTGGGTGACGCACCGTGCCAATGCACCACTCCCGGGGGACAGTAGCGAGTCTCGCCGGCGCGTAGTTCCACGACAGGGCCGCCCTTTTCCTGATAGAGGCCGACGCCGTCCTCCACCAAAATAATCTGACCGCCCTCGTGGCTGTGCCACCTGGTCCGCACGCCAGCGGGAAAGTAGAAGTGCGCGATGTTGCCCTGCGAGTTCTCCTTAATGGTCTTCACCTCGCCGCCGGTGAAGTTCGGGTTCGGCTTGTCCTGCGAATATGCGATCACGCAGGCAGACAGCAAAATCGTGAGCTTTAGTTTTCGTTTCATTCGATCAGCCTCTTAAGTATTTGTTGAAGAAATCGAGCGTGCGCGTCCAGGCCAGCTTGGCCGCGGCTTCGTCGTAACGCGGCGTGGTGTCGTTATGAAAGCCATGATTCACGCCGTCGTAGATGTAGGCGGTGTAGGTGACGTGGTTCGCTTTGAGAGCCTCTTCGTAGGCCGGCCAGCCGTCGTCGATGCGCTTGTCCAGGCCGGCATATTGCAGCAGCAATGGCGCTTTGATCTTGGCGACATCGGCGACCGGCGGCTGCGCTCCATAGAAAGGCACCGCGGCTGAAAGATCGGGTCCCAAGCGAACCGCGAGCTGATTGGCGATACCGCCGCCGAAACAAAATCCCACGACGCCGATTTTGCCGGTGCAATCCGGACGCGCCTTCAGCCAGCGTGCCGCAGCGACGAAATCGTTGGACATTTTCGCTTTATCCACGGTTCCGAAAACCTGCGCGCCTTTTTCGTCGTCGCCCGGATAGCCGCCAGCGCTGGTCAATCCGTCGGGTGCGAACGCGATGAAGTTGGCTGTTCCCAAGCGCCGCGCGACGTCTTCGATGTATGGATTCAATCCGCGATTCTCGTGAACCACGAGCACGCCGGGCAGCTTGCCACCGCCGGCGGGGCGAACCAGGTAGCCTTTGATGCTGCCGTTGCCCTCTGGCGACGGAACGGTCACGTATTCGGTCTTGATGCGGCTGTCGTCCTTGGGGACTTGCTCGGCCCACGCGTAATTGGGTCGAAGGCTCTCCCAAATCGCGGTCGCAGTGACGCCACCGGTGGCGAACTTCTTAGCGCCGTCGAGGAAATCCCGGCGCTGGATGTCGCCGTGAACGTAGCGATCAAAGAGGTCGAGCAGTTCCTGCGGGTAGTCGGAAGCCGACTTTCGTTCCTGGTTTTGGCGTTCCATGGGGACGTGACTCCTTTTCAGGCGAAAGGATATCACATCCCGAGCGTTCGATTGGTCTTTACGATGCCATTACTTCGGTGAAGACTTTGCGGAACTTGACCATCTCCGCGTCGGTGCCGATGGATACCCGGATCATCGTATTGAGCGGCGGGAACGGACGCCCGATGGCCACGCCCTTCGCGAGCATCGCCGCCTGCATCTCCTTAGCGTCGCGCTTGGTCTCGATCATGACGAAGTTCGCCTGGGGCGGGATGAACGCGATCTTGTTGCCGGCCATCCAGGAGCAAAGCTCGTCGCGGGTGTGAACGATTTTGGCCTTGCGCTCTTCGAGCATCTTGGGACCGAGGTCGAGCGCCGCAAGCACAGCGCGCACACTGACGATGCTGATCACGTTGTTGCGATACGGCTCCATCTTTGCGATCAGGTCGGGCCGGCCGGCGATATAGCCGACGCGCAGCCCCGCCATGCCGTAGATCTTCGAGAAGGTGCGCGCCACGATGACGTCCTTGCCTTCCTTCACGAATCGGAACGAACTTGAGACCTCGGGCGATGTCGCGTAATGCAAGTAGGCTTCGTCAACCAGGACCTTTGTATTCTTTGGAAGATTCCCGACCAGCCAAGCCAGGTCGTCGCTAGTTGTGATAGTGGACGTGGGATTGTTGGGATTGACGATGTAGATTAAGCCGCCGCCAGCTTTGTCCGCTTCGGCCGCGAGGCGGCGAACATCGGGCGCCATCTTGGAATTCAGCGGCGTCTCGATCACCGGGTGGCCTTTGTAGCGAGTGAGCTCGGGTGCTGCCTCGTAGGTCGGCATCGGAATAATGAGCGGTAGCGTGGGGGAGGTGAACGCCTCAACCGCGGCGTGCAGCGGTTCGCTGGAACCGGCGCCGACGAGAATCTGGTCGGCCGTGAGGCCTTCGTTCGCCGCCAACTTGGCGTAGAAGGCGGGGAATTCCTGGTAATGGTAGCGATTCGAGCTGCCGATCACTTGCGCCATGGCTTCCACAGAAGCTTGCGGCGGCCCTTCGGGAAACTCGTTGCCATTGATCCAAACTGTGTCGGCGGGTGCGACGCCTGAAAGCTTAGCGCGTTGTGCGAATGCGGCCTCGGTGAGGCCGACCGCGATCATTCCTGCAAAAGCTCGTCGTGAGAACATTCGTGCTCCTATCGCCTCCTGTATTGCGGATGATGCAAGCGACGGGGGCTGCGATGAGCGAGAGGCATGGCCGTGGCCTCTGGACGCCAGAATAGCACAACGACTGACGCGCCGGCGGCGAACTAAACTAGGAGCATGACTTCAGATCGTACGTTGTTTGTTACCGGAGCCTCCGGGCAGCTGGGGCGGCGGGTGTTGGAACTTCTGCTGGAGAAGGGAACCGACAAGATTGTGGCTGGAACCCGCAAGCCGGAAAAGCTCGCAGATTTAGCGGCCCGAGGCGTGACCGTTCGGCATGCAGATTTTGAGAACGCCAAGGAGTTGGAGGCGGCGCTGGCGGGTGTGGATCGCGTGTTGATCATCAGCACCGACGCGATTGATCGGCCAGGTCGAAGATTGACGCAGCACAAAGCAGCGGTGGCTGCGGCGGCAAGTGCGGGAGTGAAGCATGCGGTCTATACATCGATGCCGAATCCTGAGACTTCGCCGGTGGTTTTTGCGCCCGATCATCTGGGCACAGAACAAGCGCTGGCCGCGAGCGGGATGAGCTACACGATTCTGCGAAACTGCTGGTACACGGAATTCCTGATTCCGACGCTCGCGCCGGCGGTAGCATCGGGGAAGTTAATCGCGGCAACGGGTCAAGGCGGATCGCCATACGTGACGCGCGAGGATTGCGCCCAGGCAGCGGCGGCGGCGTTGGCGTCCACGGACGCGAGTAATAAGACTTGGAACATCACGGGGCCAACGCTAGTGACCTATGCGGAACTCGCAAAACTGACCAGCGAATTGACGGGGCGAGCGGTAACTTTCGAATCGGTCACCCCAGAGGAGCGCACGGCCCAGTTGATCGCGTTGGGAACGCCGGAGTTTATCGCAAAACTGCTGGTTTCCACTCAAATGGCGATCGCGCAAGGAAAGATGGGGACGCCGACGTCGGTGGTGAAGGAACTGACCGGGCGAGAACCGATCAGTGTTCGCGACTTTCTGTCAACGCGGCGTGAGGCATTGATGCCGGCCACGCAGACCGCGGCGGGCTAGCCACTATGGGCGCCTAGCGGCCATAATCTCTAGCTGAGAACCTGCCGATAGAATCGGGGGGCCGTCGAGCCTTCCGTTTCGTGACGAAGCCACGAACCCAGACCAAAATTCCCGCGTTGACGGGGTTGCGCGCGGTCGCGGCCCTCTGGGTTCTTAGTCTTCATTTCGGTGAAGCCGTTTCCGCCTCGTGGCCTCGTGCTGTTCGCAACGTGCTTTCCACCGGCTTCATAGGGGTGGATCTGTTCTTCGTCCTCTCCGGATTCATCTTGGCGTGGAATTATCTTCGTGACGACGGAACGATGCCGGTGAGCAGGTCTGAGTTTTGGCGAGCGCGAGCGGCACGGATTTTACCCGTGTATTACGTCTCCCTTGCGATTTCGATTCCGATGTTTCTGCTCATGCAATTTCGGGACGGAGTAACGCCGTCCACGCTGCGGAGTGCCGTGGTAACCGCTCTGACTTCGCTCACGCTCACGCAATCCTGGGTCTCACCGTTTTCGTACTTATGGAACAATCCAGGCTGGTCGCTTTCGGTGGAGCTGTTCTTCTATCTGGCTTTCCCCTGGCTGGCCGGCTGGATCGCTCGCTGGACACTCGCCCAGCTGATGCGTTGGGTAGCGGCGCTCTACGTGGTCACCATCGGCGCGGCGTACCTGTTTGTAGCGCTGCATTCGCACCCGCCGACCTGGAAATGGGAGCCGGCGATCGATTACTGCATTTGGATTTCCTGGCTGGGCTGCAATCCGCTGGTTCACGCACACGAATTTATCATGGGAATTGCGGCCTGCCTTTGGCTTCGCGGGGAACAAAGGGGCGAGCACAAGGAGTGGATGCGGGGACCGGTGGCAGTTGCCGTCGCGATTGCCGGACTCGGGTTACTTGCGGCGTTACGCGGACCGATTCCGTTCATGCCCGCTCTGGTTGGCATTCACAGTCCACTGTTCGCGCTACTGATTTATGGGCTGGCGAAACAGCGCGGGGCGATCGCATGGATCTTGAGCACGCGCGCATTCGTTTTCCTGGGTGAGATCAGCTATTCGCTGTATTTGACCCATTTGACAGTGTGGACGAACGTCGAAGGCTTCAATCGGGAGCACTCCTTCTTGCGCCAGGGCTCGCTGCTGAATTTCCTGTTTTGCCTGGCCTTGTCGCTCGTGTTGGCCGCGGCGTTCTACAAGGGAATCGAAGAACCGTATCGGCGAGTCATACGGAACCGGTTCGGAAAGGCGCCGGCGGCGCGCCGTACAATGGTTCTCACGTAGATGCCTGGTAAAGTATCCTATCGCGCCGAGCAGGGGATTGCGCATATTGTCCTGAACCGTCCGGAGCGCCGCAACGCGCTGGATCAGGAGCTGATCACCGAATTCCGCGATGCGTTGGGCGTGTCGGCGAAAGATGAAAGTGTTCGCGTCGTTGTGGTTCGCGGTTCGGGCAAAGACTTCTGCTCCGGCATGGACCTGCGCACATTTGAGGGCGACCGGATGCGCGATTTGCCGCGCTTTCAGACCGAGGCTCGCAACATGGCGGGGCTCTTATTGGACATGCGGCGGCATCCGCGACCGATTGTGGCGGCGGTGCAGGGGAGGGCACTGGGCGGCGGGTGCGGGATCGCGACTGCGGCGGATCTGGTGCTGGCGACGGATTCGGCGCAATTCGGATATCCGGAGATCAACATCGGATTCGTGCCCGCGATCGTGATGGCGATTCTGCGGCGGTCGGTGTCCGAGAAGCGGGCGTTCGATTTGATCACATCGGGCCAGGCGATCTCGGCGCAGACGGCGCTGGAGTACGGGATGATCAATCGAGTGTTTGCCGCTGAAACGTTCGAGCGGGACGTAGAGGAGTTTGTGCTGCGTCTGGCGGCGAAGTCGACGTCGGGTTTGATGCTGGCGAAAGAGCTCTTTTATCGCACGGACGCGATGCAGTTTGAAGCGGCCATCGATGCGGGTGCCGAAGTAAATGCCTTTGCCCGCACCACCCAGGATTTCGAGCGCGGGATCGAAAAGTTTCTCAAGAAGCCCTGACGAGGAACACAGCGACCTCGGCGATGAGGTTCGGCAGAAATGTGATCTGCCGCGCGCCTTGCAGGAAGATGCGCTTCTCAATGGTCCAATTCTGCAATTGAACTAAACCCTCGAAATCGTCGACGGTGAAGAAGTGGATGTTGGGCGAATCGAACCAGTCATGCGGGAAAAGCTTAGTCTTCGGGGCGCGCCCGGTGAACAAATGCGCCAGCCGTACGCTCCAGTGGCCAAAGTTTGGGAACGCGACGATGGCGCGGCGTCCCACTCGCAGCATTTCGCGCAGGACTTTGAGCGGCGCGCGCGATTCCTGTAGCGTTTGGCTCAGGATCACGTAGTCAAAAGCTTGATCGGGGAGATCGGCGAGCGCGTCCTCAATATCGCTATGAAACACGGAGACGCCTCGGGAAATCGCTTGCCGGACTTTGGCGCCCTCGATCTCCACGCCGCGCGCATCCACGCGTTTGTTCTCGGCTAGCCAGGCGAGCAACTCGCCTTCACCGCAGCCCAAATCCAAGACGCGCGCTTTCGGCTCGATGATCGCGCTGATGATCGCGTAGTCGCTGCGGCCAAGCAGATTGGGGACGAACGACTCAGACACTCTAGCTTTGCTCCCGAGAAGCCAGCTCCCGGAACGTGCTTGCAAGGAACCCGCGGACCAGTTCGGTTTGTTCGGCGACGTTCACCAGGAACGCATCGTGGCCATAGGTGGACGGTAAGTCGCAATAGGCGACGTCGCAGTTGCGGCCGCGCAATGCGCGCACAATGTCGAGCGACTGGTAGCTTGGATACAGCCAGTCCGACGAGAAGCTGATAACCAGGAACCGCGATTTCACGCCATCGAACGCGGCGCTGAGCGACGGGCGTCCAGCGGTGAGGTCGAAATAGTCCATGGCCTTCGTGATGTAGAGGTAGGAATTCGCGTCGAAGCGATCGACGAATTGGCTGCCTCGATATCGCAAATAGCTTTCCACTTCG
>DATHMO010000029.1:0-21031 GCA_035486995.1 Bryobacteraceae bacterium
TGAACATGGGGCCAGGGTTAGAAGCACTCATGAAGTTCGGCCACAGGGTACCCGCGATGTAGCCGCAGAAAATGCCCGTGACTGCAACCATGACTCCTGGGTAAATCCAGTAATACAAGTGCGAGGCCCAGCCAACGATGAACTTCGAAAGCCTCGCATAAGGCCATGCCTTGTCATGATTCAGGAAAGATTGTTCCGCAAAGTAATACGAACTTCCGGTTCCGGGGTAGAGCTTCGCCATTTCCGCATAACAAACCGCAGTCGCCAGGCACAGCAGGACGGCAAAGAGAATGCCGATCCACATGGACGGCGCCGTTGCGCCTTCCGTCGCCTGAGTTAAGAAAGTGAGCCACAAAAAGGCGCCGGGAGCAATCAGCGCCATAGCGTTCATTGTCAGCCCGGTTAAGCCTAACGTAGCTTGCATTTGAGGTGCGTCGTTTTCGGCCATTATGATCTATCCCTTCCAAGAATTTTTGTTGTGTGGCTCGACCTGGAGCTGATTTACGTTTTAACTGACCTTACACTCTCCGAAGGCTTCGGTCCAATCGAAATAACTTATGTAGATCGATAGAAGAAACTTACCGCTGCTATGGGCCGCCGCAGGGACACGCTAGCGCGCGGGGCCCAAAGTGTAAGGGCTATTCTATTGACTCCCCCCGCACTGCGCCAATAGATATTTTGGATTAGCCTCATAACAATATGCCCGCTCTCAATCGGGCGCCGGGTGAATGAGATCAATTCAAATTTTCTATTGGCGCTGCGGCGCGGTTTGCCATTACCATTCCGACAAGCATATGCAGCTTTGAAGCTCCGATAGCGGTCGGTGGCACCATGGGGCCGCCGTCTGCGCTTGCGAGTGGTGGGTCAGGTCCAGGGTCGTTAGCTCCCCGTGATACGTGTGTCTCGAGGAAGCTGAGTCGTTAGCGGCGCACGATTACACCAGTGGTTCGCTTGGTCAAACAAAGTCCATTCTTAGGAGAATTTATGAAATTCGAGTATCTGAAGAATCTCGGCGCCATTGCTCTCTGCTTTGGATTAGTCTCGATTTGCGCGGCACAAAGCTCGCCACCAGCGCCGGCAGAAGTCGCGCAAGCGGCTTCACCCGCCTCGCCCGCGGCCGCTGCTGGAACGGATCAGCCAGCCGCTGCACCGGCCGCTGCAGCAGCTCCGGCGGCTCCGTCGGCGCTATCGACGCCCGCCATCACAGGCCCGGTATCGAACCTTCCGCCGGCCATCTTCGACGCCGGACCCTTCGGCAAGCTTTCCGTGAACGGGATTATCACCGGCTTTGGTATGTGGCAGGGCAATCACATCCCGGGCGACAGCAACACGCAGGCGGCCCTGAGCAACGGGCAGGTGTTCCTGCAAAAGACCGATGGATGGTTCCAATTCTACGTGCAGGCCGGCGCCTACACGATTCCCGCTTTAGGGACGGCGTTCATCAACACCGACAAAACGCTATCCTCCACGTTCGGCCCTGTGCCCGTGGCTTTCGCCAAGCTGCAAGCCGGAAAGAATACGTCATTTGAGATCGGCTCATTGCCGACGTTGATTGGCGCGGAATATACATTCACCTTCGAGAACATGAACATCGAGCGTGGATTGTTATGGAACCAGGAAACCGCCGTCAGCAAGGGTATCCAGGTAAACCAGACCATGGGCAAATTCACCGCCTCGCTGAGCTGGAACGATGGTTTCTATTCCAATCGCTATACCTGGCTGTCGGGCTCGCTGGCTTACGCCAATGGGCCGCATGCCTTAGCGTTCGTTGCGGGCGGAAACTACTCGCATACGGGCTTTGAGACTTATGCCACGCCGGTGCAGAACAACGGCAGTATCTATAACGTGATCTACACGTACACCAAGGGATCGTGGATCATTCAGCCGTACTTCCAATACACCGACGTGCCGACGGATGCGCGGATCGGCATCGTGAAGGGCGCCTCCACCACAGGCGGTGCGATTCTCGCGAGCTACGCCTTCAAACACGGCTTCTCGCTCCCGGTGCGTTGGGAATATATCGCGAGCTCCGGGAACCCCGCTGCGGACGCTGTGAATCTGCTTTACGGTCCTGGCAGCTCGGGCACGTCAATTACCGTGACTCCCACGTTCCAATACGGAGGCTTCTTCTTCCGCGGCGATCTTTCGTGGGTGCATGCCGGCAGCGTCACGCCGGGCGATGTCTTCGGTTCAACGGGCGCGAATCAAAACCAGGCGCGAGCCGTGGCTGAGATCGGATTCCTGTTCGGCAACAACATCGTCGAAAAGAAGCAGTAGATATTTGATTCTGGAGGGGCGGTCATTTCACGCCCCTCTGTCCTGCCAGATTCCACTACGGCGTGTAGTACCCGTTGCGCGCGTAGACATTCACCTTTCCCGCATTGGCTTTGACGTGAATCCGGTGCCATTTTCCAGAAGCCGTCGAGTTTTGGGGCTGGTATCCGATCACGTACATGTTGCGCAGGGCGCGGCCGGCTTTCATCGCAGCTTCCTTTGCATCGGCGTCGCTCTGCGCGCGAAAATGCAGCCCGCCGGTTTTCTCCGCAAGCTCTTCCAGCACCAGCGGCCCTTCGCGCTCGCGCGCCTGATCGATCGGTTTTCCTACCATGCTGGGACGGAATGGCGCTCCGCCGCTGGGCCCGCCGCCTGAGTTATTCCCGACGATGATGGTGTAGATTTGAACGTCGGCCTCAAGCGCTTCGCGCATCAACTCGCCTTTCGAATACCGGCTGTAGTTGTCCATGCCATCGGAAAGAACCAGCAGCGCTCGCCGCGGGTTCCGGGCCTTGCGCATGCGGTTCAAGCCGAGATAGACAGTATCAATGAGCGCCGTCATCCCGCCCGGGCTGGTCCGCCCAATGCTTTCTTCCAAATCCGCAATATCGCTGGTGAAGCCGGTGAGAGTGTCCGGCTGCGTGGAAACAGTCAGCAACAGAAATTCATCCTGGGGATTCGCGGCTTGAAAAAAGGCCTGGGCCACGCCTTTGGCCGCTTCGAGCGAATTTCGCATGCTGCCGCTGATATCGAGCACCAAGCCGACCGAGCACGGCGCATCCTCGGAAGTGAACGATACGATCGGCTGCGCTACCTGATCCTCCAGGACCTTGAAGTCCGCCGCCCGCAGGCCTTCGATGGTTTTCCCGTTGTGGTCGGTCACCGTCACCGGTACCAGCACCATGTGAGTATCGGAGCGGAATGCCGCCGGCAAGGCGCTTTGAGCGTTTAATCCGCCGCATGCGAGGAGCAGAAAAAATGCCAGGCCAGAACAGCGCGCCAGCACGGGGGGAAGCATGTCCCAGTGTGGGGCGAAAAGGATGAAGAAGGCATAAAAGTCATGAAAGAAACGCTCTAGTTCTTAGCTAATAGATAATTTGGATTGAGTTCATAACACGCTTGGCGGGCATAGGCGGCTGCGTGATACTAGGGTGGATGGATCGAACTGCCGACTCTGCCGCGCCTAGTCTCGAGAAGCTTCAAACCAGCGCGGCGTGGCGTGAAATTGAGGTCGAATTCTTCAAAACCGGAAACGGCACGGCCGTGGAAACCGGTCTCAGCGGCAGGATTGACGCGATCGCGGTGGAGGCCTATCGGGCATCGATCGAGCCGGTGCTTCCGCAGGGCGCCGTTATGTTAGCCGCGGGTGGTTACGGGCGGCGCGAATCGTTTCCATATGCCGCGGTGGATATTCTGGTGCTGCTCGAAGGCGAATCACCTTGGATTTCCCTCCGCGAGCCGCTGGCCGAATGCGTTCGCCTGTTGTGGGATGCGGGGCTGCGGCTGAATCACACGGTGCGGACACTTCCGGAATGCCTGGAGTTTCGCGAGCAAAACCTCGATTTCGCCATCAATCTTTTGGATCTGCGCTTGCTCACGGGGGACGCCGCGCTATACCAGCGGTTCGCCAATAAGTGGCCGGCATTCGTCGAAAAGTATGGGCCCAGATTGAGCCAGCACCTGTTGCAGCTTACGCGCGTTCGTCATGCGAAGTATCAAAACACGTTGCATCACCGTGAGCCCGATATCAAGGAGTGTCCGGGCGGACTGCGCGATCTCCATCTGCTGGGCGCGCTGGCACATCTGGGAGCCGACCGCACGCAGCCCAACCCCGAACTTGCCGCCCCGGCCGCGTTTCTATCGTCGGTCCGTTGCTTCTTGCACTACCAGGCGCATAGCGATCGCAATCTGCTGGATCTCGAGGCGCAGGAGAAGCTGCTGGCGCAGCCGTTCGAACGAGCCACTTCAATCCAGGACTGGATGCGCGAATACTTCGAGCGGAGCCGGGTGATTTTCAATGAAGCTCGCCGTGCGCTGCATTCACACGAAAAGACGCAGAGCTCGCTGGTTGGAAATTTTCGCGATTGGCGCTCGCGGCTGTCGAACAGCGAATTCACCGTTTCGCGCGAGAACGTGCTGCTTCGTAATCCCACGCAGATCGAGAGCGATCCCGCGGTGCTGCTCCGTCTGCTTGAATTCGTTGCCCGGCATGGAATCCGGCCGGCTCCCGATACCGAGCGGCGGATGGAGCTGGCCCGCGCCGCCTTTGCCGCCTATTGCGCCCAGCCGCGCCCGATGTGGGCTACGCTCGAGGGCATTCTTTCGCTGCCGCACGCCGCTTTGGCGATTCGCTCTCTCGACTACACGGGATTGCTGACGGCGCTGTTTCCCGAAATGGCCCCGATCATCGATCTGGTGCAACCGGCCTCCGATGATCGCTACACCGTCGACGAACACACCCTAATGGCTTTCGAGCGCGCCACCGAACTCCGCTCCACCTCGGATCCGGCGCGGCAAAGGTTCTCGCAGCTTTCTTCCGAGATCGAGAATCCAGCGTTGGTGGCGCTAGCGCTTTTGTTCCACAATACCGGCCGGGCGACATCCGGGACCGATCCGGTCGCGACCTCGCTCGCGCTGGCCCGTCAAGCCATGGACCGCATTCGCGTGCCGGCCGAAGAACAGCGTCAAGTCGATTTCCTGATCGAGCATCAAATGGACCTGGCGGACGTGATGAGCGGCCGCGACATCGACGATCCCGCCACCGCGCGGCAGCTCGCCGAGCGCGTTGGAACCATCGAGCGTTTGAAGCTGCTCACCATTCTCACGTATGCCGGCCCGGCCGCCCTCAGTTCGGACGCCATGACGTCCTGGCGCCTGGAGCGTCTCTGGCGCATTTACGAAGTCATGCAGCATGAGCTCACGCGCGAGCTCGAAACCGATCGTATCGAAGAAGTGCCCGAGAATGTCCCCGCCAGGCCCGCGTTCCTCAAGGGTTTCCCGGTGCGCTACCTGCGCGCGCATTCGTCGAGCGACATCGAAGAGCACATGCGGCTGTACGAAGAGAGCCGGCCGACGGGCGTAGCCGTGCAACTCGATCGTATCGAAGGCGCCTACCGGCTGACGGTGATCGCGCGCGATATGCCGGCGCTGTTTGCTTCGTTCGCCGGCGCCATTTCGAGTTTTGGTCTCGACATTCTGAAAGCCGAGGCGTTTTCCAACGCCCGCGGCATCATCCTGGACACCTTCGTGTTCGGGGACCCGCAGCGCACGCTGGAACTCAACCCGCCGGAATCAGAACGTTTGCTGGATTTGATCCGCCGCGTGGCTCTTGGCAAGACGGACGGCCAGCGGTTGCTGCGCAGCCGGGCTCAGGCGGATCCGAAGAAACGCGGAGCGCCGCCGCAGGTGAATTTCGATTCCGACGCTTGCGAAACAGCCACGCTAGTGGAGATCGTCGCCGAGGACCGGCCCGGGCTGCTCTACAATCTCGCCACCGTATTTTCATCCACCGCGTGCAATATCGATGTCGTGCTGATCGACACCAAGGGCCATCGGGCCATCGACGTTTTCTATGTTGCGCACGACGGCCACAAGCTGACGCCGGAGCTGCAGGCCGCGCTCAAGGAAAAGCTGCTGGCCGCCTGTTAGCATTCGCCATCACAGCGCGCACGTAGGCTTCAGGAGTCCAGCGCGTCATGGTGCGGCGCGGCATGTCGAGATCGAGCGACTCACCCACCGCGCGCAGAAACTCCACGCAATCGCGATTGAGCAGCGAGAATTGGTGCCGGCAATCCCACTCGCGCGCCACTCTCCAGGACCGTTTGTAATCGGCCTCGTCGACGCGCACAATCAGCTCTTCCGTGATGGCTTGAAAACTGTGATTCTTCATTTCATCCATAACGCCGCCCGGTACGTTGCGGACCAGCGCGCCGCAATTCGCGCCTGTGCCTTCCGGATACAGTCCGAAAGCTTGAATTGTGCTGCGGCGATGCACGTTGTCCTCGATGCCCCACAGCACAAAAGCATGGCCGGTAGCGCTGCCGCCGCGCGCCGCAAGAATCACGTAAAACGATTTGCGCGTGTGCCTGGTGCGCAGGTCGAGAGTTGTGCTGTTCTGGGCGCAGAGCGCGGTAGCAAAAACACCGCAGGCGGCGACAAGACAAAAGGTTCGCAAGCGTGCCCTTCAGTTTTTGATTATACGCGCGGGAGCACGCCGGAGCGTTCAGGCTGGGGACGCGCGGATCGCGAGCTTTGCTTCACTGAGTACATGGCGGCGTCGGCGGCGGCGATCAACGCGGCGCTGGCGTCGGCGTCATCCGGCATGCTTGCGATTCCGACGCTTAGGCTGATTTCCAGTTCACAGTCCTCGGCCGGCACTCTCGTGGCAGCCATCTGCTGTTGGATGCGATTGCGCACCACTCCGGCGGCGGCGGAATCGGCGTGCGGCAGGATCAAGGCGAACTCATCGCCCCCCAGGCGAGCGCAGGTATCGGTGGTCCGGCAGCTCGACACCATCACGCGCGATACGGCCTTCAGCACGTCGTCGCCGGCCTGATGTCCGTAACGATCATTCACTTGTTTGAAGTAGTTCAGGTCGATCATCAGCAAAGACATCGGCCCATAGCGGCGGGCCCGAGCGACTTCCGCGTTCAGCACTTCTTCGAACTTGCGGCGATTATAGAGGCCGGTCAGCGGGTCGGTGATCGCCAGGTCCTGCAATCTGGCGTTAGCTTCCTCGAGGCGATGCTTGTACATCAACAGGATCTCGGTACGCTGGCGGACCAGCAGCTCGAAAGCGTTGTGCAACGATTCGCCGTCGCCCGAAGCGTTTGCGGCGAAGACCACCGTCGAAGGAATCTGGACGCCGTTCACAGCTCCGCGCGTTTCCTGTTTGAGCACGGCTTCATACGCTTTCTGCACCGCGAAATAGCCGAGCTGATAACGATTTTCGTCGATCACCGCCGACACGATCCCGCGTTCCAGAAACGGCCGCACTCGCTCCGTGTTGGTGAAACCGACGCAGGGTACCTGAACACCGAGTTGCTCGATCGTCCGGGCGATCCCGATGAGATCCTCGCTGCCAACGTAGTATCCAGCCACCGGCCCGAAGGACTCCAGCAGCTGCGGTGTAATCGGGCTCGTCGCGCCGCAGTTCCCGCATAGCGCTTCTTCGATCCGTCCCGAATAGCGCGAAAGCGCCTGGCGGAAGCCATCATAACGCCGCGCCAGATGAAACTGATCGAGCGGACCGGGGAACGACAGGATTCGCCCGCGCCCGCCCATCAGCTTGACCAGAGCTTCGCCAGCCAGTGCACCGGCCTGATGCAGATCGGGGCTCACAAACGCCACTCGCCGGCTGTCGGGCGCATCGGCATGAAACGTCACCACAGGCGTGCCGTTGCGCGCGTGCTGGTCGATCAGGTCGTTCAGGGCCGTGGCGTGAACCGGCATGATGGCGATTGCGTTGACCGGACTCGCGAGCAGCATTTCGAGAATCCTGCGCTGCCCCTCGACATCGCGGCCTTGGGTTGTCAGGTCCTGCACTTCCACGCCGAAGGACGACAGATCGAACGTGGCTTCCCACGCACCTTGCCACAAAAGATCGAAGAAGTCCTCCGGTTGTACGGGAGCAATAACCGCAAGCGTGACGTTATCTCCCAATTTGGGGCCTCTAGTTGGTTATCGATCTGAAGGGCGGATTCTTTAATGCCGGAAATCTGCGGGATTCAAACAGTTTCGAGAGTCAACGGCCGAGGTTGTTTGCCATCCACATCTTGAACACCCAGTTCGGAGGCCACAGCGGCCGCCACCAACACCTGTCCGGAACGTTTCGCAAGCGCCGGATCGCGCCACAACGCAGCAATCACACGTCCGATGAACTCGGGGCTTTCGCTGGTAGAGAGATCGAACGCGCCCGAAGCGAGCACGGCCTCGGTCCTGACCAGACCGGGGTAGAGCGAAATCGCAGTGACGCCGTGCGGGCGCAGCTCGGCCGCCATGTCGCAAGTCATCTTATCGGTCGCGGCTTTGGAAATGCCATAAATCACGTTGCCCATATGCTTGCGCGCGGCCCAGGCGCTAATATTGACAATCAATCCAGCTCCGAGCCCGACCATGCTCTTTGCCGCTTCGGACGATGCTACGTACGCGGCCCGGACGCCCGAGTCCATCATGCTGGCCCAACGATGCATCGGCTGTTCCCAGAACGGCCGCGGCCAAGTGAACTGGCCATCCTCCATCATGCGCTCGTAGCCGCCCCACGCCGAATTGACGAGAACGTCCAAGCCGCCGCACTTGGCGCGAACCTCGTCGAAGGCCGCGCGTGTTTCCGCATCGTTCAAGTGATCGCAGCGGATACGGCGGATGGCTGGGGGAAGATCGGCCGAGAGGATACTGCGGCCCGTGGCGAAAACGTCGAATCCATCGGCTGCCAGGGCGATCGCGACACCGCGGCCTACACCTCGGCTCGCGCCGGTGACCATTGCGACTGCCATCTCGCCAGTATAGTGCGACACTGACAATAGATGCCGCGAATCACCTTTGTCCTATTGTGTGCGGTGTGCGCGTTTGCACAAGCCCCGCGCAAGCCCAAGACCGAGGTCAGTGAAATCCGCGCGACTGGCTGTGTCCGTCAAGCCGCGCAAAGCCATTGCCTGCTGCTTGAAACGCTGGACGGCACAACCACCTACACGTTCCTTGCATCGCCCAAACCTGAGCTTGGCTCGGTGATCACTATCACGGGCAGCGCGCACCAAGGGCGCAGCGCCTGCAAACAGGGGATTGCGATCGATATCACGGATTGGGAACCGACCGACGCGATGTGCGTGCAGCCAAAAGCGAAGTAACTACAGCAGCCGGAAATTCACTTCGATCTGCGCCTGCACCGGGACGGGTTTCCCATCCTTCTTGCCAGGCGTGAACTTCCATTTCTCGACAGCTTCCACGGCCTTTTGATCCAGGCCTAAACCGAGTGGCCGAAGAACCTTGATATCGCGTGGAAGGCCCTTCTCATCCACCACGACGTAGAGCAGCACCGTGCCTTGGAACTTGGCCTTGCGCGCTTCTTCAGAGTATTCCGGCTCCACTTTAAAGAGGATGCTCGGCGGAGAAACGCCGCCACCAATCCGGTAAGCGCCGCCGCCCATGCCGCCGCCCGAACCAGGACCAAATCCCGGACCGGAGCCCGATCCGATACCGCCGCCGCGCCCGCTACCCATGCCGCCGCCCGATCCAAAGCCGTTCGAAGCCAAACCCGACTTCGCCAGCGGATCGCCCAACTGGTCCGAATTCACTTTGGGAATGTTGGCATCGGGCTGGATGATCAGCGTTGGATCCATCACCAGCTTCGGATCTGGATCGTGGACGATCATCGGAGGCACAAACTGCCTCTTCGCGAGCTTCGGCAGCTTGCCCTTGCTGACCGGGGTGGGAGAACGATCGCCGCCACCACCGCCGCCGTGCATCGAATCCTGCTTGACAGTCGGCTTATAGGGCGCGATGTCGGGTGCAATCAGGTCAATCTGCTGCTTCACCGCTTGTTGGATGGCCTTGTTGGTTCCCAGCAGAAACAACAATCCGACCACAGCAACGTGCACCAGAAACGAAGTGAGGCCGGCGCGCTTCTCTTGGCCGCCGTAGAATCCCCAAATCTCCTTAACAGCCACCGGGTGAGACGTAACCTCTAAAGGAGGGAGCTTGGGAGGGTGAATCAGCTCTTTGATGTTGCGAACCAGTGAGCGGAAGGAATTTTCGTCGACTTCGCTATCCAGCAATAGGTGTAGCTCGTCGTCGGGTTTGTTTGGCGGATTTCCGCCCGGATACGCCATTGGATCTTGATGAGCAGACATATCTTCTACTACGCCTCAAATACGCTCAAGTGGTAGACGTTTCCACGTCACAGAAAGGTTGCACTCGAAACCTAGAACCAAGTCTACCACTTCCGCAAAGCGGTCAAACATGGATATGAAAAATGGAAGTCGAGCGGCCTACACTGAAAAGTAACGCATGCCAGACGATCCTCTCGTGATATTCGATGGCCGCTGCGGCTTCTGCCGGATCTGGATCGAATATTGGAAGATCATCACCCGGGGTCGCGTGGCTTACGCTCCGTCGCAAGAGGTCGGCACCCGTTATCCTCAGATTCCGCCGCAGGATTTCGGGCAATCCGTGCAGCTGGTGATGCCTTCGGGAGCCGTGCTACGCGGCGCACGGGCCGTCTTCGTAACGTTAACCTACGCACCCGGAATGGCTTGGCTGCTCTGGGTTTACGAGCACGTCCCTGGATTTGCAGCGGTTTCCGAGGCGGCCTATCGGCTGATTGCCGCGCATCGGACGTTCTTTTACCACCTCACGCGAGTCACGTTCGGCAAGAGCATTCGACCGCTTGAGACTGCCAAAGTGGAATGGCTTTTTCTGCGGCTGCTCGGGGCGATCTATCTTGCGGCCTTTGCCTCGCTCGCGGTCCAGATCACGGGACTCGCCGGCACCCGTGGTATTCTGCCACTCTCTGGCTACCTGGCGGGATTATCGAAAGCGCTCGGCGCGAGGGCGTATTGGGAGGCGCCGACGATCTTCTGGGTCGCGCATGGCGATCGAATCTTAGAAGCGGCGTGTTGGGTCGGCGCCGGGATTTCCGTGCTGCTGATCTCAGGGCTGCTGGCCGCCTATCTGGAGCGCATTGCCCTAGTCTCGCTATACGTCCTCTATTTGTCGTTATGCACGGCTGGCCAGGATTTCCTGTCGTTCCAATGGGACTCGCTGCTGCTCGAGGCGGGTTTTCTCGCGATTTTCCTGGGCAATTCGAAAACGGTGATTCTCCTGTTCCGCTGGCTCCTGTTCCGGCTGATGTTTCTCTCGGGGCTTGTCAAGCTGACGAGCCACGACCCGGTGTGGCGCGACCGCTCGGCCATCGCGTTTCATTACTTCACCCAGCCGCTGCCGACGCCGCTGGCCTGGTACATGGCCCAGCTCCCGCTCGCTTTCCAGCGCTGGTCCACTTCGGTTGTGCTCTGCATCGAGTTAGCCGTTCCTTTTCTGTTCTTTACACCCAGGCGCTGGCGTCTCGTGGGAGCCGGGTTGGCTTCGTTTTTACAAATTTTGATTTTCCTCACGGGGAACTATACCTTCTTCAACCTCCTGACCCTGGCCCTATGCCTGTTCCTGCTCGACGACGGGGCGCTTGAGAAATTGCCGTTCCGGGTCCGGCCCGCGCGAACTAATGTGATCGCCGTGTGGGCCGTGGCGGTGGTCATCTTGGTTCTGACCATCTCGGAATTACCGCCCGACTCGGAAAACGCCCTGGTGCGCACCGCGGCGCCGTTTCAAATCGCCAATACCTACGGACTGTTCGCATCGATGACCGTCACCCGGCCCGAGATCATCGTGCAAGGTTCGAACGATGGAGTCACGTGGCTCGACTATATTTTTCCCTACAAGCCGGCGGCGCTGGATCGACCGCCCCGCTGGGTGGCTCCTTATCAGCCGCGGCTCGATTGGCAGATGTGGTTCGCGGCGCTGGGCGATTATCGAAGCTCTCCCTGGTTCACGAATTTCATGCTGCGCTTGCTGCAGGGGTCGCCCGCAGTTAGCGGATTGCTGGCGAAGAATCCGTTTCCGGACGCGCCGCCGAAATACGTGAGAGCTTTGCTGTTTGACTATCGCTTCACCGATTTCGCCGAGCGCAGTGCGACGGGCGATTGGTGGAAGCGTGAACCACGCGGGCTATTCTTCCCCGCGATTTCACTGGCTGATGTGAAGTAGTTGTAGCGCACGCTTTAGCGTGCAGGGTTCACACTCGTGTGAACGCAGAAAGCAATGTTCTCGTGCATCGCGGGGAAAGGTGTCGCGAAGAGTCGCAACACGGCACGCACGAGTGCGTGCACCACGCAACTACCCAATCACGAAGAAACCCGTCTCCACCCGATCGCCCGCGATGCGGTTCCACATCACGCGCGCTTTGCCGTCCGCGACGGCGTGCCGGAAATCGACCACTTGCCCCGTGTGCAACGCGGTGTAATCGTGCGTGGCGCGGAATCCGTGCGTGCTATAGTCCATCAGTTGCCCGGTGATCTCCTGCGGCGAGGGATCATCGAAGGACAGTTTGAGCGGACCCTGTCCTTTGTAGCGTCGTTCGGAGCGGCGGTCGGCGTCTGACATAAAAATCCGGCGAGGCTGCTTCAGACTACGAAGCGCAGGACTGCCGCACAGCCTCCCTTCCGTAGAGCTTCAACTTGCGGCTCAGGGTGCGCCGCGAAATGCCCAGCAGTTCCGCAGCCCGTTGTTGATGGCCGTTGGTCTGCGCCAGGACTCTCAGGATGGTGGTCTTCTCCATGCCGTCCAGATTTGCCGTGGGCGCCGTCGGCACCGTGAGCAGCGATGCCGATTCCGCGGGAATACGCGGCGTTGCCAGCACCAGATCCGCAGCCATGATTTCCTCGCCCCGGGCCAGCACCGCGGCCTTGGTCACAACGTTGCGCAACTCGCGCACATTCCCCGGCCAGCGGTGCCGCTGGAGCGCCTGCATGGCCTCGCCCGAAAAATACCGTTGCAGGTTCGATTGTTGGAGGAAATGTTCCGCCAGCGGCATGATATCCTCGGGACGCTCGCGCAGCGGGGGCACGCGCAGGCAAATCTGGCCCAAGCGATGATACAGGTCGCTGCGGAACTGGCCGGTATCCACCATATGCTCCAGATCCTGATTCGTGGCGGCCACGATGCGCACATCGATGGTCACCTTGCGAGTGCCGCCCAGCCGGTAATACGCGACTCCATCCAGAACTCGGAGCAGCTTCACCTGCATGCGCGGCTCGAGTTCACCTACTTCGTCGAGGAACAGTGTTCCGTGGTGGGCCAGTTCGAACAGACCGGGCTTGGGCGAGTCGGCGCCGCTGAACGCGCCCCGCTCATAGCCGAACAATTCGCTTTCCACCAGATGCTCCGGCAGCGCCGCGCAACTGACGTCCACCCACGGCTTAGCGCAGCGCAAAGAGTAATGGTGAACGGCCCGGGCGATAACCTCTTTTCCCGACCCACTTTCGCCCGTAATCAAAACAGCCGCATTGGTTTGCGATATCCGCTCCACCAGTTCGATGAGCTGCAGCATTCCCGGGCTGGAAATGATCGCGGGCATGCCCAAGTAAAGCTTCGCCTGAGAGGTAGTCGGCACTATGACAGTTTTCGACGGAAGCAAAGGAGGGCAGCATGGTACTTCAGTTCCGGTAAGGTTCAGTGGAATCCCTCAGGAGTTGACATGAGATAGCTGCTAGGTGGAGGACAGATTGTCCCAGACGCGGTGCCGCCAAAGGCGACAAATTGGCTGAACCTCCTATTGGTAAGTACAGGCTTTGCCGATCTGTCAATCGGATAGCATCATCGTCATTTGGAAGTGTATCTGCATTGTCGCCATTACTGATGCCTGTGTTGCCGATTGGGAAACGAATGTCCACCGCTGCCAAGGTCTACATCTCAGCTATCGTCCTGATCGGGGCGGCGGTCGGAGTTACGCAAGTGACGCAGTGGCAATCGCCGGATCTGCTGCGCTTCTGCGGCTATTTGATCCTGTCGGTGTGCGCCTCGCGCTTGAAAGTGTCTCTGCCGGGAATCAGCGGCGCGCTTTCGGTGCTGTTCATGTTCATCCTGTTCGGGATCGTGGAGCTCACGCTGCCCGAAGCGCTGGTGATGGGGTGCACGGCCATTCTCTTCCAGTGCTTATGGAATTACCGGCAGCGTCCCAAGTGGCATCAAGTGCTGTTCAACGTGGGCAGCATGGCGATTACGATCGCCACCGCGGGCGCGGTCTATCATTCGGTAGCGCTTCGGCACGGCAACTTGGAGCCGGCGCTGCGGCTGTTCGTGACGGCAACGGTGTTCTTCGGGATGAACACGTTCCCGGTGGCAGGGGCCATCGCGCTCACCGAACGTAAGTCACTGCGGCAGGTTTGGCGGGAGTGCTACACCTGGTCGTTCCCGTATTACTTGCTGGGCGCGGTTATCGCGGGCGCCGCGAGCGCGCTGAATCGCAGCTTCGGCTGGCAAACGGCGCTGCTGGCGGTCCCGGTGGCCTACCTGATCTATCGCTCCTACTACTTGTATCTGGGGCGCATGGAAGACGGCAAGAAGCACGCCGAGGAAATGGCGTCGCTGCACCTGCGCACCATTGAGGCGCTGGCGCTGGCCATCGAGGCTAAGGATCACACCACGCACGATCATCTGCAGCGGGTGCAAGTGTACGCGGTCGAGATCGGCAAAGAGCTGCGGCTGAGCGAAACACAGCTCGAGGCCCTGCGAGCAGCGGCGGTGCTGCACGACATCGGCAAGCTGGCGGTGCCCGAGCACATCATCTCGAAACCTGGAAAGCTCACGCGCGAAGAGTTCGAGAAGATGAAGATCCACCCGGTGGTGGGCGCCGAGATTTTGGAGCGCGTGCGTTTCCCTTATCCGGTGACGCCGATCGTGCGCTCGCACCACGAACGCTGGGACGGCACGGGGTATCCGGACGGTCTGAAGGGCGAACAGATTCCGATCGGCGCGCGCGTGTTGGCGGCTGTCGATTGCCTGGACGCCCTCGCGACGGACCGGCAGTATCGGCGCGCGTTGCCTCTGGACGAAGCCATGGAGAAAGTGGCGGCCGAGTCCGGAATCAGTTTCGATCCGCGGGTGATTGAGATTTTGCGTGGGCGCTATGTGGAGTTGGAGGCGATGGCGCAGGCCGGGGAAGTGGATCGCATCAAGCTCTCTACCGGCGTCAAAGTGGAACGCGGCCTGGAACCGGGGGCTGGATTTGAAAACACAATGCGCCCGGCATCGGCCGATTCCGGGGAAAACTTTCTCACCTCCATCGCGGCCGCGCGCCAGGAAGTCCAGAATCTATTCGAACTCGCGCAGGACTTGGGCAATTCGCTCAGCCTGAACGAGACTCTATCGCTGCTCGCCATGCGGCTGAAGCGCATGATTCCCTACGATTCGCTCGCCATCTATGTGTTGCGCGATGACCGGCTGCGGGCCGAATACGTCAATGGCGAAAACTTCCGGCTGTTTTCGTCGCTCGAAATTCCCCTGGGCCAAGGCCTGTCGGGTTGGGTGGCGGAGAAGCGCAAGCCGATCGTCAATGGCAACCCGTCGGTGGAACCTGGCTACCTGGACGACGAAACCAAGTTCACCACCATGCGCAGCGCACTGGCGGTTCCGCTCATTGGCTTGAATGGGACGGTCAGCGTTCTCACGCTGTATCACACCGAACGCGACGCGTTCACCAAAGATCATCTGCGCATTCTGCTCGCGATCGTGCCGAAACTGGCGCTGTCGATCGAGAACGCGCTGCGTTTCCAGCAGGCCGAAAGTTCCGCGTCCACCGACTATATGACCGGGCTTCCCAACGCGCGCTCGCTGTTCCTGCATCTGGATGGAGAATTGGCGCGCTGCCGCCGTTTGAATTCGCCGCTGGTGGTTCTGGTGTGCGACATGAACGGATTCAAGCTAATCAACGACAAGTATGGACACCTGGAAGGCAACCGGCTGCTGCATTCGGTGGCCAAGAAGCTGAAAGAATCCTGCCGCGAATACGATTATGTAGCGCGCATGGGCGGCGACGAGTTCGTGCTGGTGCTCCCGGGTCTCAGGCCGGACCAGTTGCAGCAAAAGATCCAGCGCCTGAAAGCCATCACGGCGGAAGCAGGCCAGGATATTTTCGCGCAGGAAACTTTGGGGCTGAGCATCGGGCATGCCATGTTCCCCGATGACGGTGTGGATGCCGACCAGTTGCTCAGCGAAGCCGACCGGCGCATGTACATCGCCAAGCAGAAAGAGAAACTGAGCGTGGTCGGGCGGCGCGCAGGATTCGAATTTGAGCCCACGGGCACCTGGTAGGCGCCACGTGCTTTCGCTCCTATTGCGGCAAACGAGGCGAATGATCCTGACCGTCCTGCTGGGCGGCTTGTTGGGCGCGACCCTGGTTCGCCTTGGGCCAGGCTTCGCTGTGGACGAGCGCGAGCTCGATAGCCGGCTGAGCGCGGCGAGTCAACAGGCCATCCGAGCCGAACGCGCTAAGGACAACAACCTCGCAGTGTTCTATGTACGCTATCTCGCGGGCTTCGTGCGCGGCGATTTTGGATTCTCGCGATCGCTGAATCGGCCGGTCGCGGAACTGCTCAAGGAGCGGCTGCCATTGACGCTCGCGTCGCTGGGCTTCGGAGTATTGGCCGGCGCGTCGCTGGGTCTCGCGCTTGCGTTGCTCACCGTGTGGTGGCGCGCGCCCGGGTCCGATATCGTGCCCGGATTGCTCAGTGGATTGTGCCTGGCGGCACCGGCGGCGGTCATCGGCTTGGTGCTCCTTTGGATGGGCCCGTGGATCGGCGCGGCTACACGTTGGGCGATCGCGCTGGTAGTGTTTCCGCACGTGTTTCGCTACGCCAAGAATCAGCTGGTCTCCACTTCGCAAATGCCGCACGTGGTGGCGGCCGAAGCCAAGGGGCTGAGCACTTGGCGGATTCTGTGGGCGCACATCTTTACTCCGGCCGGGCCGCAACTGGCGGCGTTGGCGGGGATCTCGGTGAGCCTGGCGTTTGGCGCGTCGATTCCAATTGAAGTGATCTGCGACAGTCCGGGCGTGGGGCAACTGGCGTGGCGCGCGGCGATGGATCGCGATTTGCCGCTGCTGGTCACGATCACAGTGTTCGTGGCGTTGCTGACGCTCGCGGTGAACAGCCTGGCGGACTTGGCGTTGGCGGGTTGGAAAGGCGATGCCGCGGCATGAGCTTGAAGCAGAAAATCGCACTGGCGGTGTTGGCGGTTGCGGTTGCGGCTTCGCTCGGGGCCGGCTTGCTCGCGCAGCACTCCTATGCCGAGCAGTCCCGCGATTTCATTAGCGCTCCGCCGTCGGCGCAATTTTGGCTGGGTACCGACGAACTGGGACGCGATCGCTTTGCGCGATTGCTGTATGGCACGCGCGTTTCGCTGCTGCTGGCGCCGGCCGCTGCGCTGCTGGCGACCATGATTGCCGCGACGATCGGGGGAGCCGCGGGCTATTTGGGCGGACGCTGGGAGCGGCTGGTCACTTCAGGCGTCGATCTGTTTCTCTCGCTGCCGTGGCTGTTTCTGCTGCTTGCCGTGCGAGCCTTACTGCCTTTGAATACGTCACCAATAACGTCAGTGACGATCACATTTCTGCTGCTTGGATGCTTAGGCTGGGCCGCGCCCGCGCGCATCATCCGCGCTGGGACGATGACGCTCGTAAACTCGGACTTCCTGGTGCAGGCCAGTGCCAATGGAGTCTCGCGATGGCGCTTGTTCTGGCGGCACTTGCTCCCCAACCTGCGGCCGATCTTCCTTGCACAATTTTGGATTTCGATTCCGCTGTTCATCCTGAGCGAAGCCAATCTCGGACTGCTCGGGCTGGGCGTGTCCGAGCCGCTGCCCTCCTGGGGCGCCATGCTGCGGGATCTCGAGAACTACTCGGCCATACCGCAAAATCCCTGGATGCTGGCGCCGGTGGTGCTGCTGGTGGCGGTGGTCGGTTGTTTGCAGCTGTTGCTGCGCACGGAGGATTCTCTCGCATGTTAATGCGTTCGACATTGGCGCTGCTGCTGTGCGGCGCAGCTGCAAGCTCCGGGAGCGAACTGCGCTTCTGCCTGCGAACAGATCCCAAAACTTTCAATCCGTTGCTCGTCGAAGACGAGTCGTCTGAAACCGTTCGGTACTTGACCGCGGGCGTTCTGATCCGGCTGAATCGCTACACGCAAGAACTGGAAGGCGACCTGGCGACCAAATGGAAGGTTTCAGAAAACGGCCGCCGCATCGACTTTGAACTGCGGCCGGGCGTGCGTTTTTCCGACGGCACTCCGTTCACTTGTGAGGATGTGGTCTACACCATGCGCGAAGTCATGGACCCGGAACTGCACACGCCGGTGGGTGATGCGTTTCGCTCGGCGCCGGGCGCAGTGGAGTCGCGCTGCGCGGGGACCTCAGGCGCAACGGTGCGCTTCCCTGCTCCCGTAGCAGCGCTCGCGGCGCAATTCGATCAAGTCGCGATTATGTCCGCACATTCGGCCGCGAAGGATTCGGCTGTACTCGGCCCGTTTGAACTCAGCGAATACAAGCCGGGCGCGTACGTCACGCTGCGGCGCAACCCCAACTATTGGAAGCACGATGCGAACGGCCGCGCGCTGCCCTATCTCGACTCGATCCGGCTCGACATCCAGCAAAATCGCGAGTTGGAGCTGTTGCGATTCCGGCGCGGCGAACTCGATTTCGTGAACAAGCTCGATCCCGACATGTACGACCGATTGTCCAGCGAGATGCCGCACGCGGTGCTGGATGCGGGCCCGTCGCTCGATTGGGAAACGGTGTTCTTCAATCAAGTGGATAGTGCTCCGCTGCCCGAGTACAAGCGGCGCTGGTTCCGCTCGGACGATTTCCGGCGCGCGATTTCGGAGGGCATTCGGCGCGACGACATGGTGCGGATCGTATACCACGGGCACGCTCGCGCAGCCGTCGGACCGGTCTCGGTGGCGAATCGCTTCTGGTTGAATCCGGCGTTGAAACCCGCATCGGGTTCCGAAACGGCGGCCTTGGCACTGTTGCAACACGACGGTTTTCGGCGCTCGGGGAACACGCTGGTCGATCGCGACGGCAACAAAGTGGAGTTTTCGATGATCACGAACGCCGGCAACAAACTCCACGAACGCATGCTCGCGCTGATCCAGCAAGATCTTGCGCGTTTGGGCATCCAGCTTAATGTTGTGACGCTGGATTTCCCGTCGCTCATCGAGCGCATCAGCCGCACATACAACTACGAGGCTGTTTTGATGGCATTTTCGAATCTCGATCTGGACCCCAGCGGCCAGATGAATATCTGGGTCAGCTCAGCCGCGAATCACCAATGGAATCCCAGTCAGAAGACGCCCGCGACGGCCTGGGAAGCCGAAGTCGACAAATTGATGGCGGCGCAAAATGGGACCGAGGATCGGGCCAAGCGCAAGGTCTATTTCGACCGCGCACAGCAGATCGTGGCGGACAAAGCACCCATGATTTTTCTGGTGAATCCGAACGCGCTCTCGGTTGTTTCGCCGAACGTGAAAAACGTGACGCCGGCGGTGCTGACTCCGCAGATCTTTTGGAACGCCGACCGGCTGCAGGTGAGCGGAGGGACGCTCGTCAGTCAGAAATGACCGGTCTTCTGCAAGCGCGCTTGTCGGTGGATTATCCCAACAAACCCGGGGTGCTGCGCGACGTGTGTTTGGAGATCGGCGAAGGCGAGATCGTGGGACTGGTGGGCGAAAGCGGGTCGGGCAAGAGCACTATCGCGCTGGCGCTGCTGAGGCTGCTGGATCACAAAGGCGCGTCACTCTCGGGCGAAATCTTTTTCAACGGCCGCGATTTGCTGCACCTGCGCGACAAAGAAATGCGGCAGATTCGCGGGCGCGAGATCGCGCTGGTATTGCAAAGCCCGCTCGCGTCGCTGAATCCGGCGCTGCGCATAGGAACACAGATGGCAGAGGCCTGGCGCGCGCACGTTTCCGGTGCGGCGTCAAAGCAATGGAAAGATCAAGCGCTGCGGCTGTTCGAGCGCGTAAGTCTGCCGGCCGAAGAATCGTTCTTGAACCGCTACCCGCGTCAGTTAAGCGTCGGGCAAGCGCAGCGCGTACTGATCGCGATGGCAGTGCTGCACCGGCCGCGCCTCGTGATCGCCGATGAGCCAACGAGCGCGCTGGACGCGGTGACGCAAAGCGAAATCCTGGAGCTGTTCCGCAGCCTGAATCGCGAAATGAACATGGCGCTGCTTTTCATCTCGCACGACTTGCTGGCTGTGGCGTCGCTTTGTTCGCGCATCGCGATTTTGCAGCGCGGCTCGATTATCGAGAGCGGCCCCACCGAACGGATGTTCCGCGATCCCCGCACTGCCGACACACGGGCACTGTTAGAGGCAGTCTTGCGTAATTCCGCGGCTGCGGCCGAATTCGCGGCCGAGCCTACTGTGCACCGTTGAACTTCACCGGCCGCGCCACTTTCACGGCGCTATTCTTGAGCAGCGCCGCGAGCACGCTCTCGCCTACCGGCTCATCGGTCTGAATCACCGAAATCGCTTCGGTCCCAGCTGCCTTGCGGCCCAGCGAAAAGGTCGCGATGTTGACGCCGTTCTTTCCGAACACGTCGCCGATGTAGCCGATCACTCCGGGAACGTCCTCGCTCATGACGAACGTGAGGTTGCCTTCGAGCGTGGCTTCGCAGTGCGTGCCGTCAATTTGGACGAGCCGCGGCTGATCCATTACGACCGCGCCTTCCACCGATGTGATGCCGGTGTCGGTTTCAAGATCGAGCCGGACCGAATCGATATGCGCGACGCGTTTCTCGTGGCGCTCGGCGACGGTGAGGCCGCGGTCGCCCGCGATCTGCATGGCATTGATCGAATTTGCCTTCCGCGCCAGAGACCGTTGCAGCACGCCGGCCAATCCCGCGTTGCGTACCAGATGCGTGTTGAACTCGGCGATCTTGCCGAAGTAAACCAGCCGCACGGCTTTGGGATTTCCCGTGGAGATGTAGGAAGCAAAACGGCCCAGCCGTTCGGCCAGCTTGCCGTACGGCCCGAGCGTTTTATACTGTTCCGGCGTCAGCGCCGGCAGATTCACGGCGTGCAGCGCCGCGCCGTTCTGGAGGAACTCGACAATCTGCTCGGCGATTCGGACGCCCACCGTCTCCTGCGCTTCTTCGGTTGAGCCGCCGATGTGCGGCGTCGCCACCACGGATTCAATGCTGAAGAGCGGAT
>DATHMO010000030.1:0-4463 GCA_035486995.1 Bryobacteraceae bacterium
GGACAGCGTTTACACCATCGCGGCCGGCATACCGAGCTACGGAATTTCGGGAGTCGCGCTGGATCAGGACGATGTGCGCGCGCATGGCAAAGATGAACGCGTGCGCGTGAGCTCGTTCTATGATGGCGTGGAATTTTACTATCGATATTTAAAAGCGCTCACCGGGAATCGATAGCGATCTTTGGAAGAATAACGCCCAGACTCATGGCCAGTATGATTGCGGCCGCTGTCACGCCGTCGGCGAGCGTAGCGCCGAGCAGATCCGTTGTGGCCGGTTGGTGGGTGATCTGAAGCAGGCCACTCACCATTCGGAAAAGAAACACGCCGGGGATCATCGAGACCACGGAGGCAAAGCCGATGGCCGCGAATGGCACGTGAGAGCGGCGGGCGATCGGGACCAGGATGGCACCAACAACTAAGCACGCAACGAATGCGGCCGATGCAGCGCCGGCGCCGGATGCGAGCCGCCACCACCGGAGCGCATGCGCCAACATCCCGACGGCGACGGGCCACGCGAACATTCGCCACGGCATGGAGAAGAAGATGCTGTAGGCGGCAACCGCGATACCGGCGGCGATGACGTCGAAGGCGAAAGGCACGGCGCGGCCAGGTTCGCCCACCGGCAGCGAGGTACCGAACATGCCCAGTCCGAGCAGCAATCCGGCTGAGATCGCCAGGGTGATCAGGCCCGCGTAGACCAAACGGGATGTGCCCAGGCTGATCCGTGCGGCGCTGAGATCGAGCATGCCGTTGAGCACATGCGGTCCTGGAACCAGAATCATGCATGGGCAGACGGCGACGAGCCGAAGCGCGGAACTCAGGTTGTAGCGCACTGCGAGTCCGCCGATCATGCCGGCAAGTAACGATGCGCAGAGCGGCGGGAGAAGCGTGTTGGTACTGAAGCGCGAAATGACGCGGCGAAGTACGGCGCCGAGGGCCGAGCTGGCGATGATCAGCGCCACTGCTGCTAGATGCTGAACGCCGAAGAGTACCGCGAGCGCAGCGGCCCCGGCGGAAGCGGCAATGGTGAACAGCCAGGTTGGCGCAGCGGGCCCGTGCGCAATCGCTTCGATCGTTTTCTCAGCGTCGGGAAAGGGGAGCCGGTCAGCGACGATGTCGTCAATTGCGCGCATGCTTGCGGCAACGCGCTCCATGTTGACACCGGTGGGATTTGCGATCGTCATGGAGAGCGATCGAGCTGTCGGGTCGCCAGCTTGAAGCTGAATGCTGCCCCAATCGGGAGCGATCGTGGCATCCAGACCAAGATGCTTGGCGAGGCGTTTGACAGCCGCGAGGGTTTCGCGTGTCGACTGCCCATTGCCGTGCAAAACACGGGCGAACGCCAGGACAAGATCGGATCGATCCGAGATGGAGACGGGCTGCACCATAAGTTAGAATCCGCTCTTGCCGGAATTGGTGCACTCTGATTTTAGCCATGGGCGCGATGGGTGATTGATTGCGACATCCCGCCAATGAACCGATTCGGCCACAGATAAACACGGATAAACACGGATACTAAAATGGAGCATGGCCATGCATCTGCTGAAAGGCGGCTATGGGGTCGAGCGGGCCCTTCATTAAAATGAACCGATTCGACTACATAACGAAGGCAGTGGGGACGGAGAAAAAATGCTGCTGCGAAGAATTGGCTTCTGCCTTTGTCTCGCTTGGCCGGGGGCGAGCTGGCCTTCAAGGGCTGACGGTGTTTTAGAATCAATTAAGACAAACACGTCGGGGACGTAGCTCAGATGGATAGAGCGGTCGCCTCCTAAGCGACAGGTCGGCAGTTCGAATCTGCCCGTCCCTACCAGATGCGGTCGCCTCCCAAGTGAGATCGCGCGCAACGCAGCCAGCCGCGATCATGTCCAAGCTGCGAGCACGTCTGGCGCTGCGCGCTGAAGCGACAGGTCGGCAGTTCGAATCTGCCCGTCCCTACCACCGAACTGAATCGGCCACAGATAAACACGGATGAACGCGGATACTAGAATGGGGCATGGCCAAACTGGCACTCATTTACGGCATGCGTTTGCTTCCCGCCGACGAACTCGAAAAAGTCGGGGACGCCGAAGTCACCCTCAAGAGCGGAAAGAAGGCGCAGGTGACGATGCATCTGCTGGAAGGCGGCGAAGACGAGATTCGCAAGCAGTTGATGCAGTCGCTGGATGCGTTCTTCGAGTTTTATCCCGAGATTTGAACTCTACTTGCCTACCAGGTGCTCGATGTCGCGGTTGTTTTCGGTACAAATGAACTCGAAGATCTCTTCGTGAGCGAGGTCGGCGACGCGCTTTTGCGTCCAGGGTTTCGCGAGAACGCCGGGATCGTCGACGGTGATTTCGATTTCGAGATGTCCGGCGTCGGGACGGTGGTAGCGCTCGACGATGTGCAGCTTGTCGGAGTGCGGATGAGCTTCGATGTCGAGCCAGACGCGAGGGTCGAAGCCGACGCGATCGACGACTAGCGTGTCGCCGTCCCACTTACCGATGGAATTCCCATACCACTGCGGATTGGGATCGGCGGGATGAGCGCGACCGTCGAGATAGATCTGATGGAAGCCGGGGCTTTCGTCGTCGGAGATGTAAACCAGAAAATCTTTGCTCTGCACGAACTGCCAGAGCGGACCATTGCGCAGCGGGCCGGATGGCAGGCAATGGGCCTGCGGGCTCTCCTTGTTATTGGCCTCCTGGCGCTGCTTTTGAATCGCCACCGCAGCGGGCAGAAACTCGGGTTTGCCGGGGTCGACGGTGCGGGGCTGCCACCAGACGCCCGAAAGATCGGGCTTGCCATCGTAGGTACGCGGCGTGGGGCCGGAGGGTGGAGCGTGCCGCTTCATGTCGGCGGCGATCCGGAAGCGATCCTCACCGAGCGTGTTGAGCTGCGTGGTGTCGCCGAGGCGAATATCGAGCGACGCTGTCTGGGATGCTGCGACCGCAACGCCTTTCTTCTCGAACGCCCTGAGACCGGGGACGGCGGCCGTGACATCGTAGGCGCCGGGAGGCAGATCGGCGAGCGTGTATTTGCCCGCGGCCGAAGTAGTGGCTTTGAAAACGGTACCGGACTCGGCGCTCTTGGCTTGGACGACGTTGTTGTCGATGGGGTCGCCAATGGAATCGTAGAGAGTGCCGCTAATGGAACCGGTGGGTGTCGCGCTTTGCGCCAAGGCTGCGAGTGCCGCCAGGCCGAAGCTGAGGATAACGGAGCGCATGCAGCGATTGTATACGGTTTAGTGCCCTTCTGCTTCGAGAAAGCGCTCGACTTCGATGGCGGCCATGCAGCCGGCGCCGGATGCGGTGATGGCTTGCCGGTATGTGCGATCCTGCACGTCGCCCGCGTGAAACACGCCCGTCACGTTGGTACGCGCGCCGCCGTGCGAGACGATGTAGCCGTCGGGATCGAGATCGATTTGGCCGGCGAACGGCGCGGTGTTCGGAATATGGCCGATGGCGACGAAGAAGCCGTCGACGTCGCGCTCCCAGACTTCGTCCGTCAGCAAATTGCGCAGCTTCACTCCCGTGACGACGTGCTGGTTCGCGTCGAAAACGTCCTCGACCACGGTGTTGTTGAAGAACTTGATCTTGGGATTACTGCGCGCGCGCTCGATCATGATCTTGGACGCGCGGAAGTTCTCGCGGCGATGCACCAGCGCCACCTCTTCGCCGAAACGCGTGAGGAAATTCGCCTCTTCCATGGCGGAGTCGCCGCCGCCCACGACCATGATCTTTTTGCCGCGATAGAAAAAGCCGTCGCAGGTGGCGCAACTGGAGACGCCGTGGCCGATCAGCTTTTGTTCGTTGGGCAGATTGAGCCAGCGCGCCGACGCGCCCGACGCAATGATCAAGGTGCGGGTTTCGAGCCACTCATGATCCACTTTCAGGCGGAAGGGGCGCTTCGAGAGGTCGGCTTCGATGACGGTGCCGTGCAGGTACTCGGCACCGAAATGCTCGGCCTGCTTCCTGATGTTTTCGACCAGCACGGGGCCGTCGATGCCCTCAGGAAATCCCGGGAAATTTTCGACCAGCGTGGTGAGCGAAAGCTGGCCGCCCGGCTCGTGTCCGGCGACCACCAACGGTTTCAGATTGGCGCGCGCGGTGTAGATGGCGGCGGTGTTTCCGGCGCAGCCGGAGCCGACGATGATGACGTTGTGCATGGAAGTTTTATGCTAACAAAGGATCTAGGCGTCGGCACGAGTGCCAACGCGGCACGCAGGAGTGCGTGCGCCACATTTAGCTGAAAACGCCGGAACGCACCACTTCGTTGGTGATCAGCGCGCAAACGTAGGCGAGAATCGTCATGTAAGAGAACTGAATGGCGGGCCATTTCCAGCCGCCGGTTTCGCGGCGCACAACGGCGATGGTCGACATGCATTGCATCGCGAACGCGAAGAAGACGAGCAGAGCCACAGCGCCGCCGGGGGTGAGATCGCTTTGGAGCGCTTTGCGGAGACCGACCGAATCCTCCGTGCCTTC
>DATHMO010000031.1:0-38681 GCA_035486995.1 Bryobacteraceae bacterium
TTCCAACTCGCGCGCGCACGCGTCCGCTGCTTTTCCATCTCGGCCTGGAAGCCTTCGGTGTCGATGGTCAGCCCGCGCTCGCGAGCCATCTCCTCTTGTTCGTCGAGCGCGAGGCCGAAGGTGTCGTAGAGCTTGAACGAAGCTGGACCCGGCAACACGCCGCCGGCGGCCGATTTCGCCTCATCGAGAAAGACTTTCTCGGCTACCTGGAATGTAGTCGCGTAGCGATGCTCTTCATCCTTCGCCACCCGGGCGACGCGCTGGATGCTTTCGAGCATCTCGGGATAACCGGGCTTCATCAAATCGGCGACGAAACCGGTGAGTTCGTAGAGGTAAGGCTGTTCGCGGCCGATCATACGGGCGTTGCGGATGGCCCGGCGCATGATTTTGCGCAGTACGTAGCCGCGGCCTTCGTTGGATGGCGTCACGCCGTCATGAATCAAAAAAGCGGCGGCGCGGACGTGATCGGCGTTGATCCGCAGAGCAACATCGGTGCGCGGGTCTTCGCCGTACGAGACGTCGAACATCTCGGCCGCACGCTGAATGATGGGGCGGAGGAGATCCGTGTCGTAGTTCGAAATCTTGCCTTGCAGAATGCAGGACACGCGCTCCAATCCCATGCCCGTGTCGATGGAAGGGCGGGGAAGCGGCGTCATCACGCCATCGGCGGCGCGGTCGAACTGCATGAAGACGAGATTCCAAATCTCTACAAAACGCTCGCCGGGATTGTTGGGGAACTCGCCGGCGCCGGCCTCGGGACCGAAGTCGTAGTAGATTTCAGAGCATGGACCGCACGGCCCGGTTTCGCCCATTTGCCAGAAATTGTCGGCTTCATCCAAGCGAAAGATGCAGGATTTCGGAACGCCCGCCACTTGTTGCCACAGGAGCTCGGCGTCGTCATCTTCGCGAAAGACGCTGATGTAAAGCTTGTCCTTGGGGATGCCGAAATCGCGTGTGAGCAGCTCCCACGCAAAAGCGATGGCCTCCTTTTTGAAATAGTCGCCGAATGAAAAATTGCCCAACATCTCAAAGAACGTGTGATGGCGGCGCGTGTAGCCGACGTTGTCGAGATCGTTGTGCTTGCCGCCGGCGCGAACGCATTTCTGCGAGGTCGTGGCACGCGAATAGTCACGCCTTTCCTGGCCGGTGAAGACGTCTTTGAACTGGTTCATGCCCGCGTTGGCGAACAGCAACGTGGGGTCGTTGGCCGGGACCAGCGACGAGCTGCGAACGATGCGATGGCTATTGGCCGCAAAGAAGTTGAGGAACGTCTCGCGGATCTCATTCCCTGTCATGTATCTCTATTGTGACACCAGCCCTTGCTCGTCAGGCTAGTGTACAGCTGCAGGGTTTGGTCCGCGGCGTTGGTCCAGCTATACTGCGCCTCGAAAAGGGCCCGAGCGCGTTCGCCCATGCGCTTCAGTTGTTCGGGGTCGCCTAGCATGCGGATGATGGCTTGGCTCAGAGCCGCGGACGATCCCGGGGGCACCAACACTCCGCTCACTTCTTCTTCGATTAAATCCGGCAGGCCCCCCACGCTGGTGCCGACAATCGGACGCCCAAGTTCCATGGCCACCCAAGCGACGCCGCTGAGCGAGATTTCGGTGTGTGGCAATACGACCAGATCGGCGGCTTGGAAGTGGGCGGCGACATCTTCGTCGCGGACGTAGCCGAGCCTCGCTAGCACCGATTGCTGAATGCCAAGCTCTCCGATGAGCGCCGCATAAACGTCAAAGCTTTCCACTGGTTCGCCAGCAATCAGCAGCCGGGTATCCGGGTACGAGCCGAGAATCTCCGGCATCGCGCGCAAGAGATGGGTGAGCCCCTTGTTGGGCTTGATCATGCCGAACTGCAACAGAATTGGACCAGAGCCAACGATGCCGATACGAGTGCGGGCTTCCTGGCGGCTCAATGGGGATGTTCGGAAGGAGCCAAGGCCGCCGCGGGCAATCACATGGATTCTCGAGCGGGGGATGCCAAACTCGCTGTTGGCTTGGTCGGCGAGCCGCTCAGTATGCACAACCACGGCATCCGCGGACCTGAAGAAGCGCTGCGCCTGTCGCTTCCAAAGTGCCGAGAAGGGTGGGGGGACGGTGAAGTCATGCGCCGTCGCCACTGTGGCCCATCCCGCGTCTTTGAACTTGGCTACCAGCAAAGCATCCAGCATTGGCATGTGGGCCCACTGATAGTGGAGTACGCCGGGTGATTTGGCGGAACGAAGGATTTGCTTTGTCCTGGCTATGCCGAATGGGTAAGCGCAGGCCTTTAGCATGAGTCGCGCGGGGGCGTTGCGAGCGGTCATCGATCGCAGGAGACCCGATCCGCTCACGTGCCGAAAAAAAAACGTTTCTGTCCGGTATCCCATGGCGGAGGGCATTTCACCAAATTGCGGCGGAGAAGTGATTAGAGTTACATCCAAACCTCGCTGAGCGAGGCTGGAGCAGAGATTCGCCGTATACTGTGGTGAAAAATTACCGGGATCGAGCATTACTACCGGTCCTCGAAACCCACCCATGTCTAGAAGCGAGCCCTGTGCTCCGTAGATTTTGGCGCGAACATAGCAGCGTACATCCCCACCATTTCAGCTCCTCTGGCGACAAAGGACGCAAGCACCGCCAGCGGGAAGAGGAGTATCGCGCGGGTCCGGCTCACTCCCACCACTCGCGAGTAGCGAAACCAGTGCCGCGCGTCGCTGAAAACCATTCCCATGCGGAGCAGGACGGGCTCGATGATCTTGAATCTTTCGAGCACCGGAATGCGCGGCCAATCCTGTTCGGTGGTCCGAGCAACATAGGTTTCCCAACCGGTGCGGAAATGCCTGCGGCCCAACCACCAGCGGAATGTCATTCCATGCGCCACTTTCTGCTCGATCTGGAATGCGATCCTGGCTCCGCAACGGACGAGTTCAAAATACATTAACGCGGACGAAAAGGAGCGCTCGGGGGTCTGAAATTTGTGCCGCAGGAATACGTCACGCCGCAGTCCCACGTTGTGAGCCATGATGCAGGCTGCTTGCGGTCCATTGCCGCTAGGCTTTCTAGCGAGCATCAGAGACCAGGACGGCAATGCAGCGGCCAGCATCCAGGGCGAATTGGGACCGTGGTGCTCGCTGCGGTACAAGGAGGGTCCTACTGAAACATCCGCGCCGCTTTGGATGCCGGCAACGAGCGAGGACAACCAGTGGGGCCCAGGAAGTGCGTCACTATCGACATGTGCAATTATTTCGCCTTCGGCCAGATCGCCGCCCAGGTTCTTCAGCCGCCAGTAGTGGCTGTTCTCGGGTTCCACCGGGATCAGCCGGACTTGATAAAACGAATCCCCACCGGGATTCAGCGCCTTCCAATGCTCCACCTGGGGAGGGCTGCCGAGCAGAATTAACTCCACCCCATCGAGAGGGAAATCCTGGGAAAGCAAGGCCGCGACGGTATCAGGGAACGGAGCCAACCCGTTGTACTCTTCGTTGTAACCCTCGATTACGACCGATACAAGCGGCTTCACCCGGATTCCCCCGTTCCCGTTCGATGCCAGTTGTCCCCCTCACTTGCCTAAGGATGGTTTGCCGAACTTCGACTCGTCCACAGGCACGTTAGTTTCGACTTTGGTCAAGGTGAAGGAATCTCGCCCGTCAAGCCATGAAAATTTGTACTTGAACGGGAACTTGATTCCATTGACGTCACGATAATCGGCGTAATCCACTTGCGTGGGAACGCGCCCGATCGGCGAGCGTCCGAAGCGCAGCAGGCGAACCAGCAGACCGGTCTGCTTGTCAAAATACAAAGTCGCAAGCAGGTTTCTGGGGCCGCGGCCCTGCACCACTTGGACCTCTTTGCCGTTGATCGAGTCCGGATAGCCGACCTTCAAATCCGTGAGGACCTGTTTGATCTGGCCGGGAAACGACAGCTCGGCGTCCAGCTTCTGGCCGTCCAGCTCGGTCCCTGTCACTTCGTACTCGCCCAGCAAAGCGCGCGGCGTGGTTACCCAGCCGATCTTGCCGTTGAACGATCGAGTTTGGTCTCCGCGATCCGGAGCGTCGGGGAACCGGATCTGCACCGTGCGCTGGTCGGGCGCTTTCGCGAAGATCTGGAACACGCCCCCGCCCTTCACATCCACGTATCCTTCTTGCGTGCCTGTAGCGATGAAGCTCTTGAGGCCGGCAAGCTTCTGCGCGCCGCCGAGCGCCTCAATGTATTTGTCAATGATCGCCGTGGCAGAAACTTGAGGTTGGGGATCAGCGGCGATGATATCGTCCTTCTCGTCGTTGGGCGCGCCATAGAGGTTGTCCAGCGCGATAGTGGTAGCGGGGATGTCGCGGCCATGATGGCAGGTCCAACACGAAACCATTGGCGCTCCACCGAAATTGCTTTTGTTGATGACGGCGACCATCTCGGTCATTTTGCGCGCCAGCACTTTCCTCGGCGTGTCGGCTTCCCAGACGACCTTGTCGGTGCCGGCGCCGGCGTGACAGTCCGAACAGTCCCAACCCAGCGCTGCCGCCATCACGCCCATGCTTCCCATGAACTCGTCCACCGTGATGCCCTTGAGCGTGCTGGTTGTGACGTTCTTGAAAACTTCGCCGGCAGTCTTCGGCTTTTCTTGTGCCGCGGCTTGGCTGGCTAACGTGAGCCCGGCCACCATAATTCCGGCAGCCGCAAGGGCCAGCCGCCTCGACCAAAACTTCATTTTGTCTCGCCTCCCAAAAGGTCTATGAAGGACCTATCGTACTAATGACGATGCTTCGGCGCAACCTTGTTACCGGTGGTAAGGTTTTGGCGGTTGCTTGGCGCGTGGGTCAACCGCTCTGCGTTCTTTAGCTGGAAACAGATAAGCCAGATGGATGGCGTGCAGGTAACGCTCCCCGCGGAGCTACTCGAACCTGCGAGCCTGGACACGCCGGGTTTCACCACCACGTTCCCTTATCTGGCGGCCCTCGATCGCGTGGTGGCCCGGGCTGTCGCGTCTCCGCCTCGCAACGCAATATAAGGTGCGCGGCTCACGACAAGTTTATTCCGCTGCCGCCAGCACTTCTTCTGGAACCGGTTTTCCGCGCCGCGCATAACGGATCTTGCCGGACTTGCCGATCAAATACACCGTTCGCTTCACGATGAGCCCCTTGGCGTGATACAGCGCGCCCACTCGTTGACCTGGATCGGCGAGCAGCGAGAACGGGAATTGATGATGTTCGCGAAATCGCGCGTGCTTGGTCTCGCCCGCGGGGTTGATTCCCAACACCACCGCGTTCTTGGATTCCACCAGCGCCCGTTGATCGCGGAATTCGCAAAGCTGCTTCGTGCATAGCGTGGTTTCATCTGCCGGATAGAACACCAGCACGACGTTCTTGGCGCGCAACCCAACCAGTGAAACAGCGCCGCCATCCTGATCGCGCAGGGTGAAATCGGGCGCGTCGTCACCAGGCTTGAGAGGCTCGGAAAATAGCCACGAAAGCATCAGCCCAGTCTAGCGTGAGTTACCATTTCGCTAATGACAGGTCCAAGAAGATTAGGCATGGGGATCGTGCTCTTGATCGTGTTTGCCCTGTCACAGCGTGCAGGAAGAGGGCAAAGCGCCGAAAAATCCCCATCCGATCTGATTCGCGAAGTCGCCCGACGCCCGCCCGTAATAGCGGGTACCTGCGGCGAGTTCCACTATGCTGCTGAGCGAGAGCATTCGGATCTTGAATCGCTGGTTCGGTTCGGCGCTGAAGCGATTCCGGCTATCGACGCCGCGTTGGATTCTATTGATCAGAAGGGTCAGGGCTCGGAGTTCGTCGATGCTGCTGGTCTTTTGCTACTTGCCGATGCACGGCTAAAGGGCGCGGCCGCGTTTCCGAGGCTCCGTGAGTTGCGCGGCGATCCACATTTCACGGGGTACATCGCCCTGGATACTGCCGCAGCCATCTCTCTCGGCATGACGTCGTACGTGCGCGTGGTGAACTACTATCGAGAACCATTCATAGTAGATATGTTGCGCAATTTCCGTCGAGGCGGCAAAGACGAGTGTGGCAATCCCATCGTCTTCACCCCGAAGCAGGCCTTGGATTTCATGATCCTTGCCTGGGAGAAGGGAGATCATGCACTACTGCAAGAAACCCTTGGACCAATTGCGAGAGCAGGGCTGGATTCGGTGCTAATCAAGGACGGGACGTGGGATGCTTTGCGAACCCGGCTTTGGCGCATAACGCTTACCGACCAGGTTGCGGTCGGCTACCGATTGGGTGGTCCAGAGGGCGTGTTCGACACCGTTTTCAAGGACGGCGCGGGAAAGGATTGTGGCCGGCGCCACATCCGTTTCTTGAGTCCCGATCTTGCGATCGATAACCCTGATATTGAAGACCTGCTCGGCTTGATCTCGCGCTGCGCCGCGAATGAGTAGAACAGAGCTACCATTTCACTAATGACACGCAAAGCCCTGGTTGCACTGATTCTTTCGCTGACTCTCGCGCTCGCGGCCGCGCCTCCCGATGGCAAGCGTTGGTGGTCCTACGTCGAGGAGCTCGCGAATGATCAGATGAGGGGGCGCGACACCGGCAGTCCGGAGCATCTGAAAGCCGCGCACTATGTGGCTGCGCAATTCGAGCACGCCGGATTGCAACCGGCCGGTACTCAGGGCTTCCTCCAACCGGTGAAGTTTCACGCCTGGAAGATCGTGGAATCGGGATGTAGTTTGGATCTGATTCGCAACGGCAAGGCCGAGCCATTAACCCTGGGTGAAGATGCCGTCATCGGCCGCGGCGCGCAACCGGCCGAGTCTGTCGATGCGCCGCTCGTTTTCGCGGGCTACGGTTTGACTGTGCCCGAGGCAAACTTCGACGACTTCGCGGGCCTGGATGTGCGCGGCAAGATTGTCGTCATGATCGGCGGAGGGCCGTCCAACATTGCCGGGCCGTTGAAAGCGCATTACCAGAATGCTCGCGAGCGCGCAAAGTTTCTTGAGCGCGCCGGCGCGGTGGGAACGGTCACAATTCAAAACCCGCACACCTCCGATATTCCCTGGAGCCGATCCTCATTGGCCCGCTTTCAGGAATCGATGCAGCTGGCGGATCCGTCGCTCGCCGCCCCGGATGGGCTCAAGATCGCTGTCACAGTGAATCCGGACCACGCCGGCACGTGGCTGGATGGTTCCGGCCACACCATCGACGAACTGATCGCGCTGGTCGACGCGGGCAAACCGCTTCCGCATTTTCCGCTGATTCCATCCTTGCGCGCGAAAACGAAGATACAAACGCGCGAATTGGAATCGCAGAACATTGTCGCCATTTGGCCAGGCAGCCACCCGGTGCTCAAGAATCAATATGTCGTGCTCTCCGCGCACATCGACCACCTAGGCGTTGGCGAGCCCATCAATGGCGACCCGATCTATAACGGCGCCATGGACAACGCCGGCGGCGTGGCAACCATACTGGACATGGTGCAGACACTGCACGATCAGAAAATTCAAACCAAGCGCTCGTTGCTCTTCGTGATCGTGACTGGCGAAGAGAAAGGGCTGCTGGGCTCGCGCTACTTCGCAGCCCATCCCACCGTGAATTCCAAAAGCATCGCCGCGGACATCAACGTCGACATGTTCCTGCCCTTGTATCCGCTCCACCTGGTGACCGTCTACGGGCTCAACGAGTCAGACCTCGGCGACACCGCTCGCAAGGTCGCGCAGTCGCTCGATGTCGAGGTGCAGGACGATCCGGCTCCGCAGCGTAATGTCTTCATCCGCAGCGATCAGTACAGCTTCATTCGCGCCGGCGTTCCTTCGCTGATGCTGGACGTCGGCTACAAGAAAGGTTCGAAGGAAGAAAATATCGCGAAAGATTGGCTGAAGAACCGCTATCACGCGCCTTCCGACGATCTCACGCAGCCGCTAGATCTGGAAGCGGCGGGTCAATATAACAGGTTAGTTTCGAAGCTGGCCGAAACCGTGGCCGACCAGCCAGCGCGCCCCGAATGGAAGCCCGATAGCTTCTTTCGCCGCTTTGCGCAATAACGACGCGTAACGGTACGTTCATAGACCGCGAACCCTTTGCAAGCCCGCCGTACTTAGGCGAAAATGGAAGTCTCGCATGAACAATCCCGACATGTTCGCGGGAGGCCGATCCACATTGAGCGAGACGCGCGACGCCATCTCTGACTATCGCCGCCTGCTCAACACGCTGGGGTCTCGCGCCCGTCGCATGGGCTCGCGCGACCCGGAAAGCGCCGCGCAGGAAGCCCTGAAGCGTTCGCTCGAAAATTCGGTTTCGCAGCCGGCCGTCGAATATTATTTCAGCGATGAACTTCCGCCCGATGCCGTGCCGCCCGCGTGGCCGCTCGACCAGCTCATGGCGTGGCTGCATGGCGTACTGCACTTTGTCGTGCTCGAAGAACATAATCGCGTCAGCAGCCGGCGCGAATTAGTGGGTTGGGCACACGGAGCCGATGACCGCAGTGTTCTTGACCCGCCCGATCCGGCGCCTGGCCAACTCGACACACTTATCCAACGAGAACTGGAGCAGATCGTGATCGATTGTTTACCCGCGCTCGACGCCGACTACCGCCGCGTGCTAAAGATGCGCGCGAATGGTCTCAAATACGGCGACATCGCCGAACGCCTGGGCGTCAGCGAAAACACCGTGGCCACCTGGGTGAGCCGGGGCATCCGAACGCTGGCGCAAAGCGTGCGCCGTAGGACCCAAGGCATCACAAGGCAACGAGGTGACGCGTGAACATCGATCAATTTGCTACCCGTGATCTGTCGGCCGCCGAAGCGCGCAAGCTGGCGCAACAGGCGCTCGATGATCCGGACTTGTTTGACGCGTTAGTAGCGCGCGGCGCGGCCGAAGCCAGTCTCAACGCACCAGCCGTTCAAGCGGCTATTTCTCGCCCAACGCGCCGTGTGCCGTGGGTGATCGCAGTGTGTGCCGCGGCTGCCGCCGTTATTCTCGCGCTGTTCCTGTGGCGCAGTTCGAGTCGGACGATGCCGCAACCGGCCGAACAGGCTCGCGCGATCGTTTCCACACCTGCGATTCTTCCTTCGCTCGATGCCGCAAGCAATGGGCCCGTTCTATTGGCCGCTGAACTAGGGCCATCGCGCTCCCAAAACAGAAATGCCTTTCGCGGCGACGGCGCTTCGAATCGCGAGCCGCAATCGACCGGCATCGTCACTGCCGTCGACGACGGCGAAGCCACCGTGAATTTGGGCTCACTCGATGGCTTAATCAAAGGCGCCGAGCTCGGTCCGATCTCGATAACTACTATCTTTCGCGATCACGCGCGCGGCAAAATTACGCCGGGTCAAACGATCCATGTGAACGACCGCGTAGATGTTCCGCCTGCCGTGCATCTCTCAGCCGTCTTGCACGAAGTAGACGCACTGGCGGCCAGCGGCGATCTGGATCAAGCCCGCGCACTCGGGCGCAAGGCTCTCGCCGCCGGGTCGTCAGGCGAAACGCGCATGCTTCTCGAACGGCTAGCCGCGCTCGATTATCAAGCGGGCGCTTTAGACGCCGCGCGCGAACACTACGAAGCTGCGGCCAACAATTTCTTCGAGACACCCGCCGCGAGTCCCGTGGAGCAGGCCACCACGCTCAATAGCCTCGGCGCGCTGTATCTGCTGCGTGGCGATACCGCGAGCGCGGTGAAACCGTTGAATCAAGCCGCGGCGCTCACCGCCATCCCAGCCGATCTTCGCGCCCAAGTTCTAAACAACCTCGGCGTGTTGGACGAGATGCGCGGCGACCTTCCCAAGGCTCGCGACGATTACAATCGGGCTTCTTCCGAACCAACGTCCGCGCGCGAACGGAGCATCGCGCAAGCCAACCTGACGCGCACGGCGAATCTGAAGCGTCCATGAAGTTAGCCTCGATCGCGCTACTCTTGGCGGCCGGGGCGATGTTCGTCGAAGGCCAAAAGCTCGATTGGGATGGGCTCGACAACCAGGTGGAGCAGCTATATCTCAAGGGCGATATGGACGGCGCGCTGCGCGTCGCCAAGCTCGCATTGGAGGCCGCGTCCAACCCCAAACAAACCGGCCGCAGTCTCGATCGCATCGGCGTCGTTTATTATAATCTCGGGAACCTGAAAGACGGTGAGAAGTTTCTCCGTCAAAGCTTGGACCTGCGCCGCGAGAGGCTCGGCGCAGACTCGGACGACTACGCCCAAAGCGCGAACGATCTAGCGCTCCTGCTGCGCGACTCTCGCCGCTTTACCGACGCGCAGCCGCTAGCCGAAGAAGCTGTCGCCGTGCGGTCGCGACTCCTGCCGAATGATCCTGCGTTGGCCGAGACCCTCGAAACGCTCGGGACCATCTACAGCGGACAAGGGGAATACGAAAAATGCGCAGCGATGTTGGAGCGAGCCCGCGCGATTTATCAGTCCCACATCGATGCCCAGAATCCGGCGCCCCCCGACTATGGAACTTTGTTGATCGATCTGGGTGGGAATTATCAGCGCCTGGGGAAATACCAGAAGGCCAAGTCTGATTTCTACGACGGGCTCGATGTTTTGCGCAAGACCGTCGGTTCCAAACACCCGATCTATGCCGTCAGTCTGTTGGGCCCTGCGTCACTGGAGTCGGAACTGGGCAACTATACGGTCTCCGAAAAACTTTACAGCGAGGCGGCGCCGCTGTTGAAGAGCGTATTGGGGGAAACGCACCCCATGTACGTCCAGATGTTGGACAATCGCGCGGTCCAATATGAAGCGATGGGAAACCGAGCCGCCGCCGAATCCGACTATCGGACGGCTCTCGAGTTGCGCAAGAAAATCTTCGGGCCGAGTAACCTGACCGTGGCTGGCTCGCTTCGTAACTACGGCCGCTTCCTCTACGCGCAGAATCCGGACGAGGGCGAGAAGCTGCTGCGCGAGGGAGTGGCGGTCTATGCGAATTCGCCGGACCGTCCGTCCTTCGAATATGCGAACACGTTGCTACCTTTGGGATCAGCCGAGCGCAGACGCGGAGACTTGGTCGCCGCGCGCGAGACCTTGGAGAAGGCACTCGAGGTCTCGGCTAAAGGGCTCGGCATGAACCATCCTGTGTACGCGCGTGCTCTCGCCAGCTTGGCGTTGGTGCAACAAGCCTCGCACGAATACGCTGAAGCTGAACAGGGCCTGCAGCAAGCTATAGCGATCGTTAAAGAGAGCCAGGGCGACGACCACCAGGATCTGGCGCTGTATCTGAAAAACCTCGCCGGCGTCTACGAAACGCAGGGCAAGTATGCTGACGCGCTGCCGATCTACCGCCAGAGCTTCGAAATCGATGACCGCGTGTTGAACACGATCCTCAATATTGGATCGGAGAGCACCAAGGCGGGCGTACTTGCGAATTTGGACGATCCGCTCCCGGCGCTGCTCGAGTTCCAGCAGAAGGCCGGCGATCAGTTTCCCGAAGCACGAGTGCTCGCCTTCGAAGCCGTCGCGCGGCGCAAGGGGCGCGTTTTGGATCACGTGCGCGATTGGCGCCAGAATCTGCGGGCCAGCGAGAGCGGCGCGGTCCGCCAGCGCCTGAACCAATGGCAGGCTTTGATCGAGTGCCAATCGTCGCTCACCACCGCGCTCGGATATCGCGACTTGAAGCCGGCCGTTATAGGGACTTGCGATTTGGAAGATCCCGCGATCGAAGTCCGCTACGATCGTCTGCTTTCGGATCTGCGCACCAAATGGACCCCCGCGCTCAACAAACAAGCCCTTGTTGCTGTGCACGATTTGAAAGTTCGCACCGATTCGGTTGAAACAGTTCTGAGCCGCGATGTTCCTGGCTTTTCGGACGCTTCCAAGCCTGCGCGTTTGGACGACATGCGCGCGCACCTCGCCCCCGACGAGCTTCTGGTGGAAATTGCCGCCTACGAAAAGCACTATGGGGCGTTCTTGTTGGATCACTCCGGCGGCCTGCGATGGGTGGATCTCGGTCCATCCCGGCCAATCGATGCCGCGGTGCGCGATTTGATCGCCGGCGCCAACGATTGGAGCGTCTCGCTCTCACGGCATGAAACGCAATCCGCATCGGCAGCTCAGGCCACTGCACAGGAGGCGCTCGAAACAATTTCCCAGGCACTTGCGCCGCTGCGCCTCCAACTCGACCGCGACAAACCTGTCCACCGTTTGCGCATCGCACCCGATGGCTTGTTGACCCTGTTCCCATTCGCCGCTCTCGCCACCACGCCGCATCATTTCTTGATCGAGCGCTTCGCCATCAGCTATCTTTCCGCGGGGCGCGATTTGATTGCTCCGGCGCAAGCCGCTGAGTCCAACGGACCACCTGTCATCGCCCTCAGCCCGGGCGGCGATTCAAAACAGCAAATCGCGACTGCATTTCGATCCGATCGGCTAGAACGTCTCGATGGTGCCCCATCCGAAGCCCGTTCGCTCCAGGCTGTGCTTCCGCGCTCCCAGCTGCTGGCCGAAGGCCAAGCCACTGAGCAACGAGTGAAGGAACTGCATTCGCCCGCGTTGCTGCACATCGTCGGCCATGGATTAGTTCGCGGAAACGAGGATTGCCTGACGAACCCGAACTGCGAGCTTTCGGGGCTTGATCCCGGCGCTCGGGCGATGAGCCTTTCGGCCATTGTGCTCGAGGAGGCGTACGGGCGCGGCGGCTCGTCCCCACAAGATGGTTTGCTCACCGCTTTGGAGCTCGAGTCCATCGATCTGCAGGGCTCCGAGATGCTCGTGCTCTCGCAGTGCCGCATGGCCGCAGGAGTCCCTTCGTCGAGTGACGGCGTCTATGGCATGCGCCGCGCGGCTACAATCGCCGGAGTGAAAACGTTCGTCGCGCCGCTCTGGAACGTCTCGGATTCCACCGAACGCGCGCTGATGGAACGCTTCTATAAAGAGCTTCGCTCAGGCAAGGACCGCGCCGAAGCTCTGCGCCAAGCCATGCTTCAGGTGATGAGGCCCCGCGCTGCCGAAGCTAACACCTTCCTCTATTGGGCGCCCGTTATTCTTTCCGGCGATCCGTCCCCACTCCCACAGCGGCTCTTTTCGCCGGTTCCCTGATCCTTTTTGCAAGTTTTTCGCGCATTCCTTCATATAGAAGAATGAGGTTGTTTTCAAACGCTAGCCCGGATAGTACTATGCTTGACGTCCACGGGGCTTCCGAATATACTGAGTGCTTCCGATTCCCTGGCGCGAACTGCATTTTTATCGGGGTTGCGGGTAAGTGTCCGCCTTCTTAAAGGAAGTGTAAATTCACGAGGATGGCAATGCGAATCGCTACGTTCTCCTGCTCTATTTTCACCGCAGTCCTAGCGGTGTTTCCGCTGGCTAAAGCTCAGGCGCAAAAAACGCTCGAAGAGCAACTACAGTCGGAGTACATGATCACCACTCCGACCGCCGACAGTACCGACATCGTGACCCAAGGATCTGTGCTCGTCTTGCAAAAGAAGGGCTTTTCGGCGGGGGCTGCGTCGAGCAAGGTCCTGACGCAGAACACATATAAGGATGGGCAAATCCATGCCGGCGCCGCCACTGCCGTGCGCCGCTTCGGAGGCTTGCCCGGCATCAGCTACATTCCCGGAGTTGGCACTGCTGCGGGCACTGCCGCCGGGGCCGCGGGAGGATCCCGCGACTTCGTGAACGGAGAAAAGCTCTACGTCACCCAGATCGCAGTCGACCGCGGTAAGGATGTGATTAGTTTCGATCTGATTTCGGATTCTTACGGTGACAGCGGGCGTTTCAAAGGGCAGCTGCGGTTTCAGTTTGCGAAGGGAGCTGTGAAGACGGCCGATCTTGCGGCGGCTGACGCCATGATCAGCCAGGTTTTCAAGATCCAGCCACCCGATGATAACGCGAACGCTCAACAACCGGCCGGTAACGCGCAGCAAGCCGCGCCTGCTGGTAACGCTGCGGCTCAGGCCCCAGCGCCGGCTCCGGCCGCCGACGCGCCTCCTCCACCTATCCCGCCGCCTCCGCCGCCTGCCGACGAGCCGCCTGCGCCGCCGAAGTCGATCGATTTGGGACAAACGAAAGATCAAGTGATCGCCGCCTTTGGACAGCCGCTGAGAACCGCCAAGGTCGGCGCCAAGGAGATCTTTTTCTATAAGGATCTGAAAGTCACATTCACTGGCGGGAAAGTTAGCGACGTCCAATAGGAGATCTCATGAAAGCGCATCAATTAAGGTTTTGTACGGGGGCGCTCGCCGTGCTCTTTGTCGCCGGTTCCATCGCCAGCGCCGACAACAAGAAGCCAGCTGCTGCCGCGCCCAAGGCCGCCGCACCCAAGCCAGCCGCCGCCGCGCATCCGGCCGCTGGGGGCGCTGCTGCTCACCCAGCCGGAGCAGCCGCCGCTCGCCCAGCGGGAGGAGCCGCCGCTGCCAGACCCGGTGGAGCCACAGGCGCTAAGCCGGGAGGAGCCACAACTACGGCAGGCCGTCCCGCCGCCGGAGGAGCTGCCGCAGGTCGTCCCGCAGCCGGAGGCGCCGCTGCTCGTCCGGGTGGAACTGCTGGCGCCGGAGCCAAAGCCGGAGCCGCGTCGAGGCCAACACCAGCCGGAACCAAGACTGCGCACGCCGCCAACGGCAGTGAAGTCCGAACCCGCGCCAATGGATCACGCGCCGATGTGCACGATGCCAAGCGCGGCATGGACGTCCATCACGGGTTGAACGGCAGCCGCAGCGTGCGCGTTGAGCGCGCGGATCATTCACGGGTCGTCGCCGAACGTGGCGGACGTGGTTACGTGCAGCATCCCTACGGTTATCGCGGACATGAATACGGCCATCGCACCTACTACGAACACGGGCGGTACCACGATCGTTTCTACCGCGGCTATTATTACCACGGTGCTTACGCCGAAATGTACGCACCCAGCTTCTACTACGCGCCCGCTTTCTACGGATGGGCCTACAATCCGTGGGCGGTGCCGATTGCCTATCCGGTCGCCGCATGGGGCTGGGCCGGGAATCCGTGGTACGGATACTACGGTGGTTTTTTCACCCCGTACCCTGTGTACGCGAGCGCCTCACTGTGGCTTACCGACTACTTAGTTTCTCAAAGCCTGGCGGCCGCCTACGCTGCGCAAACGGAGGCCAACGCTCAAGCCGCTGCTCTGTCCAATCCCGCGCCTCTTACGCCGCAAGTGAAGGATTTGATCTCGGCTGAAGTGCAACGTCAGATCGCCCTTGAAAACGCCGAAGCAGCTACCGCCAAGACCGGCGAAGCGGATCCCGCTTCCAGCGGAATTCAGCGCATGCTTACCGACAACGTGCAGCATGTCTTCGTAGTTGGTAAAGACCTCGATCTCGTCGATGCGGCGGGAACCGAATGCGCGGTCAGTGAAGGCGACGCGCTGCAACTTACCGGACCTCCGGCCGCCAATGCGGACACCGCATCGCTCGCCGTTCTCGCGAGCAAAGGCGGCAAGGAATGCTCGAAAGGCGACACCGTTTCCGTGACGGTCGCGGATCTGCAGGACATGCAGAATCACATGCGCGAAACCATCAGCTCCGGTATGGGCGAACTGCAAGCCAAGCAGGGCAAGGGTGGGTTACCCGCGCTTCCCCCGTCGGCCAACCAGCCGCCGGTGAAGACGGATTTAGCCATGAACGCTCCGCCGCCGGATGCCGATGCCGGCACGCAAATCAACCAGCAATGGGGTGAAGCTGACAAAGCCGAAGCAGAAGTGACGACCGAAGTCGCCGGTGGTGGCCAGACCGCTGGCGCCGCCCCCGCCCCGATAGCCGCCCCCGAAGCGCCGCCGTTCAATATCAGCATCGGTCAGAGCATCGATGAAGTGACTACCGGTCTCGGGCAACCCAAGAGTGTCGTGAATCTCGGCGCCAAGAAAATTTACGTGTACAAAGACATGAAGATTACCTTCAAGGACGGGAAGGTCAGCGACGTTCAATAAAGACTAGATCCAATGTCGGCGCAAGAGCCAGACCTTGATGATCTGCGTCAGGCCTACGTAGCTGAGTAGTGTCAGCAGCAGAATCGGCCAGTACAGTCCCGGCAGATGTACAAGCCCCAATGATGACGCCAGTGGTGAGTACGGCAGCCACATGCCGAAGGCCATGATCGCTAACGTTGTGGCCGTCAACGGCAAGCTCGCCCGGCTCTGAATGAACGGAATCTTATTGGTCCGGATCACATGGATGATCAGCGTCTGCGTCATCAGCGATTCTACGAACCAGCCGGTCTGAAACACCGCAGCGCGCGACGGATCCCAACAGTTGAACACCCACAGCATGACGAAGAATGTCGTGTAGTCGAAGATCGAGCTGATCGGTCCCACGTAAAGTATGAACCGCGTGATCTCGCCAATGTTCCAGGGCCTAGGGCGCGTCACTTGCTCCTCGTCCACGGCGTCGGTCGGAATCGGCACCTGCGAGAAGTCGTACAGCAGGTTGTTGGTCAACACTTGGATCGGCGCCATCGGAATATAGGGCAGGAAAGCGCTCGCTCCCAGCACGCTGAACATATTGCCGAAGTTGGAACTGGCGCCCATGCGAATGTACTTGATGATGTTCGCAAACACCTTGCGGCCCTCCGTGACGCCGCCTTCGAGCACCATCAGGTCCGTCTCGAGCAGGATCAGATCGGCCGACTCTTTCGCGATATCCGTCGCCGTATCTACCGAGATGCCAATGTCGGCGGCGCGCAATGCGGGAGCATCGTTGATGCCGTCGCCCAGGAATCCGACCACGTGCCCCTTGGCGCGTAGCACTTGGATGACGCGCTGTTTGTGAGCCGGTGATAGTCGCGCGAAGAGCGTGGCTTTCTCTGCCGCTTCACCCAACTCGGCATCGGACATTTTCTCCACGTCGCTGCCCAACAGCATAGGGTCGGCTAACAGGCCCACGTCTTTGCAAACCTTCCGGCTGATCAGCTGGTTGTCCCCAGTCAGGATTTTCACCGCCACGCCATGATTGTGAAGAGCCTGGATAGCGGTTCCCGCGGTACTCTTCGGCGGATCGAGAAACGCGACGTAGCCCTTGAGCACCAGATCGCTCTCGTCTTCTCTAGAGCAGAGCCTCTTTTCGGACAGCTGCTTCGTCGCTACGGCTAGAACTCGGAAGCCATCGTTGCTCAGGCTCTCGTATTCTTCCTTGAGTTCGACGATGAGGTCAGGCTCCATCGGCGACAGCTTGCCATTGAGCTCGAAGTGCGAACACTGGTGGAAGACCTCTTCAGGGGCGCCTTTCGTGAGCAGGATGTTCTTGCCTTCCGGATCCTCTACCAGCACCGACATCATGCGCCGCGTAAAGTCGAACGGAATTTCATCCAGCTTCTGGTATTTCTCGACCAGCCCTTGCTCATGGAAGTCGGTGCTCGCCAGGATCGCGCGATCCAGCAGGTTCTTGAGGCCTGTCTGGAAGTGGCTGATCAGGTAACTATCCAGCAGCACCTCCTCGCTTTCCTCGCCGTTCACGGCGCAATGCCGTTGGAGCACTACGCGATCCTCGGTCAGAGTGCCGGTTTTGTCGGTGCACAAAACGTCCATGCCGCCGAAATTTTGGATGGCATTCAGCCGCTTCACGATCACCTTCTTGCGGCTCATAGCCAGCGCGCCCTTCGAGAGACACACCGACACGATCATCGGGAGCATCTCGGGCGTCAGCCCGACCGCCACTGCCAGCGCGAAAAAGAAGGCGCTTTTCCAATCGTGCTTGGTGAGTCCGTTGATGACGAAAACCAGCGGTACCATCACGGCCATCAGCCGGATCATGAGCCACGTGAATTTATTCAGCCCCACATCGAAGCTGGTGGGCGGCGGCTCTTGGGCGATCGATCCAGCCATGCTGCCCAAATACGTGTTGACGCCGGTGGTGACCACGGCCGCGGTCGCAGTGCCGCTTTCGACACTGGTGCCCATGAAGCAGATGTTCTTGAGCTCGGTGGGTGAGCTCACATCTTTGGTCTCGGGATCGTGGAACTTTTCGACAGGGAACGACTCCCCGGTCAGACTTCCCTGGCTCACGAAAAGATCTTTGGATGACAGCACGCGGGCATCGCCCGGGATCATGTCGCCCGCCGACAGCTTGATGATGTCGCCCGGCACCAACTCGCGTAGCGGCATTTCCCGCGCTTCGCCATCGCGCATCACCGTGGCGGTGACATGGATCATCGCTTTCAGTTTCGCTGCCGCTGCATCCGCGCGAGCTTCTTGGACGAACCTGAGCGTCGCGCCCAGCACCACCATCATCGCCATCACGGTTCCCGCGCGCGCATCGCCCGTTGCAAACGAAATCGCCGAGAGCGTTCCCAACAAGACCACCAGGGGGTTGCGCAGGATCTTCAGCAGGCGAATGAACCAGCTTTGCCTGCGCTCTTGCGCAACTTCGTTGGGGCCTACGGTGCGAGTGCGCTCTTCAGCCTCGGCCTGCGTGAGGCCCTCGGCAGTGGTCCGCAGCGATTGCAAGAGTTCTTCGGCGTTCTTCCGTGCTGCTTCCAGGACTGCGGGTGAAACACGAATGTTCTCGTGCGCGCCGATCACACTGGAAAACAGTGTACCTAAAGTTGCTTGGCTCCCACATACTGAAAGCGGTTTAGCCTGTAATCCCAATCTTCAGCGAGACAAATCCGAACTGGAGGACACCTTCCCTTCCAGGAGATACCCCTAGAGATGAAGGCAGTGCTTCTCGTTCTAACCCTTGCCTGGGCATCTGTGACGGTCAAGGCGGGTGAGCCTTCTGACCAACCCCCTGTAACGCAGGCGACCATTGACAAACTCCTCGCGGTGATCGCGGCGCATGAAGCCCGCATCGAGCAACTGGAGAAAAAGCTCGGCGAGACGCCTTCTGTTGCCCCTGACCCAGCCCCGCCAGCTACTTCCGCCGCTTCCCAGGCCCTCAGTAGTCCACCGGCTCAACCCCAAGAGTCAGCCAGCACGGGCCACAACATGGCGATTCCCGGTGGCGGCCCCATCCTGAACATCAGGGGATTCTTCGACTTCAACTTCGGCACGGGATCCATCGCAAATCCGCTGGTCTTTCCCATCATCGACAACGGCTGCGGAACCTGCGGCAATTCGGTCACACCTCCCCATAGCACCTTTCAGGCCGGAGAGTTCGATCTCCTCATGACGTCCAAGCTTTCCGATCATCTAAGCTTCCTGGCGGAGATTGTGCTCGGTCCCGACGATACCAATGTGTTTGGCCCCGATATCGAACGCTATCAGCTCACCTACCGCGCGAACCCCTATTTCTCCGTAAGTGCTGGCCGTTTCCACACATCCATCGGATATTACAATACGGCCTACCATCACGGGAACTGGTTTTCGACGGCCGAAGGCCGGCCCATCATGTACTTGTTTGAAGATAGCGGCGGCATCCTGCCGGTCCATATGGTGGGTGTTAGTTTCGCCGGCGACGTTCCGCATACCGACAAACTGGGCCTCCACTGGATTGCCGAGGTCGGCAACGGACTCAGCTCCAACCCCTTCGCGTCCGAATCGGTGCAAAACTTTTACTCCGATCGTAACTATAAGGCTACGAATTTGGCCGCGTATATCAAGCCGCAATTCCTCCCGGGGCTGCAGATCGGTGGGTCATGGTATCACGACGGTCTAAACCCCACCCAGGCGCAGAACCCCCTGCCGGTTCCTCCCTTGAGGCAAAACATCGAAAGCGCTTATGTCGTGTTCTTCTCGCCAGATTGGGAATTCATGACCGAAGCGGTCCTTCTGAGCAATCGTGTTATGGGAGCGTCCGGGTCGTTTAGGAGCCCCATGGCTTACACGCAGATCGCCCGGGGATTCGGAATCTACAAGCCTTATTTCCGTTACCAGTATGTGAGGGACAACCCACAAGATCCTGTAAATCTCCTCAAGGGAACCTACTATGGCCCCTCGATTGGCATGCGGATCGATTTTGCGACATACGCCGCATTCAAACTGCAGTTTAATCATCTCTATCAAAGCAGCCAGTTGGCCGGAAATGGTTTGGATGCCCAAGTCGCCTTCACTTTCTGATTGAAGGAACGAACCATCTGGCCGATAAGACTGCAACAAGGAGCACCATGAAATCCTTAGTACTGATTGCACTGTCCGCGCTGGCTGGATCTTGCCTCTGCAGTGCGGCAGACGAACCCGCCGAGTTGGCCGTTATCGTCAACAAGTTGCAGGCTCCGGCCACGGCCGATCTGGCAGAGCTTCGCCAGATGATTCTGGGCGAGAGATTGAAATGGCGCAATGGGGAGGCTGTGGTGGCGGTTCAGCTGCCCCAGGATTCCCCCGAGCGGGCACTCGCGATGAAAACCTTGTTCAGAATGAACGATGCGGCGCTCAGGCGTTACTACATGCTTGCCGTGTTCAACGGGAAGGAGGTTGCGCAACCTAGGGATGTCCCAACCGCCGCCGCCCTCAAGAAATTCGTGGCGAGCAATCCGGGGGCTGTGGGATACGTTCTCGCCTCCGAAGTCGACGACTCCGTCAAGGTTCTCAAAGTGGATGGAGCCTCTCCCGGCGACCCGGGCTACAAGCTCCGCTGACAATTTAGCTGGGCAACGCCATCGACTCGCGCGCATGGCGATCGAGCGGACCCGGGAAAAGCATACAATTGAAGACAAAACCACATGTCTGCCGAGCCGAAGTTCCGCGTCTTCAGCCCTCCTCAACTGCCCAAGCCAGTGGGATACTCCCATGTCGCGGAAATAGCGGCGGGAAAGATGATCTACATCGCCGGACAAGTCGCCATGGACGCCTCGGGGAAAATCGTAGGCCAGGGTGACTACCGCGCCCAGCTTCAGCAGGTATTCACAAATCTGAAAACGGCGCTCGAAGCTGCCGGTGCCAGCTTCCAGAACGTGGTCAAGCTGAACTACTATATTGTGGATACCGTGGACCGGTCCGAATTTTTCGCCTATCGCGAGGTGCGGGACAAGCATGTCGATACTGCGAATCCGCCAGTGGCTACTGTTCTGATCGTTCGCGGCTTATTTATGCCCGAGCTCCTGGTTGAAATCGAAGCCATCGCGGTCGTCTAGTCGGACTGCGTTCGGGCGCCGGTCGCACCCCACGTGCCAACAACGAGCAACTAACAACCAACAACTAATAACCAGCCCCTTCCCGCTCCCAGCTATCCTGGTTTTATGAAGCAGCTAGCGCTTGAAGCGCTCGATCTCGCCCAACGTCCCGGCGTCACCTACGCCGATGTCCGCATCGTCCAAAGCCGCGATCGCGAGCTCGGCACCAAGAACGGCAAGCCCGGCCAGGTCTCGAGCGACGAGTCGGTCGGCATCGGAATCCGGGTGCTCGCCGATGGGTGTTGGGGGTTCGCTGCAACCGACGATCTCACTCGCCCAGGTGTCGAATCCGCGGCCGCTCTCGCCGTCGACATCGCTCGTTCCAGCGCCCTCGCCCGCAAACACGACGTCACGCTCGCGCCCGAAGCCAAGTACGAAGCCACATGGGTCTCGCCCTGCCAGATCGATCCCTTCGCGGTTAGCGTAGAAGAACAGCTCTCGCTCCTAACCGCCGTCGATGACGAACTGCGCCGGGCTTCCGGAGTGACCCTGGCCCAAACGTCGATGATCTTCCACCGCAGCCGCCAGGTCTTCGTGTCGTCTATCGGCAGCGTTATCGATCAGACCCGCACCTCCAGCGGCGCAGGATTCGAAGCCTTCTGTTTCAAGGACAACGAAATTCAAAAGCGCTCGTATCCCAACTCCTTCGGCGGCCAGCATCAGCTCAAAGGCTACGAGCTCATCCATGAACTCGATCTCATGCAGCATGCCCCGCGCGTCGCCGAACAGGCCGTTGCGCTCCACTCGGCCGCCCAATGTCCCGAAGGCCGCTATGATCTCATCATCGATGGCAGCCAACTCGGTCTCCAGGTCCACGAATCCATCGGCCATCCCATCGAGCTCGATCGCGTGTTGGGTTCCGAAGCCAACTATGCCGGCATGAGCTTTCTCACGCTTGACAAGCTGAATCACCTGCGCTACGGTTCCGACCTTGTCAATGCCGTTTGCGACGCGCGCATCGAGCACGGTCCGGGCATGGGCACCTTCGCTTTCGACGACGAAGGTGTTCCCGCGCAGTCGGCCGATATCATTCGCAACGGCCAGTTCGTTGGCTATATGACCTCGCGCGAAACCGCCGCGGCCATCGGCGCCACGCGTTCGAATGGCACCATGCGCGCCACTAGCTGGGCGCGGCTCCCGCTCATCCGCATGACCAACGTCAGTCTGCTGCCCGGCGAACAAACGCTCGACGAAGTTTTCGCGGGCGTCGCCAATGCGATATACATGGAGACCAATCGCAGCTGGTCCATCGACGACAAGCGCTACAATTTTCAATTCGGCTGCGAGATCGCGTGGGAGATCAAGGACGGCAAGCGCACTCGCATGTTGAAGAATCCCACGTACAGCGGAATCACCACCGAGTTTTGGAATTCCTGTTCGGCCATCGCCAATCGCGATCACTGGGTTTTGTGGGGCGTTCCAAATTGCGGCAAGGGACAACCCGAGCAAGTGATCGGCACCGGCCACGGCGCAAGTCCCGCGCGCTTCCACAACATTAAAGTGGGAGCCGCGTATGCCGCCTGAGATCCTTTGTCAAAAGGATTGCCTGGAGCTTTTTGACGCGGTGCAAAAGGCTGCGAAATCGTTCGGAGTTTCGGACGTCGAGGCGCTCTTTGGCGCGCATCGCGCCGCACTCACGCGATTCGCAAACAATACCATTCATCAAAATGTCGCCGAGCAGGATCGCTGGATCTCAGTCCGTGTCGCGCTCGATCATCGCACGGCCCGCTCCACAACCAACCGTTTCGATGCCGATTCCATTCGCAGCGCCGTGGAACAGGCTCTCGCGCTCGCGCGTTCCGCAGCTCCCAATTCCGACTTGCTTCCTCTCAACGAGCCGTCCGTCGTGTCGGAAACCAAGCGATTCGACGCCGCCACCGCCGCCGCAACGCCCGATCATCGCGGCCGAGCCGTTGCTGAGGCCATTCGTGTCGTGGAAAGCTCCGGCCAAACCGCCGCCGGCATCTACTCCACCGGACAAAGCGTGGAAGCCATCTTCAACTCGCGCGGCGTCGCAGCCTGGCACGCGGAAACGATGGCGCAGTTTTCCATCACCGCCATGGCCGGCGACAGTTCCGGCTGGGCAAAGGCGTCGGCCGTTTCGCATACCGCGATCGATCCCGGTGCTTTGGCCCGCAGTGCCGCCGAAAAAGCTCGCCTCTCGCGCGATCCCGAGGAGCTTGCGCCCGGCCGTTACACCGTGATTCTCGAACCAGCAGCGGCTCTCGATCTGGTCGGTCAAATGTTCGGGGACTTCAGCGCCACTTCGGTCAACGACAGCCGCAGCTTTCTCACCGATCGCCTCGGCACGAAATTGTTCGGCGACAACATCCATATTTCGGACGATGTCTCACATCCGCTCCAGTCCGGCGTTCCATTCGATGGCGAAGGCGTGCCGCGCCGCAAATTGACGTTGGTCGAAGGCGGGGTTCCACGCCAGCTGGCCTATTCGCGATCGAGGGCGCACCGCGCGGGTGTCGAACCCACTGGCCACGGTTTTCCGCTGCCCAATGAAGTCGGCGAAGCTCCGCTCAACATCGTGATTGCGGGCGGCTCCACGTCCTTGGATGAAATGATCGCCTCCACCGAGCGAGGCATTCTCGTCACGCGTCTTTGGTATATCCGCGAAGTTGATCCTTACGAGAAAATCATGACCGGCATGACGCGCGATGGCACGTTCCTGATCGAAAACGGGCGCGTCGCCAACGGCCTACGCAATTTTCGTTTCAACCAAGGCATTATCGAATTGCTCAACAATGTCGAAGCGCTGTCGCCTTCCGTCCGCGCCACCGGCGAAGAGGCCTTCGATATGGTGGTCCCGGCCATGAAGGTTCGCAACTTCAACTTTACTGAAGTCACCAGATTCTGAGAGTAAAATGGTAGCAAAGGTATAGATTGCATCACCACGGACATCATCACGGGTCGGCGAGCGTTCTGAAATGGTCGTTTTTCGCCACGATTGTGTTCGTCGTGGTGGAAGCAGTCGCTGGCTTCCGATCCGGCAGCTTGGCGCTGGTGTCCGATGCCGGCCACAACTTCACAGACGCGCTGGCTCTGGTGCTGGCCAGCCTCGGCGTCTACATGCAATCCAAGCCGGCCGACAGCGTCAAGACTTTCGGGTATCATCGCGCCGGCGTTTTGACCGCGTTTGCCAATGCCCTCACGCTGGTCATCATCGCCCTCTTTATTTTTTATGAGGCCTGGCAACGTTTCTTGCACCCGCAACACATCGAAGAATGGACCATGTTGTGGGTCGCCGTGGGCGCGCTCGTGCTCAATGGCGGCATCATGCTCGGGCTGCATCGCGAGAAAGATCACGACATCAATATCCGCGCTGCGTTTGTACATATGCTGGGCGACGCCGTCAGCTCGGTCGGAATCATTGCCGGGGCTATTGCGATTCATTTCACCGGTCTTGCGATAATCGATCCGATTCTGTCTGTCTTGATCGGTATTCTCATCGTCTGGACTGCCTGGGACATCATCGAAGAATCGCTGAACGTGTTGCTCGAAGGCCTGCCGCGCGGCATGGAACTGAACCAAGTCACAGACCTGATGCGCCAGCTGGACGGCGTGATCGATGTGCACGATCTGCACATCTGGAGTCTGGGTTCGAATGCGCATGCGTTGAGTTGCCACGTGTTGATTGAGGACATGCCGCCATCGGAAAGCAACGCCATTTTGCAGCGCATTAATGACGTTCTTTGCAAATGCGAGATCTCGCATTCCACCATCCAGTTCGAGCATACAAAGTGTTCCGACGCGCCTTGTACTATGCTGGTAACCTCGCAGCATCACGAACATCAACACTAAGGAGAGAGACCATGACGCCTCCCGTTGCGCCTGTTCCGCAGGCCAAGAAGAGCAATGTCTTGCTTTGGGTTTTGATCGGCGTGGGCGGATTTTTCGCGCTGATTATCGTGGTAGTTCTAGCCGCCGGCCTCTTCGTGGCCCACAAAATCAAGCAGGGCACTTTCGAATACAAGTCTCCGGACGGATCTGTGCAGTTCGGCGGCGCCGCAAAAACCCCAAGTTGGATTCCGGAATATCCCGGCTCCAATCCAAAAAGTATTTTCTCCGCCAACACCAAGGACGTCCGCAGCGGAACATTCATGTTCACGACTAAGGACTCGGCCGATCATGTTGTGCAATATTATCGCGATCAATTGGAAGGCTCCGGGTTCACAATTACCACCGTCACCAATTCCGGGCGAAGCCACATGATGACAGCGGCGGACCAATCCAAGGACCGCACGGTTACGGTAGCGGCCGGCGGCCAGGGGAACGAAACTTCGGTGAGCGTCACTTACACCAAGAAATAGCCATCCACTCTTCGGGCCGCGGAAAAAGATCGCCGATAATCGCCACCGAATCTGCGCCCGCCTCGAACACCTTAGGCGCTAATTCGCGTGTAATGCCGCCAATTGCCACCAGGGGCTTTCGTGTCAGCGAGCGCAGCGTTCGCAACCGTCCCAGCCCAACGACGGGATCGGGATTTTGCTTGGATCGGGTGGCGAAGATCGGACCAATTGCCAAGTAATCCACAGGTTCGGTATCGCCGGCGCGCAATTGCTGTTCGTTGTGCGTCGAAAACCCGACGATACTCGACGCGGGAAGAACCCGGCGAGCAGCCACCGGGGCCAGATCATCTTGACCCAGGTGCAAACCGGCGTCGAGCAATTTCGCGATGTCGGCGCGATCGTTCACGATGAACAGCGCTCCTGCGCTTCGGCAGAGTTCGGCGATTCGGCTGGCCTCTTCAAACGCCTTTTGCGAAAAGAAACTCTTATGCCGGTATTGTAGAATGCGCGCGCCCGCTGCGAGCAATGTCTCGGCTGCCGGTATCGCAGAGACCCGATCCGCATCGAGCACCGGATAAAAGGCAGGAAGTTTCATTGTGCCAACGCCATTGCGCCATACAGAACGCTATCGTCGCCGAGCGCGGCCGGAACAACGTCGATGCGGGCGCGCGACCACGCGGTAATCTGCCGGGCCAATTCCTGGCGCAACGGAACGAACAATCGATCGCCGGCTTTACTGATGCCTCCGCCGATTACGATGCGTGCCGGGTTGAGCAGCATGATGGCGGCCTTGAGCCCCAGGGCCAAGTCGACGACGTAGCGCTCCACAAATTCAGGATCGCGCATCAGTTCGCTCGCCGGACGCCCGTGATCCCGTTCCAGCCATAATCCACAGCACATCCGCTCCAGGCAGCCGTTCGATCCACAGAGGCACTCGGGGCCGTTGGGCGAAATGGTCAGGTGTCCGATTTCACCGGCGTACGAATCCGCGCCCCGATAAACGGATTCGCGGGCTGTGATGATGCCGCCGCCGATGCCGGTGGAAAGCGTCATATAAAACAGCGGACGAAAACCGCGACCGGCGCCGAATAATCCTTCGCCCAATGCTCCGGAGTTAGCGTCGTTGTCCATGATCGGAAGCACGCCGATGAGCTTTTCGATGTGATGCGGGAGATCGAAGTTATCCCATCCCGGCACGTGAGTCGACAGGATCACGCGCTGGTTCTCGAAGTCCACTGGACCACCGAATCCGATTCCGCAGCGATCGAAGGAGTAGCGCGTCTTCCATTTACTTATGACGGCCGCGATGCGATCGAGTATCGACGGGTCAGTCGAGTGCGACGTGCGCTCGATCATCTGCTCGCCTTCAAAAACAGCCATGCTGAACTTTGTCCCGCCGATGTCGATGGCGAGCGTGTTCAAGCGGGGAACAGGGAAGAGAATAGCTCTTCACCGCACAAGAAATTTGGGACGATGTAGTCCGCGCCGACGCCGATCAGGCGCTGGCGTTTCCATTGGTCGACTTTGGTGCACGCCGGCTCTTCGCTCGCGACGCCGACCGCCACGCCACCCACGTTCTTCACTTCCTCAATCTCAACGTAGCCGTCGCCGAAACCGAGGAATTCGTTCCCCTGGAACTCGGCCGTGGATAGAATGCGCTGGATCAAGATCGCTTTCGAGAAGCTCTTGTAATCGTCGAGCGCGCCGTAGACGCCGCCGTCAAAGTATTGCGAAACACCCAGCAGCCGCGCTTCTTCCTTCATGTAAATCTCGTCGGTACCGCTTGCCAAATACATCTTGAGGCCTCGGTGTTTCAAGCGTTCGAGCAACTCACGCGCGCCAGGCACGAGATACTGTTCCGGATCGGCTTGGCCCTTCCGTAGCGCCTCCACGCGGCTCTCGATCTTCACCCACAGCAGGTCGAGATACATTTTCTTGTACGCCAGCGGCTCCAGCGGCTTGCCGCCCCGCGCCTCCACGGCTTCAGCGAAAGCGATCATCTGGTAGATGGTCTCCTTGCCGGTGAGTCGCCAGACAAATTCTTCCACCAAAGTGCGCAGCTGTTCTTCCGATTCGCCGGTTTTCAAATCGGCGAGAATCTCCACCATCATGGGGACCATCACGTTCATCCATCCCGAACGGATCAGGGAAAGAGTACCGTCAAAGTCAAAGAGCACGACTCGGGCATTGCGGGCCGAAACGCCCGGAGTGATATTTTCAACCATTGAATTCAAGTTACTGTTGGAGTTTCTCGACAATCGAGGGGGCGTAGTACACCGTCGCAGCCACGACAACGCCGAACGCTCCACTCACCATGCACACGTACCACAGAAGTTTGCGCTTCGTTAGAATTGCCAGCGACGCCAAGACGATCGAAAATTCCAGGAATACTTCTCCGAAATGGAAGCCGAGCGCCTGCCGGCCGCGCAGATGGCTTTCCTGTTCCAACCCCTGCGCCTCTTTCTGGATGTCTTCGTCATCTTTTCTGTATTTGTCCGCGTTCTTCTGATACTGCCCGCTTTGCGGCGTAAGCTTCATGCCGGCGAATAAATCGCGCGCCACCTCGGATTGATATCGGCGGATGGACTTGGCCTGATAGTACGACCACTGGTCCGAAGCCTTCTGCTGCAGCAGCAATTCCTCCGTGGTCATGATATGGCCGAGAACAGAAACCACCGCGAGGAAGGCGGCCAAAATCGCCATGGTGGCGGCGACACTTTTGTCGAATGGTTCCTTGACCTTTTCGATCTCTTCCTGGAGTTCTTCTTCGACGGACATTTCCCTTATGATAAACCACCCGCTACGGTGCCGGGGTGATCTTTTCGACTCGAATCATCTCGACATCGGAGATCACGAGCAGACCGTCTTCGAGCATGCCTTCGATCACTTCGGCGGCGGCGCTAATCTTCTCGGCAGTGTCGATCACCGACAGCATGATCGGCAGATCGCGCGAAACATGTAAAAAGCTCGTCTTGTGTTCATGGCCCTTGGCGCCGTATCCGAGGATGCCGCGGTAGACCGTCGCTCCGGCGATGTCCATCATGCGGAGTTTCTTGACGATGGCATCGTAAAGCGGCTCGTCGTGCCATTTGTCGGCTTCGCCCAGGTATATCCGCAGCATCTTCGCGGGCCCGGCTTTTCGCTGATGCGGAAGCTTGGGTTCCGACTCCGCCGGGGGACGGGTGAGCTTGACCACGGTGGTGTCCTGCACCTCAATGAGGCCGTCGGTCACCATCTCGTATAACGTCGGCAGCAGCTCTTCCACGCGCTCGGCGGTCTCGACGAATTCGATGCGAATGGGAAGATGCTCGGCCAGAGCTTCCATTTGCGGCGTATGCAAAGCGTGATGAGAGCCGAATCCGGAGAATGCACGCGTCGCAGTCGCACCCGCGACATTCTTGTGAAGCAGAAAGGTCATGAGTGCATCGTGCAACGAGGTCATGCGGTGAGGCACATCTTCGTTGATGAAGATGGTCACCTTCTTGGCGGGGCCTTTGGTCAACATTGCATTACCTCCTTAGCGGCGTGCGGCTAGAACCGCGCCGAGCCAAACTCCGAAATAACCGACAATTACGCTGCCGGCGACGTAGAGCAATCCGATCCAGCGCGCGCCATCGCGCACGGCCTGATAGGTTTCGTATTCGAAGCTGGAAAACGTAGTGTATCCGCCTAAAACGCCGACCACCAGGAAGAGCCGCCAGTTGGGGTGCGGCTGCCAGCGCTCCGTCAGCAGAGTCATGAGTACGCCGATCAGAAATGAGCCGGTGATGTTAATGACGAACGTGCCGAGGGGAAATCGGCCGCCGTATTTTCCCATGATCCACGTGCCTGCGATGTAGCGGGCCAGTCCGCCGAGCCCGGCACCTGCTAACACGACGAGATACTTGTCCAAGCGCGCTCATCTCCTTCGAGCTGTCGTTTCCTGCCAATGGATCGAAGGGGATCTGCCAACAACCCCACAGCGACGCCACTGTAGGAGTCATTGGCCGTGCGGGACGGCGTTGAGCGGACTCCACCGCTTACTGCATTCTCCCTACATCATACGACGTTCAACGCCCATCGGCGAGGGTAATGTAGAATGATCCGGTGTGAGCTGCGGTTTCCAGAATAGGCACCGATAAGGAGCGAATCTATGTGCGATCAGGATCATTTTGAAGAAGACCTGCGAGAGTATGAAGCTCGCAATTTAGTGACGCGAAAGCAATTCGGCATGATGTTGGGAGCAGGCGTGGCTATGTTCCTGCCGCAAGTTGCGAACGCGGTTACGGTGGTGGAATCGGATGTGGAAGTGAAGACCCCGGACGGCACCGCGGACTGTTACTTCGTGCATCCGGCCAGTGGCACGGCGCCTGGCGTTTTGGTATGGCCGGACATCTTCGGGCTGAGGCCGGCGTTCCGCGATATGGGCAAGGCACTGGCCGAATCGGGCTACTCGGTGCTAGTGGTGAATCCGTTTTATCGTGTGAAAAAGGCGCCGACGGCGCCCGAGGGCGGCAAAACGCCGATCCCGCAAGTGCTTCCGTTGATGCAGGCTCTGAACGAGACCACGCACATGACGGACGCCAAGGCGTTTATCGGGTGGCTGGACACACAATCGTCCGTTGCCAAGAATCGAAAGATGGGCACGCAAGGTTATTGCATGGGTGGTCCGCAGGCGATGCGCACCGCTGCGGCGATGCCTGGCCGCGTGGGAGCGGTGGCTACTTTCCATGGCGCAGCACTCGTGACGGATATGCCGAACAGCCCGCATTTGGAGGCTGCGACAAGCAAAGCGCAGTTCCTGATCGCGATTGCGGAGAACGATGACAAGCGGTCGCCCAAGGACAAGGACGTTATGAAAGAGACGTTCGCCAAGGCCGGACTGCCCGCGGAGATTGAAGTGTACCCGGCGATGCATGGCTGGTGCCCTGCGGATACGACAGTCTACGACCCAACTCAGGCCCAGAAGGCATGGAGCCGGTTACTGGCGCTGTACGGGAAAGCCTTGGCCTAAGCGTCGAGTTAGGTAGACTGCTGGAAAAGGCCCAAACCCGCTTGCTGGAGCGGGCTCAGAATCGCGACCGCATGTTTGCGCGCATTTACCGAGCCGCGACCGTGAGGGAGTCGGTTCCCAACGGCCTTTTCCAGCCTCGCGTTAGGTAGGATCAGGAGTTTAGCTGCTCGAGCGCCCAGCGCGCGTTTTCGGCAACCAGCGGATTCGGAAACGCGGCCAGAGTCTGCAGCGGCTCGCGGAATTTCTCGAGCTTGCTGTTTCCCATCGCGATCGCGACATTCCGCAGGAACCCAGCGTATTTGGCCCGTTGAATCGGGCTGGATTCAAACATCGCGCGAAATTGGTCTTCTGTCAGCCCGGCGAGATCCTCGAGCGGCGGCGCGAAATGGCGAGGCTCGAACGCGGGATCCTGCGCGACCGGCGCGCGCGAGTTCCACGGGCACACGTCCTGGCAAATGTCGCAGCCGAAGATGTGTTGGCCGATGCCCGCGCGCAATTCTTCGGGTGCGGCTCCGTGCAACTCGATGGTGAAGTAGGGGATGCAGCGGCGCGCGTCAATTTCGTAGCCCGAGGCCGCGATGGCCTGCGTGGGACAGGCATCGATGCAGCGCGTGCAGGTGCCGCAGCGATCGGGCGGGGGAGTGTCGGGGGTGATCTCCAGCGAAGTGAGGATCTCGCCGAGAAACACCCACGAGCCGATCTCCTGATTGATCAGACAAGTGTTCTTGCCGATCCAGCCGAGGCCGGCTTCGCGCGCATAGGAACGTTCCAGTAGCGGCGCGGTGTCAACGCAGATCTTGTATTCGTGATCGCCGTCGAGTTTCCCCGCGAGCTCTTCCAAGCCACGCCGCACGACGTGGTGATAATCGTCCCCCCAGGCATAGCGCGAGATCCAGCCCAGCGCGGCGTCGTTCAATTCCGTAGATCGCGGCTCGGGCCGGTTGTAGAGTTTGCCAACGCAGATGATGGATCGGGCGCTCGGCAGTAGCAGCTTCGGATCGGTACGGACGGTCGCGCGGCGGTCGGTAAGATAGCCCATCGCGCCTGCCATTCCGCGGTCCACCCAGTTGAGATACCGGCGGCTGTCAGAGGGCAAAGGCTCGGCACGCGCGATTCCCGCGAGTTCGAAACCGCATTCGCGCGCCAGGCGTTTGATTCTCACCGCGGTCACGATTTCATCATATACACTGAAGGTTCACCATGAAGCTGAATAGTTACACCATCACACAGGGCAAGGACCGCGCACCGGCACGCGCGTTCCTGAAAGCCATTGGACTCACCGACGAGGACATGAAGAAGCCGCTCATCGGCATCGCGAACACGTGGATCGGCACCATGCCGTGCAATTTCAACTTGCGTGAGCTGGCGAAAGATGTGGCGCAGGGGATTCGCGACGCTGGCGGGACGCCGATGGAATACAACACAATCGCGATCAGCGATGGAATCACCATGGGCACCGAAGGGATGAAGGCGTCGCTTGTGAGCCGCGACATTATCGCCGATTCAATCGAACTGGTGGCGCGCGGGCACATGTTCGACGGCATCGTCGCGCTGGTGGCTTGCGATAAAACGATTCCGGGCGCGGCCATGGCGCTGTTGCGGCTCAATACACCGGCATTGATTTTGTACGGTGGCTCCATTCTGCCGGGCCGTCACAAGGGCCGGGATCTGACGATCCAAGACGTCTACGAGGCCGTTGGCGCGAACTCGGCGGGCAGGATGTCAGACGAGGAATTTCTCGAGATCGAAAATTCCGCTTGCCCCGGAGCCGGCGCTTGCGGTGGGCAGTTCACAGCGAACACCATGGCGACGGTGATGGAATTGATCGGGCTGTCGCCGCTCGGCACGGCTGCGGTTCCGCAAGTGGACGCGCGCAAACACGATGTTGCGGCGCGCTGCGGCCGGTTGATTTTGGACCTGGTGAAGAATAACCGTCGGCCGCGCGATATCGTGACGCGCAAGGCGATCGACAACGCGATCGCGTCGGTGGCGACCACCGGAGGGTCCACCAACGCGGTGCTGCATCTTCTGGCAATCGCGCGCGAGGCGGACGTGCCGCTCGATATCGACGATTTCCAGACCATCAGCGAGCGCACGCCGCTGCTGGTGGATTTAAAACCCGCGGGCAAGTTTGTGGCGGTGGATGTGGACAAAGCCGGCGGAATTGCCGTGATTGCGCAGCGCCTGGTGAAAGGCGGCTACGCGGACGGGTCGGCGATGACGGTGACGGGGCGGACGCTGGCCGAAGAGGCTGCGGAGGCGAAGGAAACGCCGGGCCAGGAGGTGATCCATCCGCTGGATAAGCCAATCAAGAAGAGTGGCGGATTGGTGATCCTGCGCGGGTCGCTCGCGCCCGAGGGCTGCGTGATTAAAGTGACCGGAATTGAGCGCAGCGAGCAGCGCGGTCCCGCGCGAGTGTTCGAGAACGAAGAAGCTGCGATGGCGGCGGCTACCGGCGGAAAGATCAAAGCCGGCGATATCGTGGTCATTCGTTATGAAGGCCCGCGCGGTGGACCGGGCATGCGCGAGATGCTCGGGGTAACCAGCGCAATCGTCGGCGCGGGGCTTTCCGATAGCGTCGCGCTGTTGACCGATGGCCGCTTCAGCGGAGCCACTCGGGGGTTCTGCGTCGGTCACGTGGCGCCCGAAGCTGCTGTGGGCGGGCCGATCGCGGCGGTTCAGGAAGACGACATCATTCACATCGACATCGCGAACCGCACCATCAATTTGGAGATCCCGGAAGATCTGCTGCACCAGCGGCTATCCAAATGGAAAGCGCCCGAGCCGCGTTACCGGTCGGGCGTCTTCGCCAAATACGTTGCTTTAGTGGGATCGGCGTCGGAAGGGGCGCTGACCACGCCGGCGTGATCTGGTCCAAACGAATTCTCGCTACGCTCGGAGTACCCACAGTGCTGTGGGTGCAAAGTAGCTGCGGCGATCTGTGCGGCAATGACATCCTTAGCGAATCGATCTCACCGGATGGCAGCAAGCGGGCGGTTCTCTTCTTACGAGGTTGTGGCGCCTCGACCGATTCCAACTGGCAAGTATCGATCCTAGACTCCAAACAGACGCTTCCGAACGAAGGCGGGAAAACGTTTTCGTCGTTGATAGCGATCACGGAGTCGTTCAGCAAATGAAACTGGAAATCGATTGGAGAGGATCTGACAACCTGGTAGTAAGTTATCCCACCCGAGCGCGCGTCTTTCACCAATCGAGCACAGTGAAAGGCATCAGGATCTCGTACGAGAAGATGAAGTACCCACCGGCTCCCGCCGAATGAGCGGGCTAAATGGAAAGCGCCCGAGCCGCGTTACCGGTCGGGCGTCTTCGCCAAATACGTTGCTTTAGTGGGATCGGCGTCGGAAGGGGCGCTGACCACGCCAGCTTAAGCGCTCTGCGGCGCTGCCACGTGGGCGTCCAGCATCTTTTGGAGATCCGTTTTACCGCATGCGCCGACCTTCTGCTCCACCACCTTGCCACCTTTGAACAGCAGCAGGGTCGGGATGCCTCGGACGTTGTAGCGCATGCCAGTGGCGCCGTTTTCGTCCACGTTCAGCTTGCCCACTTTCACGCGGCCGGCATAAGCTTCGGCAATCGCGTCCACCGTCGGCGTCATCATCCGGCACGGCCCGCACCACTCGGCCCAAAAGTCCACCAGGACGGGGGCATCGGAGTTCAGAACATCCTTATCCCAGGTCGCGTCGGTAAATGTCAGAGTATTCGCACCAGCCATATCTTTGTAAATCTCCCCTAAGTCAAATAGATGTCGATACCGCCAAAAAGATTCAGCCCGCCGTCGTTCTGCCCGCCGCGAGTCGCCGGTACAGATCCACATATTCGCCGGCCGACGCGTTCCACGAGAAGTTCTTTGCCATGCAACGCCCGATTCTGCTCGTCCACCGGTCCCTATTTTGATAGGCCGCCAGAGCCTTCCGTACGGCGTCGAGCAAAGCGTCGCCCGAATAGTCTTGGAACTTAAAACCGGTATCTTCCTCAATAGTATCATCGAGCCCACCCGTGGCGCGGACCACCGGGACGGTGCCGTATCGCAGGCTGTAAATCTGGTTCAGGCCGCAGGGCTCGTAACGGCTGGGCATGAGGAACATATCGGCTCCAGCTTCGATTCGATGCGACAATCCGGTGTCGTACCCAATTTGCACCCCAACGCGGTCGGGATAAGCCTGCGCCAGCGCCCGAAACATCGATTCCTGCGCCGGGTCGCCCGAACCAAGCACCACCAGGCTCAGGTCTTCGGCGAGCAGACGCGATGCGGCGTCGGCGAAAATGTCGAAGCCCTTTTGCGATGCGAAGCGCGAAATGATGGCGAGCAGTGGCCGGTCCAGACTATCACTCGCGAGGCCGTATTCGGCCAGGATCGCCCGTTTGCAGGCGCGCTTTCCGGAAAGGTCGGCGGCGGAATAATTTCGGGCGATGTGCGGGTCATGCTCGGGACTCCACTGGCTATAGTCGACGCCGTTCACGATGCCGGTAATCGGGCCGTGGTTGCGGAGGAACCCATCGAGCCCGAAACCATACTCGGGCGTTTGAATTTCGCGCGCGTAGCCTTTGCTGACGGTGCTAACGGCGTCCGACCACGCAATGCCTGCTTTGAGGAAATTCACGTCGCCGAAGAACTCCAGTTGCTCGGGATTCATCCAGCGCGGGTCGAGCGCGATTTGCGGGACCACGGCGGGTGCGAAGATCCCCTGGTAGCCGAGATTGTGGATGGTAAATAGCGTCTTCACGCCGAGGAACGTCGGATCGCCCTGGAAATGTTCGCGCAAGTAGACTGCCGCGAGCGCCGCCTGCCAGTCGTGCAGGTGCAGCACCTCGGCCCGGAACAGGTAGCGCACCACGCCGAGCGCTGCCATCGAGAGCACGGCAAAGCGCAGATGATTGTCCGTGAAATCGCCGTCGGGGCCGCCGTACAGCCCGTCGCGATCGTACAGGGCAGGGCACTCGACGAAGTAATGCGTAACGCCATGCGTGGCCTCTTCCGTCGACTCGCGAATGTTCACCCGGTAGCCGGAACCAATCGGTATGAACAGATTGCGATAGGCTTCGCGCGTCGCGCCTGGATACTGATTCTGGCGATAGGCTGGTATCACTACGGCCACCTGTTCACCACGTTCGGCGAGCGCGGCTGGAAGTGCGCCTAAAACATCGGCCAGTCCGCCTGTTTTTGCGAAAGGCGCGGCCTCGGAGGCCACCATCAGGATCTTCAATTCCGGCTGTCCTTGTGAACCGCGTCCAGCACACCATTGATGAACGCGACCGATTCGTCGCCTGAAAACTGCCGCGCCAGCTCCAGCGCTTCGTCGATCACCACTACTGCCGGTGTGTCCTGGCGGCTCATTTCATAGATGGCGAGGCGCAGGATGTTGCGATCGACAATCGGCATGCGCTCCAGCTTCCAGTGAGCCGATTTCTCGGAAATCCGATGATCGATGTCGGGCGCCATCGCGGACGCGCCTTTGGCCAGCTCTTCCATGAAGACGTCGCGCCCGTCGTGCGGAGACTCTTCTTCGTCGGACTCCTCGGCCGGCTCCGGCGCTCCTTCGGCGTGCAACGTATCGTAAAACGCGTGAATGGTCTCGTCCATGGGACGCTTCGTCATATCCCATTGATAGAGGACTTGTAGCGCTCGTTGGCGTGATCGATGACGGGCCGCCATTTAACCTATTGTCGCAGGCGGCGAATCCGCTCGGCCATCTCGATGGCGGTGATCGCGGCGTCGTAGCCCTTGTTTCCATCTTTCCCGCCCGCACGATCGGTGGCTTGTTCGATCGTATTCGTCGTCAGAACCCCGAACGCCACGGGAATGCCGGTTTCAAGTTGCACCGCCATGAGGCCGCTGGCGGCTTGTCCGGCCACATAGTCGAAATGCGGTGTATCGCCCCGGATCACAGCTCCCAGCGCAATGATCGCATCGGGCTTCTTGCCTTGCGCGATCGTCTTGGCCGCCATCGGCAGCTCCCAGGCGCCAGGGACGTGCACGACCTCGATGTCGGTGGCTCCCGCGCTCTTCAACGCATCGAGCGCCCCTTCCAGCAGCCGGTCCGTGACGAAGCCATTGAACCTCGCGCACACTACAGCGAAATTCATCCCGCGCGCATCGAGATTCGCTTCGATTGGTTTTCCTTCGGTCACTTTGGTGGGATATGGGATACTTGAAGTTCAGCCTCATTCTACCGCATGGATCCAGCTTTCATCCGGAACTTCTCTATCATCGCGCACATAGATCATGGCAAGTCCACGCTTGCCGATCGCTTGCTCGAAGCCACAGGCGCGCTTGCGCAGCGCGAAATGATGGCCCAAGTTTTAGACACGATGGATTTGGAACGGGAGCGCGGAATCACGATCAAAGCGCATGCCGTTCGCTTGAATTACAAAGCCGGCGATGGCCAGATGTACCAACTCAACCTGATCGACACGCCCGGCCACGTCGATTTCACCTACGAAGTCTCGCGCAGCCTGCAAGCGTGCGAGGGCGCGTTGCTAGTGGTAGATGCATCGCAAGGGGTGGAAGCACAAACGCTCGCAAATACGTATCTGGCGCTCAATCACAATCTCGAAATCATTCCGGTGATCAACAAGATCGATCTGCCGTCGGCGGAGCCGGAACGCATTCGGGAGCAGATCGAACAATTGATCGGATTGCCGGCGCAAGACGCCATCCTGGTGAGCGCGAAGCAAGGTATTGGAATCAAGGAAGTGCTGGAAGCGGTGGTGCGGCTGGTGCCGGCTCCGAAGGGATCGCCCGATGCTCCGCTGCGAGCGCTGATTTTTGATTCATGGTTCGATCCTTACCGCGGCGTGATCATTCTCGTGCGTGTGGTGGATGGCACTTTGCGGGTGGGCCAGAAGATCAAGTTGTGGGCTACCGGCGCATTGTGCGAAGTGGAAGGCGTGGGTTATCAATCGCCCAAGCCGACGCCGTGCGATGAGCTTTCGGCTGGTGAAGCCGGGTTCTTGTTCGCGAACATCAAGACCGTTTCCGACGCGCAGATCGGCGACACAGTGATGAGTGTCGAAAACCCTGCCTCCGAACCCTTACCCGGCTTTCAGGAAATCAAGCCGATGGTGTTCGCGGGGCTGTATCCGGTGGAATCGCACGAGCACGGCCGGCTGCGCGAGGCGCTCGAAAAGCTGCGGTTGAACGATAGTGCGTTCAATTTCGAACCCGAGAATTCAGTGGCGTTGGGCTTTGGATTTCGCTGCGGGTTCCTCGGGCTGCTGCATTTGGAAATCATCCAGGAGCGGTTGGAGCGCGAATTCCAGATCGACCTGATTACCACGGCACCGGGGGTTCGTTATAAGGTAACGGCCCTGAACGGCGAACTGATCGAAGTTTACAACCCGAGTAAGTTTCCAGATCCGTCCGCGATCAAGCAGATTGAAGAGCCGATTATCGACGCCACGGTGATTACCCGCGAAGAATATGTCGGCGAGATCCTGAAGCTGCTGGAAGAGAAGCGCGGTACGCAGAAGAAGTTCGAATACATCGGCACCGGGCGCGTACTGCTGCTGTATGAGCTGCCGCTGAATGAGATCGTGCTGGATTTTTACGACCGGTTGAAGTCGGCCTCGCGCGGCTACGCGTCGCTCGATTATCATCTCGCCGGCTATCGTGTTTCGCCCATGGTGAAGCTGGATGTGCTGGTGGCGGGCGACCCGGTGGATGCGTTGTCGATGATCGTGCATCGGGAATTTGCCTACGAGCGCGGCAAACTTCTGATCGAGCGGCTGCGTAAGCTGATCCCGCGGCAGATGTTCGAAGTCGCGCTGCAGGCGGCGATCGGCAATAAGGTGATCGCGCGCGAGACCATCAAAGCGATGGGCAAGAATGTTTTGGCCAAGTGCTATGGCGGCGACATCTCACGCAAACGCAAGCTGCTGGAAAAGCAAAAAGAGGGCAAGAAGCGGATGAAGCGCGTGGGCCGCGTGGAGATCCCGCAGGAGGCGTTCCTGGCAGTGTTGAAGGTGGGGGGAAGCGACAGCGAGTAAGAAAACTGGATACAAATTCATGGGAGGGACCACCTTAGAATGTGGGCCTCACTATAGCTCAAGACGACCTCCCATTCCCTCATTATTCCCTCCGCCACCGCGTCATCGCGTGGACCAGCCGCCGTCTATTTGACCACCTCACCTACACGGTCCGTCACGGCCTGAACCGAGGCATGCGGCGCAGGGGTGGGCTTGGCTGGGTGCCGGCGATCTTCACGCTCGGTGAACAAACCAAGGAAGAAATGTTCTGGCACGGAGTGGCTCTGCATGGCCTGGTCGTCTACGATGTCGGCGCGTTCCACGGTATGCTCACCATGTTCTTCGCTTCGCGCTGCAAGCAAGTGGTGTGTTACGAGCCCAATGAAGTGAATCGCGCACGGCTCATCGAAAACGTCTGTCTCAACTATCTGATCAACGTCGAAGTGCGCAAGTTCGGCGTCGGTTCTGAGATTGGCTCTGCAA
>DATHMO010000032.1:0-12792 GCA_035486995.1 Bryobacteraceae bacterium
TAACCCTAATCCTATCATGAGGTTTGCTCCCTCCCAGGGAGCGCCGGAGGATTCGAGGGGCTTGCGCCCTCGCGCTCCGTTTAGGTTCATCGCGAGGGGGAGACCGTGATCAAGCTCGACATTATTAACGAAGTCGTCAACAAAACCGGAATCACCAAGACCAAGGCCGAGATGGCCGTGGAAACCGTTTTCGAGAGCATGAAGCGGGCCCTGTCACACGGCGAACGCATCGAGCTCCGCGGCTTCGGCATCTTCAACGTACGCCCTCGCAAGACCGGCATCGGACGCAATCCGCGCACCGGCGCCGAGGTTGCCATCCCGCCCGGCAAGGCGGTGCGCTTCAAGCCCGGCAAGGAGCTGCAGTCCCTGCAGTAGCGTAGTTTGTCGTGGTGCCCCGCACATCGCCTCCCGCGCTGCGAGCTCAGAGCGACGCGCTGAGAGCCTCGTTCACTTTTCCGCGAGACGAAATTTCGACCGCGCGCTGGGCGCTGCACTGGACTCTGCTCGCACTCACGCTGCTCACCACCACGGTCGTCGGCGTGGTCCTGGCGCAGGCGTTCCAAACCAACCGCGCGCTCGAACTGGATCAGTACCTGAACGTCTTTGCCATCCTCCGCGACCATCCGCTGCTGCTCCTCGACGGGCTGGCCTTTTCGATCACGCTGATGACGATCCTGCTGGCGCACGAGCTCGGCCACTATTTCGCCTGCCGGTACTACGGGATCGATGCCAGCCTGCCGTACTTTCTCCCGTTCCCGTCGCCCATCGGGACGCTCGGCGCATTCATCCGCATCCGTTCGCCCATCTACACGCGCCAAGCCCTGTTCGATGTCGGGATCGCGGGCCCGCTCGCAGGATTCGCCGTGCTAGTACCGGCGCTAGTCATCGGAATCGCCAGCTCTAAAATCGTCCCCGGCATCGCCCAGCGCGGCGATCTCACCTTTGGAGTGCCCGCCATCCAGCGCGCCATCGAATTGCTCTGGTTTCACGGCGTGCCCTCGGCTAATATCTCGCTGCATCCGGTGGCGCGCGCAGCCTGGGTCGGGATGCTCGCCACCGCGCTCAACTTGCTTCCCATCGGGCAATTGGACGGGGGCCACATCCTCTACGCCTTCACCGCCCGTTGGCACAAGCTGCTTTCGCGCATCTTCGTTGTGGCGCTGTTGCCGTTAGGGTACTTCTATTGGCCCAGCTGGTTCGTGTGGGCGGCTCTATTGTTCTTCTTTGCGCTGCGGCACCCGGCGATTTTCGACGCCACTCCGCTCGACAAGAATCGCGTGACGCTGGGAATCATCGCGCTCGCGATTTTCCTGCTCACCTTCACGCTGGCCCCGCTACGCTGATGCGCCCGCTCCTCGCGATCGTCATTTGCTTCGCGCCTCTTGGAGCACAGCCGCTTTACGAAGTCGCCGCGTTCACGAACGTCATGGTCCCGATGCGCGACGGTGTCAAACTCGCCACCGATATCTACCGTCCCGCTCACAACGGCGCGCCTGTCGACGGCAAGTTCCCAACGCTGCTCCTCCGTACCCCGTACAACAAAACCGAGCGTGCCGCGTTCCCCGGCGACTTCGCCACAGCTCAATTCTTCGTGCCTCGCGGATATGTAGTGGTCGTGCAAGACGTGCGCGGACGCTATCGCTCCGAGGGGCATTGGCGGCCGCTCCAGGACGATCCGAACGACGGGTTCGACACCGCGCAGTGGATCGGCGCGCAGCCCTGGTCCGACGGCGGCATTGGCACGATGGGAAGTTCTTACGAAGGCGGAACGCAGCACGCGCTTGCCATCGCCAACGCCCCGAACATCAAAGCAATGATCCCCATGTTCTCCATGTCGAACTTCGGCCGCTACGGAATCCGTCACAACGGCGCGTTCGAACTGCGCTGGATGAACTGGGTCATGACACTGGGCGACGGGGCAGGGAATCCGAATCCAGCCGCGGCGTATCGGGCTGCTGCCGATCCCGCTTCAGCTCCCGCGCTGGTGGACCTTGCTTCGCACGTCACGGAATATCTCCGCGCGTTGCCCCTGCGTCCAGGTACGACGCCGCTCAAGTTCGCGCCCGATTACGAGAAATGGCTGATCGAAGCTATGAGCCATGGCGACAACGACGAGTTTTGGAAGGACCATGGCCCGAGCGTGGTCGATCATTTGAGCGAGTACAAGGACATTCCGGTCTTCCACATGACCGGCTGGTACGATTCGTGGGGCTTGCAGGTCGCGAATCTCAACTATCCCGAACTGCGGAAAAGTAAAGAGAGCCTGCAGCGACTGATGGTCGGCCCATGGATGCACAGCAGTCCGACGGCGAGCTATGCCGGCGAAGCCCAGTTCACTCCCGACGCAGCGCTCAGCTTCAACGCCTGGCAACTCCGCTGGTTCGACCATTGGCTGAAGGGCATCGATAACGGAGTGGACCGCGAGCCGCCGGTTCGCATCTACGTGATGGGTGGCGGCGATGCGCATAAGACGCCGGAAGGCCGCGTTTTCGTTGGCGGACACTGGCGGGATGAGCAGGAATGGCCCTTGGCTCGCGCCATCGCGACGCCGTTCTACCTGCACGCCGCGGGGCTCCTCGCGACCGGCAAGCCGCCGGATCACGCGCCCGTCACCTACATCTTCGATCCGCGCAATCCGGTACCGACTCTCGGCGGCAACATTTCTTCCTTTGGGGCCTTGGTCTGGCAAGGAGCTGTCGACCAGCGCTGCCGTCCGACCTTTTGGCTGTGTACGGATTCGAAGCCGCTCTCTGCCCGCAACGATATCCTGGTGTTCCAAACGCCGCCGCTCGACAATGATGTCGAAGTTACGGGACCGCTGGTTGTCAAACTGTGGGCGTCCTCCGACTCTCCCGACACCGATTTCACGGCCAAGCTGATCGACATCTACCCTCCCAATGGCGATTTCCCCGCCGGCGTCGATCTCAACATCGCCGACAGCATCGTCCGGGCGCGATATCGCAACAGCCTGAGCAAGGCGGAGCCGCTTGAGCCCCGCCAACCCTACGAATTTACGATTGAGATGTACCCGACGTCGCTGGTGTTCAAACGTGGGCATCGGATCCGGCTGGACGTATCGAGCAGCAACTTCCCGCGCTTCGATGTCAATCCGAACACGGGCGAGCCGCTAAACGATAATCGCCGTTGGCGCGTCGCGGAAAACTCGGTGTACCTCGATCCGGCGCACCCCTCCCGCATCGTGCTGCCGGTGATTCCGAACTAAGGACGCATTGACACAAAAGTGACAAATGTTCACACGTCTGTGTCAGGATTCCACTCGGCATCGTCTTTCGGCGACGACGAGAGCATCGATAGAAACAACGCAAACACCAATAAAATCGCGGCAATGGCTCCGGCTAACATCGAAAGACCCACCTTCTGGTCTTTTGTTATGCAAGTTGGAGGCCACCCGAGGCCACGGGTAGTGCCTGAAAGGTGCGTTGACTCGAAAAATTGAGCGATTGCGTTTTGGTGCCGCGCCCCGCACCATAGAAGTTTTGGAAATTTCGGAACTGCTGGCGTGAATCGCTAAAGAACGCCCAACGAGCGAGCATGTTTGAAGGATCTCTACCTCCAACGGTACCAATGGATACAATTGTCAAGATCGCATTGATTTTCTGGTCCGCCCTCTTCGTGCCATGGTTTCCATTCATGATGCTTTCGGGAATGGCGTTCGACGCTGGCCCGCACTGGTACACCTACGGTTTTGTTTGGTCGATGTGGACTTATCCCCTGCTGGTAGTCGTAATCTTCATATTCAGAAATTCGAGAATCGCGCGATTCTTGGTGCTGCTTCCACTACTGAACGTGATCGGGTGCTTTTTCTTTGGGAGCTTTCCAAGACCTTACTAGTCCTGAATCGGCCCATCTCCCTGCTAAGACCCCACTACCGATTTTTACTATCGATTTTGACTTCAACGCACCTTTCAGGCACTACCAGGCCACGGTGGGCAGCCGCGTTGTAAACTACATGAGGACGCCGGTTTCGGCCGTCCGCGAAAGCGAGAACCCTAATAATGAGCACCGCCACCACTGCGGCAACAGCCGCCACTTACACGATTGACCCGGCGCATTCCAGCGTCGGCTTCAAGATCCGGCATTTCATGATTGCCTACATCCGGGGAGGATTCAGCGGCGTCACGGGCGACGTGATCTTCGACGCGGTGAACCCCGCGAACACCAAGATCAACGCCAGCGTCGATGTCAACACGCTGCACACCTACGACGACAAGCGCGACGCGCACGTCAAGAACCCCGATTTCCTGGATGCGGAGAAGAACCCCCACATGACCTTCGTCTCGAAGAAGGTGGTCGCCGACGGCAAGAACCAGTGGAAAGTCACTGGCGATCTGACGCTCCGCGGCGTTACCAAGGAAGTCACGCTCGATGTGGAGAGCGCGGGTGTCGAAGCGAAGGACCCGTGGGGCAATCTGCGAACCGGCGCTTCGGCGGAAACCACCATCAAGCGCGGCGACTTCGGATTAACCTTCAACGCTCCGCTCGAGACCGGCGGCTTCATGCTGGGCGAGGATGTCCACATTCACATGGACATCGAGCTGATCAAGAAGGCTTAACGCGTTCGATCATCTCTCGGATCGCCTGAACCACCAGCTCGGGTTCGTCCAGTTGGATCCAATGCCCGCTCTTCGCCGCGACGATATGCCGTCCGTGCGGAGAGCGGCGCGCCATGGCCTCGCGTTCGTCCCGCTGTTCAGGGGTCGCATTCGCGGCTGACAAGACCGTGACCGGCGCCGCCGAGGCACCGAACTCAATCGCCTCTCGAGAGCTCGCCGGTAGCGATTCCAGATAGGCCGCCAGTCCCACGAAGCTCTTCACCTGGCACCAATGCGCCCGCACCATCGGCCAAGTCTCGGGCGGCATCTTGCTCACTTCACCCACCAGCCGCGAGATCACCGATTCGCCGTGTCCGCTGCTCACTCTCGCGATCAACTTCGGGATCAGCCGGCCGCCCGACAGCAACAACGCGAGCGCCCCCCGCACCACTCCGATCCGCGCCAGTATCGCTCCCCGCCGCGCCAGCTTTACGCCCAGCCCGAGCATTCGCGCATGCGAAGGCGAAATATGCAGCCACTCGTTGGGCGGCAGTGGGTCCACCAAAATCAACCCCGCCGCTTGTTCGGGATACTTGGCCGCGTACGCGCACATCACGAGACCACCGAACGAATGCCCTACAAAAATGTACGGTCCAGGAATCCGCGCCGCGTCGAGCAGCGCGTGCAGGTCATCGATGATGGCCGAAGTCGTGCGCGCCCCTGGCGCCGGATCGCTCCATCCCAGCCATGCGCGATCATAGCTGCAAGCGCGTGCGAAGTTTTCGACATCCGTGCGAACCCGCGTCCAGTTCAAACACGTCGCCGAAATGCCCGATTCGAAAATCACCGCCGGCCCCGTTGCACCGCGATCGATCAGGTGCAAACTTCGCCCGCCAATATCGATCATGCGCCCCGGCGGAGGATAGCGGCGCTGATCTCTCGCCGTTCCCAGCGCCTGATAAATCGCCCCAAGGGCGAGAATCCCGATCCCGATTGCAAAAACCAACAGTAGAATCGTCAAAGGACCACGATTCTACCGCATGACACGCAAACTGGCGCTTGGCGTTCTCGCAGTGCTGCTGGCCGCTCCGCTACTCCTCGGCCCGTTCCGCCAGGGCTTCCAGAAGATGGAGACCGATTTTCCCAACTACTACGTCGCGGCCGTGGCAACCGTCCAGCACCAGCCTCTGCGCGATTTCTACGATTGGGTCTGGTTCCAGCGGCAAATTCATTACGCGGGCATCGATCATCAGCTGGGTGGGTACATCCCGCACACGCCTCTGACGATGGTGCCGTTCCTGCCCCTCACCGCATTTCCGCCGCAGCGCGCCAAACGGATCTGGCTCGGGCTGGAGCTTCTGTTCTTAGCCGCCAGCGTCTTCCTGTTAGCAAGAATCAGCGAGCTGTCGAAATTGGAAGTGCTGGTTCTGTCGCTGCTCTCCTACACCGCTCTCAGTTACAACCTGCAACTCGGCCAATACTACATTCTGATCCTGTTCCTGCTGGCTGCCGCTTTCTATTGTCTTCTGCGCCGGCGCGAGCTCTCGGGCGGCGCACTGCTGGGGGTGATCTTCGCTCTGAAACTGTACACCGCTCCCTTTGCGCTGTACTTCGTCGTGCGCCGTCAATGGAAAGCACTGGCCGGTTTCGTTGGGACGGTGGCCGTCCTCGCTATGCTCGCGGTGGCGATGTTCGGTTGGAGTGACGTTTGGTTCTTCGTCACCACGGTGATGGCGCGAGGCTTGGATGGTACCGTGATGGATCCCTACAACCCCGGCCTGGCGTCGATGACCGCATTCCTGCGCCGCACCTTCATCGCCGAGCCGGGGCTCAACCCTCATCCGCTATGGAACGCGCCCGCTGCATTCTTCTTCGTACGAACCGCGTACTCGCTGGGGTTGTTAGGAATTTCTTTGGTTGCCTTAGCCAAACAGCGCGTGGACCGCGAGCCACAGGCTTTGGCCTGGTTCGTGATCCTGTTGTTCGTCCTCTCTCCCAATGAGGCTTCGTATACTTTTGTTCTTTTGGTGGTGCCCATCGCGCTGTTACTGCAGGGCGCGCCGTGGAAATGGGCCCTCGCGCTGATCGCCTTATACGTGGCCGTGGAACTCCCACTCTTTTCTTGGGATGCCGGGCTCTTTCCAAAAGCGTGGCTGATGCTTGGATTGTTTTTCTTGGCGGGGTGGACTTTCTTGCGCGAGATTCGTCCCGCGGCCGTCTGGGCGACGATCCTCGCCGTGATGGTTGTTTCAACGATCGCCTCAGTCCGCCAAACGCGTGTGTATCGCACCGAGTCCGCTCAGATAGCATCGCCTGTTGTTACCGGGCGCGATGCGATCTACTCTGCGTCCCCCGCGCTGGGCGCCGACGGATGGATCTACGAATCGATTGGAGACGAACGATACTTGCTTCGGCAATCGACCGCCACGGGAACCAAGACATTCAAGTTTGACGGCGATGCTTTTCACCCCGCGGCCTCGCGCCAAGAGCGATTGCTCGCCTTTGAATTAGTAGCCAACGGCCACTCGCAGATCGAACTATGGAATCTCGATACCGGGGAACACCGAGTTGCCGTTACCGCTCCGCCTAATCCCACCGAACCGGCTCTCTCGGCTGACGGTGCAAAGATTGCATTCACTGCAAATGGTTCGTTGTATTTTTCCGAAAACGGCCGATCCCGCGTGCTGGCAACCGGCGAAATTTCGAATCCTAGCTTTTTCCCCGACGGCACCGCGATCGTATTTTCCAAAGGACGCCCCGGTCATCGGACCATCGAGTCGATATCGATCTCCGGCGCGGCTGTCCGCACCTTGGTCACAAGCGGCGATTGCTTCGATCCCGCCGTTTCTCCCGATGGCCGGCTGCTGGCCTACGTCTGCTCTTCGACCGGCGGCCGGCACATCTGGGTTCAGGCTTTGGCGTCCGCAACTTCGCGCCGCCTCACTGATGGCTATTGCAACAACGAATCGCCCGCATGGGATCGCGATTCGCAATCGATCGTTTTCTCGAGCGACTGCAACCGCGGACTAGGGCTCGCGGCACTGTATCGCGTAGCGTCGCGCTAGTTTTGCCGTTAGTTTTGAGCGCCAGCCGGCCGCGCTTCATGAGCCGCCTTGCGCGCCTGCCGCAACGCCGCCAACTTCTGCTGTTGATCCGGCGTCAGGATTTGATAGACCTTCGCCATCGCCGTGGAGCGAATCGCCGCAAGCTGGCCGATCTCGCCGCCTTCGGTGCTCGCGAGTTGCTGGATCTGGCTGGCATTATTTGCTTGTACCGCCGCACGCAACGACTGCCGCGTTTCGCGCAATTGCTGCCGGACCGGTTGAGCCGATTGCCGCGCATCTTGGAAAATCGACTTCGCCTGAGCGTGCTGCGCGTCCGTCAAACCGAGGTTGCTAAGGAACGATCCGTGGCGGCCGTGCCTTGCTCCGCCGGATGCTGTAGTTTCGGCCGCAAGTAAACTGGAAGCGCCGAGTGCTGCAATGGCGGTCCAGGCGGCAAATTTAGTCTTTAGGGAAAGCATGTTTTGTTACTCCTACCTGTTTGGACGAAAGATGCAAGCTAAGGTTAAGCTCTGAGCTGTAAAGCCTGGTAAAACTATTAGCGTCTTGCCAATCCAAGCGACTTCGGATAGAGTGAGTCAACGGAGTGATTGCGAATGGCCTTTTGCGCGAACTGCGGTGCCGAAGTTAGCGGTCGATTTTGCCAGAAGTGTGGTGCCCCCGCTGGTGCTCCAGGTGCCGCGCCAGGAGCCGGTCCCACGCCCGCGCCACCGCCGCCCGGAGTCAATCCTCTGCCTCCTCCCGCTGCGCCGGGAATGAGCCCGTCCGTCGGCATGACCGACAATATGGCCGGCGCGCTATGTTACCTGTTCGGCTTCATCACCGGAATTCTGTTTCTGGTTCTCGCCCCTTACAATCAGAACCGGGAAATCCGCTTCCATGCGTTCCAGTCCATCTTCCTGAACATCGCTTGGTTCGTGCTGGAGATCGTCGTCTTTATCATTTCCGCCATCCTGATCCACATCCCGATTATCGGCCCGCTCTTCTCCGGTCTACTGTACCTGGTGCTAGGCCTGGGCTTGTTCATCCTTTGGCTCTACATGATGTTCAAGACATACAACGGTGAGAAGATTCTTCTGCCCGTGATCGGTCCCATGGCCGATAAGCAAGCCGGCGTCTAAACGCACCGGAAACCCGCAAAATCTGGCCTATCGCGAGCATTCTGTAGTACGATGACAAGCATGCTCGTCGAATTTGAATTTCGCGGCGACATTTGCGTCCTTCGGCTGCAGGGGCGATTTGCGACTGGCCAGGATTCTCTGTATCTGCACACCAAAGCCGAGGAGTTGAAGACCGCCGGCTCCGTGAAGATTCTCGTGGATTTTAGCGACGTAGATTATGTCGACTCCACTGGCATCGGATTTCTGATCGGGATCTATACCAGCGTAACCAAGAGCCCGAACGGCCAATTCGCACTAGTGAACGCGAACCGCCGCGTGCGCGACGTATTGGAGCTGACACGGCTGGCGCAGGTCATCCAGATGTATCCGAGCGAAGCCGCGGCGCTGGCAGCGCTTGGCGCGGGCGGAAAATCGTCTGCCTCCCAGGCCAGTTAACTACCAAATTGGAACGCTCGAATCGCGCTCCGTTCCAAATCGCGATAGCGGCGTGCTAGTTCGCGATGCCGCGCAATCTCGCTCCGGCATTCCTCGCAAGTCTCTAAATGGCGCACCACCGTCTTCTTGCGCTGTGGACCCACCTCGTTCGCGGCGAAGCTTCTGAGCAAACGATCCGTCGGATGTGCTGATTCGGTAGAGAGCGTGTTCATCGCATCCGCTCTACTGCACCTGAGCGGCCACTGGCTAACCCTGGATTTTGATCGGAAAGCCTCCAGAACGCGCCATGAGCCCCAATACCTCCAATGGTGTACTGCGTGACCTTGCGCAGCGACGCACTTGAATTGAACGAGATGTCCGGGGCCCGTCGATTGCAAAGGCGAGTCGCATGCAAACCGCCGCCAGAGAGATTCTCACCGCCGCAGCGCCTGTTTGGGCCGATCGCCGCCGTGCGATGCGCTTCCCCGCCGATGACGCGGCCGAAGTGGAAGTCGCCGGAGACCCCTCCTTCACCCTCCCCGGTTTTCTCCGCGATGCCTCCCGAACTGGTGTTCGCCTGGCATTGCCGCAACCGGTAACTCGTGGCGCTCAGGTTCGCATCAGCATACGCGGAGCCGCGGCGATTGCCGGGGAGGTTCGTTATTGCCGTTGGGCCGGCACCACCTACTACGCCGGAGTCATGCTTTACGGCGGGGATCCGTTAGTAACTACTTCTTCGACTTGCTGATTTCCTTGCCGATCGCGCCCCCGCAAGACGGCGATCCGCAGGAGCACGGAAACGTCCGCACGTCCTTGCCGAAGTTGTAGTTCACCGTCAACTCTTCCCCAGGTTTGATGGTGCGCAGGCTCATGTAGAGGACATGCCCCTTCAACACGCGGCTCACCAGGTTCGGATCGCAGCTATGGTTGATAATCTCGGCGCCGCTGCCGCCCACTGCGCCGTCCAGCGTCCAATAGTTGTCTACCGCGAACAGGTAGGTGTAGTCGCCGTCGCCGCGATATTTGGCCTCCTTGCGATTCAGACGTTTGCCGGTGTACTCAATCACCTTACGGTTGGCCGGAATCCGCTGGCCTGCGAAAACTCCATAGCGATGAATCTTGGAGCGCCGGATCGTGAGCTTGAAGCACATAAAGTCCGGATTGAGCTTGGGTGCCTTAACGAGATCAGTTCCCATGTTGGATCATCCATTCTAGCGAACCGTATCCCCGGCGATGCACCGTTAATGTTTTCCTATAGATCCGCCGATCACTAAGGTGTACGACGTAGGAAGGAGTACAGGAGACGCTGTATGTCTACTTCTGAGTGCGCGGCAGAACCCGAACTCGCAGATGAACAAGTCGAGTTAGTCCAGGGAGCAGCGACCGGTGCATCGAAGCTGCTCAAGGGTCTGCTGATCGGATTTGCCGCCACGGTAACAATTGCACTCGCGCTTGCGAGTTGGTATGTCGGCGTGCGCATCGTGGCCGCCAACGAAGCGATTCGGGCGAGCAGGCCTGCTCCCGTTTCCGAAGCGCCGGCTGTCATCCCGGCTGCACAGCCAGATTCAACGCCCGCAAACTTTTGGGACACGGTAGCTCCGCCCACGCCTGCGTTATATCTCGAAGTAGCCAGTCTGGGCGCCGAGAAGGATTCGCGCTTTGTGAAGAGGCTGGAGAAGAAGGGCTATCAAGCGCGCATAGAAGCGCTTGCAAACCAGCCCGCAGCAAACCAGGACGACGGCCGCATTTTGATCGGTCCTTTTTCCGCGCGCAGTGAGTTGGAAGAGGCCCAGAGTAAGCTGCGGTCGGCCGGAGTACTCGCCACCGAAGCCGCCCCCTAAGACTGTGGCTGCCTGGAATCCGAGTTTGCTATCCTTCAGGAGCGGGCCGGATTTTGTGGATTTTGCTCTACCGGATGCGGTGGCCCGCATCAGCCGCCCATGTCCTTAAAGGTTCGCATCCGTCATAAACCGGGAGGATCGGGGTTCGGGTATCGTATCCACCCCAGTTCCTTCGTGTTGTCGATTTTGTTCCACGTGGCAGTGGTCACCGGCCTATTGCTGATGCCGCGCGGGAATCCCGAAGAGCGGGATCACAAGCGGCCGATTTACGACGAGCTTATCCAGCCGGAAGCCAAGAAGATCGTTTGGTTTCCCGTTCCAAAGCCTAAGCCGCTGCCGGAGGTATCGGCCGAGCAGCGCATCGGAACCTTCCCGAAACCTCGCGCCCCGCAAAAGGCCGAGACGGCGATCATTGCCACCGCGCCCAACCCAAAGTCGGTGAAGCAATTCATCTGGCAGGCGGTGCCCAAGATCGAGATTCATCAGGATCAGCCGGCGCCCAACTTGATTGCGCGCGCCGCCATGGCGATTCCAGCGCCGCCTCCGCCGCCCGAGCCGAAACCAAAGGTCGATAAGCCCGACACACAAGGCGCGAAATCGCCGCAACCCAACATCTCGCCGCCGGCGCCCAACGGCGATGTGAACAAGGCGCAGCAAACTCAAACGCAGCCGGTGGAAGTTCCTAAGCCCACCAAAGCTTTCATCCCCCCGCCGCCATCGCGCCAACCACCGAAGCTGGCCATCCCGGTGCAAACCGCCGATGTTCCTTTGCCGGACGCTTCCATTACGGCCACGCCAACGGCACGAGCCGCCTTGCCTGAAGGGATTGGAGCACCGTCGTTCTCCAAGGGCGCCCCGCCGCCGCCGAATGCTCCTCCTGGGCCCGTCAATGCGGCAGGGAACGGCAAGGTGGACATCGCCGTGGTGGGTTTGCATCCAGACAAGGGGCCGGTACCCGATGGCTCGCGCCCCGGACAATTCGCTCAGGCGCCCACCGTGGGTGAAATTGCCACCGGCGAAGTGAAGGGCGTGGGCGTTCCGAACCTGACGATCCACGACGATCGCAACGCGGTGCCTCCGCCGCATGTCGACCCGCCGCGCAAGATCGTACTCTATGCCGATCGGGTACGCAATCTGCCGGAGGCCACTTTATCCTTGCCGCTGCGGCCCGGATCGCGGACCATCCCGCCACGCATCGACGCGCAATTTCGAGGACGCGACGCTTATACCATGGTGATTTCCATCGAAAATATCGTGGGCTACTCAGGCGATTGGATCATCTGGTTCGCTGAGCGCGATCAGAAGCCCGGATCGGCTCCGTTCGTTCGCGCGCCGGTTCCGCTGCGGAAGTTCGAATCGGTTGAGCCGGTGCCTCCGGGCGCCCGCACCGAGATTCGCGTGCAGATTGCAGCGGTCATTACGAAAGAGGGCAAGTTCGACCGGATTCTATTGCTGCGGGACCTCTCGCCGGCGCTCGAAAGCGCGGTGTTGCGCGACGTGAAATCCTGGGAGTTCAAGCCGGCCACTCGAGATGGCGTGCCGGTGGATATCGATGTCGTTCTGGAAATTCCCTTCAGCCTGCCACCGCAAATTGCCCAGCGTTCGCAACCTTGATCGCGGCTTCCTCCAAAACAAAAAGCATGCGGCCCGTGTGGACCGCATGCCTGTTTGGAACGAACTAAGGAGAAGGTTTCTCTTAGGCGTTAACTTGTGCGCGCCGCTTGTAGGCGATACCAGCCAGGCCCAGCAATGCAGCCAGCAGGATGCCGTAAAAGCGCGGTTCGGGAGTAGCCGTCGTGCC
>DATHMO010000033.1:0-11660 GCA_035486995.1 Bryobacteraceae bacterium
CGCCGCCGGAGCTTGGCAGAACACCACACTGCTCGACAGAGCGACAAGACTGAGCCCTCGGATTGTCATATGGTGAATAATACGCCCTTTCATCGGGAGAGTTCATGAGATCCGGGGAAGTTACATGAGAATCGACAAATGGCTCTGGGCCGCCCGCTTCTTTAAGACCCGAACCCTTGCGGCCAAAGCCTGCGAGCTCGGCCGCGTTACCGCCAACGGACAGTCAGTGAAGCCCGCGCGCGAGGTTTACGTCGGCGACCTGTTGCTCGTAAAAAACGAAAGCGGCGATTTTCAGGTGAAGGTCCAGGCCCTGAGCGAAATCCGAGGCCCGGCCCCCGTCGCCCGCGAGCTCTATCGCGAAACCGACGCCAGCCGCGAGCTGCGCCTCAAGCTGGCCGAAGAGCGCAAAGCCATGCCGCGCGTTGAACCGATACACGAAGGCAAGCCGTCCAAACGCGATCGCCGCCGTATCGACCGGCTGCGCGGTAGAGTATAGCGGTGGAGCGCAGCCACTCGCGATCCGATACGTGGGCTCATACCGCCGCCCTGCTCGGCATTGCCGCGGCCATCACGCTCGCGCATCTCCTCACCAACAATCGCTACGGTTTTCATCGCGATGAACTCCAATTCTTGAGCGACGCTCGTCACCTCGATTGGGGATTCATCCCCTATCCGCCATTTACCCCGTTTGTCGAACGCATCAGCCTCGCCATCTTCGGCCTCTCGATGGTCGGGCTGCGCCTTTTCTCGGTGATCGCGCAAGCCGTCGCCATCGTGATCACAGGCCTCATGGCGCGCGAACTCGGCGGTGGACGGGTGGCCCAGATCACCGCGGCTCTCGCAATCGCTATTGCGCCCTTTGCTCTGTTCCAAGGCAGCGAGTTCCAATACTCCAGCTTCGCTTATCTGTGGTGGGTGCTGATTGCCTACTTCGTGATTCGCTTGTTGAAAACCGAAAATCCGCGCTGGTGGCTCGCCATCGGAGCGGCGGTTGGCCTCGGCCTCCAGACCAAATACGACATAGCTTTCTTCGTCGCTGGAATCCTCGGCGGACTCCTGCTCACGTCAGCTCGCCTTTATCTCCGGAGCGGGTGGTTCTGGACCGGCGCCGCCCTCGCCCTCGTCATCTTTCTGCCCAACCTCATCTGGCAAGTGCGCCACGATTTCATTTCGCTCACCTTCCTTGGCCACATTCACACGCGCGACGTGGGCGAAGGCCGCGCCAACGGATTCCTGCGCGCCCAGTTCCTGCTCTGCACGAATCTAATCACTGCGCCGTTGTGGATCGCCGGCTTGGTCGGCTTCCTGCGCGATCGCCGCTATCGTCTACTCGCGTGGATGTACCTGATCCCCCTCGCGCTCTTCATTATTGGCCGAGGACGCGGCTATTATTTGTCCGCGGCATATCCGATGTTGATGGCCATGGGCGCTGTGGCGGGCGAGCGCTGGATCGAGTCACTCTCGCGGCTGCGGCGGCGCACCATCGAAATCGCATACTTCACTTTACTCGTCACGTTCGGGCTCCTCGTCTCCTCGGCGCTCCTTCCCATCGCCCCAAGCGGCCCGCTCATGAAATTCGCGCTCTCGAGAAATGGCGATCTGCGCGAGGAGATCGGCTGGGATCAAATCATCAAGACGGTCGCGGGCATCCGCGATTCGCTCACTGTCGAACAGCGCGAGCACCTGGGCATCCTGGTCGGTAACTACGGCGAAGCGGGCGCAGTCGAAATGCTCGGCCCCGCCTACCAACTGCCCCCTCCCATCAGCCTGACCAATTCAGCCTGGTTGCGCGGCTATCCCACGCCGCCGCCTACGACCCTAATCGTGCTCGGCGTCTCTCTCGCGAATGCCGATTCGGTATTCACCTGGTGCCAAGTCGCCGGCCACGTGGTAAATCCCTACGGCGTGCAGAATGAGGAGAGCCAGTATCATCCTGAGATTCTTGTGTGCTCGGGCCTCCGCACGTCTTGGCCCGAATTCTGGAAAAAATACCAAAACTTCGGTTGATGACCACGCACGGTCGCTTGACCATATTTGGTCAGCCTGTTTCCCTCGGCCACCACCAACGCGTATCAGACTGAACGGCCACAGGCGTGCCCATTTCACGTCCATGAAAACAAACTTTCGGCAGATTATCGGGATTTTGGCGTTGGCCGTCGGCATCGCTGGAGGCGCGCTCCAGGCCCAGGAACCGGATTACTCCCACAACAAAACCTACCAGCAGGGTATGCGTGAAGGCCAAGCCGATCATCGGCATAATAAGGATCACAGCAAAAAGCATCACTTTAAGAAAGACGACGACCAGAAAGCCTACGAAGCCGGCTATCAAAAGGGTCGCAACTAACCTCTTTCCGAGCCAGCATTCGTGCTTCGTGATAGTCTCCAATCATGAAGGCGCTATTGCTGGCCACGATTTTCGCCGCTTTTATCACCGCGCCGGCTCTCGACGCCCAGCGTGTCGATCCGCTCGAAGGACTTTGGCAAGGCTACGACGCCGAATGGGCCCACGTTTCGCGCCAGTTGCTAGCACTAGCCCAAGCTATCCCCGCGGATAAATTCGCATGGCGTCCCGCGCCCGGCGTCCGATCCACCAGCGAAGTGTTCATGCACATCGCAATCGCGAACTTCTATCTGGTGAGTGTCACCGGCCCCAAAATGCCCGCCGAGCTCTCGTCCATCGCGATGGAGAAGACCGTCACCGCAAAGCCCGACGTCATCCGCTGGCTTGAGCGCTCGCTCGATGCCGTCAAAACCGCCCATCTGAACCTCAAGCCGGGCGACCTCCAGCGCAAAGTCAAAGTAGAAGGCGTTGACGCCACCGTGGACGGCATGTACCTCCGCATCATCGTCCACGCCAACGAGCATATGGGCCAGCTCATCGCCTACGCGCGCGTGAACGGGATCGTGCCGCCGTGGTCCGAACCCGCCAAGTGACACTGCGACGGAAATTGTTTTCACTGCATCCTCCTCCACTTACCAACTCCTGCCCATCCAACGCGCCTAGCGTAGCCGTATTCTGAACTCGAATGTTCCATCGCGCCCAACGCCGCGTTTCTTGGCTTCGTTTTTTCAAATTTGAAAAAAACGCCACTCGCATACACCAGACACCCCCACATGCGCCACCAGCCGCCAGCCACTAGCGCCCCGCCCCCGGCGTAGAATCATATAGAAGTGTCCCGAACTCACACCCTCAGCGTTCCGGCGCATGTTCGATCGCCCAAACGCGTCACACGCCTGTTCGGCGATCTCAAGGTCCGCCTCAAGCTGATGGTCCTGCACAATGTCTTTTTTCTGATCCTCGCCTTGGGCGTCTACTTCGCGCTTTATCCCTACCTCTCCACGCCCGCCAAAACCAACCTGTTCATCGTGCTCGGCGGCATCTACATCCTGGCCGTGCTGGTGCTCGAAACCACCATCATGCCGCTCTATGTCTACCGCCCGCTCCAGCTCATGCTCGAAGCCGACCAAGCCACCCAGCACGGCGATCGCGATCGTGAGCTCATCAGTGAAGCCTTCATCCCCGCCGACGAAATCGGCCACATCATGCGCTCCCGCAACGCCACCGTCATGGAGCTCCGCAAGCGCGAAGAGGATCTCGAAGAAGCGCTCCGCAAACTGGAAGCACAGGACCGCCTGGTCAGCCTTGGTCTACTCAGCGCCAGCGTCGCGCACGAGCTCAACACACCTCTCTCCGTCCTGCAAGGTTCCATTGAAAAGCTCACCGAAACCAGCGACGACGCCGCCACTCTCGAACGCCTGGCCCGCATGCTGCGCGTTACCCAACGCATCCGCCGCATCAGCGAAAGCCTGGTGGATTTTTCGCGCGTCCGCAAGCAACACATGGAACCGGTGCCGCTGCGCCACTTGATCGACGAAGCCTGGGCCCTGGTGGCCATCGACAAAAAGGCCGCCGCCGCGCACTTCGTAAATCAGGTGCATGCGGGCGATGTCGTCACCGGCAACTCCGACCGCCTGGTGCAGGTGTTCGTCAATCTGTTGCGCAACGCGCTGTATGCGATCCCGGCCTCGGGCGAGATCACCGTGGTTTCGCGCCGGCTGAATCGCAACTCACAGCCCTGGATTTCCATCGCGGTTGAAGACAACGGCCCAGGCATCGCGCCCGATGTTCTACCCGACATTTTCGAGGCTTTTGTTTCCACCCGGCTCGACGCCAAAGGCACCGGCCTTGGACTCACTGTCGCCGAGGGCATCATCCATCAGCACGGCGGGACCATCGCGGCCTCCAATCGTGCCGAGGGCGGCGCCTGTCTCGAAGTAACTCTGCCTGCATCCGGCGCGCGGCGTCAGGAAGGCGCAGCCTGCTAATGAAACCCGTGTCTGAACGTCCGCCTGATCCGCCGCCAATTAACGGCCTGGTGGATCTCGCCATTCTGGACGACGATCCCGATTTCTGCAATTACCTGGAGGACGCGCTCAAGGACGATGGTCTTTACTCCATCCGCGCCTTCGGGCATCCCGACGAGTTGTATGCCGCCTGTGAACAGCGCGTTCCCGACATCGTCCTGCTCGACATGAAAATGGGCGAGTTCAAGGGCGACAAGGTGCTCGAGCAGCTTCTGGCGGCTTATCCCGGTCTGTGCGTCATCATCGTCACCGGCTATCCATCGCTCGAAGATATGCGCGCCACTTTCAAGATGAAGGTGTTCGACTATATTTCGAAACCCTTCTCGCTCGCGCAGCTCCGGCAAACCCTGCACAACGCCATCGACAAATATGGATTCGGCCGCACCGCGCAGGACCGCCTTCGCGAACGCCTGGGTCATCAGATCAAGATGCTGCGCGTGGAGCGCGATTGGTCGCTCAAAGACCTGGCCGGCGCAACCAAGCTCAGCATTTCGCAGATCAGCTCCATCGAGCGCGGCGCCAATTTGCCTAGTATCGAAAGTTTGCTCGCCATCTGCCGCGCGTTCGACAAACGGCCGTCGGAAGTTCTCTCCGCCATCGAGTTTTGATTCCCCATGCGATCCACTGCTGAAGCCCTCGCGCTGGTGCGCGCGTTTGACGCATCCACCGAGGAAGAAAAAAGCCGCGAGCTGATTCTCGCGCTGCTCGAATGTTCCTCCACGCCATTCTCCCGCGATCAGTTTGAGCCCGGCCACATCACCTGTACCGCCGCCGTGTTGCATCCTGAGGGAAACCGCGTTCTGTTGATGCATCACCACCGGCATAAGCGCTGGCTGCTGCCCGGCGGACATGTCGAAGACGACGATGTAACGCTAGGTGACGCGGCCAGGCGCGAAGCGATCGAGGAAACTGCCGTCCGCATTGCGCCGGCCAGCGCCGGAACCCTCGCCGGCATGGATGTCCACGGGATTCCCTCGCGCAAGCGCGAGCCGTTCCATTTGCATCACGATCTTATCTTTTCCTTCCACGCAAATTCCGAGGAATTTGCTGTAACGGAGGAAGCGCCGAAAGTTGCCTGGTGCGGTTTGGATGAATTTGCGCGCTATAGCTTGCCTTCCAGCATCACGCGAGCGGTTGAGCGGGCCCTCTTAAACAAAAACCGGTGAGTACTCGGAGGAAGATACTCACCGGGCCGGAGCCCGATCTGCGTTGGCAAATTCGGGCTGCCTAAGTCAAATGGACGTGGCAAATCCTTCGCGGGTTTCTTTCCGCTGCCTGTTACAGTGGTCTGGTGGATGGAGTCATCGTTGTCGACAAACCGGAAGGGATGACGTCGCACGACGTTGTGAATCGCATGCGCCGCATCGCGGGCATGAAAAAGGTTGGCCATTTGGGCACATTAGATCCGATGGCGACCGGCGTTTTGCCGCTCGTGTTGGGCCGCGCAACGCGTTTGGCCCAGTTTTTTTCCAGCGGCGAAAAAACTTACGACGCCTGCATGCAATTCGGCTGGTCCACTGATACTTATGATCGCGAAGGCGAACGCACCTCCGAACCCGTGGACCCGCGCTTCACACGTGCGGAATTGGATGCGGTACTCGATCGATTTCGCGGTTCGTTTCTGCAAACTCCGCCGCCGTTTTCGGCTAAGAAAATAGCTGGAACTCCTGCCTATCGACTTGCGCGCAAGGGATCTCCTGTTAATCTTCAGCCCGTCCAAGTACAAGTATTCGACCTGGAACTCTTGGAGTTTGCCGGCGCCACCGCCCGCATCCGCTTGCGCTGTTCGGCGGGAACATATTTGCGCGGAATCGCGCACGACGTCGGCCGCGAGTTGGGTTGCGGGGCTTTTTTAACGGCGCTTCGCCGCACCGCCGCGGGCGAGTTCACTGAAGCCAGCGCGTTCACGTTGGAAGCGCTAGCGGATCATCTGGCCGAGGCGCTGATTCCGGCTGCTCGCGTTTTGCCCGAGTTTCCGAGCGCTTCCGTTGACACCGTCACTGCGGCGCACATCCGCCAGGGCAAGGATTTTCGGCTCTCACCGTTCATCGATTGGTCCGGCGCCAAGTACGTGAAAGCCGTCAGTCCTGAAGGCGATCTGATTGCCATCGGCGAGGCGCGTTTGCCGCATGTTTATCATCCGATTCTCGTTTTGTGATAGCAGAACGTCGAATGAAGTAAGCTTAATACCCGGTTCGGCTAGCTTGGTTTATGATTCAAGTGTGCAGCCTCGTCTTGCGATTCTATTGATCGTCAGCGGGGCGTTGCTTTCGAGCGTGGGCTGGTCGCAAGAGACCGCCAAACCCGATCCCCCCAGCAGCGAACCCAAGAGCAGCGAGCCGAAGTACGATGAAACATTTTCCGGCCCGATCGTGGAAGTTTCGGCCACCAAGATTACGGTGTCGCGTAGCATTCTGGGTAAGCCCGCGGAGAAGCGCACGTTTTCAATCAAGCCCGATACCCGGATCGAGGGTAAGCTGCGGGTTCGGGCGAAAGTTACGGTTGGATTCGTAACCACCGACGACGGTGAGGATGTCGCGCGGCTGGTAGTGGTGCGGCCGGCGCAGAAGCAGCCGGATAAAAAGTAGTTATTTCTTCTTCTTTTTTTTCCGGTTGGCCGCCCAACCTTCCTTCACCACTTGGCGCGCGCGCCCGAGCGCCAAAGCTTCGGCGGGCACTTTTGACGTGATTACCGAGCCCGCGCCGATGTAGCTGTCATCGCCGATTTCGAGCGGCGCAACTAGCGTTGAATTGCTGCCGACGAAAGCATCCTTTCCGATGCGAGTGGGATGTTTATTCGCGCCGTCGTAGTTACAGGTGATGGTGCCCGCGCCGATGTTGGTGTTCTCGCCGATTTCCGCATCGCCCAAATACGCCAAATGATTGGCCTTGGCCCCGGCGCCGAAGTTGGTGTTCTTCAGCTCCACGAAATTTCCGATGCGGGCGTTCGAGCCGATCCGCGCACCGCCGCGCAGCCGTGCGAAAGGTCCGATATGGGCGCCGGCTTCGATGCGCGAATCCACGATGTGGGTGAACGGGGCGACCTCAGCCGCGGCCCCTAGCGTTGAATTCTGGATGATCGCGCAGGCGCCGATGTGCGCTTCTTCGCCGATTTCGGTGTTGCCCAGAATCTGCGCGAATGGTTCCACAATGGAATCCGCGCCAATGCGGACCTGAGCGTCGACCGTCACCGTTTCCGGTTTCTCGATTGTTACTCCGGCCAACATCAGTTCGCGCACTTTGCGGTCGCGGAAAATTCGATCGACCTCGGCCAGTTCGACGCGCGTGTTGATGCCCAAAAGCTCAGCCGGATTTTCGACTTCCATCGCCGCGACATGGTGCCCCGCGCGATTCAGGATCTCGATGATGTCGGTCAAATAGTATTCGTGCGCCGGATTGTCGGGCCGGATTTCAAGCAGGTGCCGCCACAGCAGTTCGGCGTGAAAACAATAAATCCCCGAGTTGATAACGGGAATAGAAAGCTGCTCGGGCGTTGCGGCCTTTTGCTCCACGATGGCCCGAACCCGATGCTGGTCGTCAAAGATCACGCGGCCGTAACCGGTGGGATCGTCGAGGCGCGTGGTGATCAGAGTGGCGGCGGCGTTAACGGAGCTCTGGCGGCGAACCAACTCGGACAAGGTCGCCGGAGCAAGCAGCGGGCAATCGCCATAGAGCACAACGACCAATCCAGGCTCGGAAGCAAGCGATTCGCGGCAGGCTAACAGCGCGTGGCCGGTGCCTTTTTGCTCGGTTTGTTCGACAAAACGGACGCCCGACGGGGCGAGCAACTGGCGGACTTGGGCGCTTTGATGACCCACCACGACGGTAGCGCGATCGGAGGGCGTGATGGTGCTGGCAGCCGCGACAACGTGCTCGATCAACGAGAGGCCGCCCGCGCGATGCAGCACCTTGGCACGCTTGGACTTCATGCGCGTCCCGAGGCCGGCGGCCAGGATCACTACGTTGATCTGCGAACTCATCCTTATTAGTGGTCGCCGAGAACGCGGACCTTGCGGCGCACTGCTCGTCCCCGCTTTGCCAATTGTAGTGCAACCTCGGCGGAAGCGCGCGGATCGTGGCGGACGCTATCGCCGGGGCCAAGCAGATCGGTGGCGACCACTTGCAAGCCCATCTCGGCCAGACGGTCCACATCATTCAGCACGGATCGCACGTTTTCGGCGGCGTATCTGCGGCGCTGGCGGGCGCTGATGGCGCGCGTATTCACCACCGCGACGTCGATCAAATGCGTGCCGGCGTGGCGATGAATGGCCTCCACGTGATCGGAGGCGCGGAACCCGATGGTTTCGCCGGGCTGCCACATCAGGTTCACAAAGTAAGCTTTCAGTGCGTGGCTGCGTTCGATGGCGGGCGCGATGCCTTCCACCAGCAGGTTCGGTATGACGCTGGTAAACAGCGAACCGGGTCCGAGCGTGATGAGATCGGCATCCTGAATGGCTGCGAGAGTTTCGGGAAGCGGCTTGCAATTGCGCGGAGCGAGATGAATACGCTTGATGCGCGAGCGGCTCTTGCCGATCTTGGTTTCGCCCTTCACGATTTTTCCGTTTTCGAGCTCGGCTTCCAAAACGACGTTGGCGTTGGTGGCCGGATAGATCCGGCCCAGGCTCACTAGAATCTCCGACGAAAGCTTGACGGCCTTGGAGAAGTCGCCCGTGAGGTTGGTCAGCGCCGTGAGGAAGAGATTGCCGAAGCTGTGGCCTTTCAGCCCGCGGCCTTCGGAAAAACGATACTGGAAGAGCTTGGACAGCAGCGCTTCGTCTTCTGAAAGCGCCACCATACAGTTGCGGATGTCGCCGGGCGGCAGGACGTCAAAATCGCGGCGGAGGCGTCCCGAGCTGCCTCCATCGTCGGTGACGGTGACGACGGCGGTAATTTCAACTTCTCGCGGCTCGAGGGCGAACCGTTTCAGGCCATGTAGAAGCGACGACAGGCCGGTTCCCCCACCGATAGCGACGATACGAAGCGGTTCCATTTCCATATATAGGATCGCAGGTCCCGCCTTCGATTACATGAATCTGTGGCCTCAAAGCGAGCGGAACCTTCGGATAGAACTGAGGTACCGAACTCGGGCGGAAAATCTCAGGCGGGGAGCCGAACAGGCGGGTTAGGCGGCGGGTTCGTCGTCTTCGTCGTAGCCCGAGACGATGGCTTCCAGGTCTTCAGCTTCGAACACCTGGTCGCAGTCCAGGCATCGCACATAGTCCACACCATCACGCCGTGCCAACATTTCCGTGCGGGTGTGATTGCAGGGTTGCATAAGAACGAAAAGGAGATTATCCCCATTCTAAGCATGTAAGTACGGTTGTCAAGCCCCCAAAAGTGCCGGTGGGGCACCGAGTTTCGGCATTTTTTACACCCTAGCCGGAAGTCGGGGGCCAAGTGGGGCGTAGAGGTAGCCGCTTCGGCGAACGTTCATTCGTAGCGCAGCGCGGTCATTGGGTCGACGCGCGAGGCTCGGCGGGCGGGCAAATAGCCGGCCAAAACCGCGATGGCGGCGGTACTCAGGCTCGCGAGCAGCAACGTGACCGGATCGTTCGATTTCAAGCCGTACAGCTCGGTCGCAATCAGTTTGGAGACGGCTATGGCGACGGGTATTCCGATCGCGAGGCCCAGCGAGACCAGCAGCAGCGTTTCGCGCAAGACCATGCCAGCGATTTGCACCGGCTTAGCGCCTAACGCCATTCGAATGCCGATCTCGTTGGTCCTTCGATTCACGGCGAACGCCATGAGGCCGTACAGACCGACGGCGGCCAACAGCAGCGCCAGCGAACCGAAGGCGCTGGATAACGACGCGACCAATCTCTCCTGAACCAGTGAATCGTTCAATTGATTGCCGAGGGTCTGGATGTCGAGGACCGGAAGGCGCGCGTCCGTGGCTTTGACGGCGTTGATCACGGCTGTGGCCGCGCTGGAAGGATGGATGGCAGTACGGATTTCAAATGTAACACCCGATTCCGGATACTGGAAAAGCGATATGTAAACCATCGGCACGGGCTGTTCGCGCAGGCTGTGGTATTTGGCATCCTGGACCACGCCGATGATTTCGAGCCAGCTCGGATCGCCGCGATATCCGGGCATGCTGATGCGCCTCGCGATCGGGTTCGTGTCGCCGAAATAGAAACGAGCCGCCGTTTGGTTGATGGCGGCCACTTTCACGGCGCCCAGGCGGTCGTCGGCGGTAAAATCGCGTCCCTCTAAGACTCGAGTCTCGACGGTCTTGAAGTAGTGCGGACCGACCGGCTCGACGCCAACCGGCGCTAATTCCGTGCGGGCCTCGAGCTTGTGACCCTCCACTCGGATCTCGGAGGTGCTGGCGTTCGGGTTGAGCAGGCCGTGCACGGAGAACGTCGCGGACCGAACGCCAGGAATGGCCGTGAAACGATCGAGCAGGCGTTCGAAAAGCGGGACCAATTGATCTTCCGGATACCCGGTCATGAGTGGATCCATGGTGAGCAACAAGACGTTGTTCTTGTTAAACCCGGGATAGAAGTCCTTCAGGTTAGCGAGACTGCGCGCGAGAAGGCCCGCGCCGATGGTCAATACCAGCGATACGGCTACCTGCACGACCACCAACGCTTTTCCGAGGCGTGAACGGCCGCCGGCCTGGCCTGGACTTCGCGTGGTTTGGAGCGCCAGCCCGGTCAGATCGAGCCGGGCGGCCCTCAATGCGGGGACGATCCCGAACAGAAGCGCCGTGAAGACGGAGATCAAGAGAGTGAAGGCAAGAACCGTAGTGTCGGGATGCACGTCCAGCAAAACCGGAGAACGCGAGTGGGCCATCAGAAGCAGGAGCGATCTGCCGGCCCAGAACGCGAGAACGAGGCCGAGAGCGCCGCCAGCAATCGCGAGTAGAACGCTTTCGGCGATCAGTTGGCGAATCAAACGACTTCTCCCGGCACCAATGGCGAGCCGGACTGCGATCTCCCGTTGACGGGCATTTCCACGCGCGAGCAGCAGGTTTGCGACGTTGGCGCAAGTTACCAGAAGCAGCAGGGCGACGATGGCCATCACGATGAGCAGCGGTTTTGAGAATTGCCGGCGCAGTGTCGCGAGACCTTGTCCGCCGGAATCCAATTGGAGCCGCGTGGCGAGGAACTCCTGACGGATGGGTAATGAACCGAACGGCAGGCCGCCAACACTCGCGACCGCCGAACGGATGGATCGTTCGAAAATTGGCCGCAGATAAGCCTGGGCTTGTGGCTTTGTGACGCCGGGTTTCAGCCGCCCCATCACGTATATCCAATTGCGAAGCCCGGAGGTCATGATTTCGAAGGGCG
>DATHMO010000034.1:0-52304 GCA_035486995.1 Bryobacteraceae bacterium
ATTTCAGATACTGCGCGGCGCCTTCCCTTCCCATGTAGCGTTCGAGCACGCGCACGTCGGTCTTGCGAAGATCGACGATGATCAGGCCGTCGAGCGCGTTGGCGAAACGGCGGTCGACGTGAAAGGCTGCCAATTCGCCGCCGAGTTTCAGATATTGTTTCAGCAGCACGGGCACGCCTTTGCGATCCGTCTCCACGTCGGCAATCAACGCCGAAAGTTCTTCGACGTCCCAGACGGTTGCGCCGATCAATTCATCCGCAAGCTTAGAGGGGCGCTGCCGGAACGGATTGCGGGCGCGCACCAGCGGTGCAAATTCGGGCGACTGGCGATAGGCGCTTAAGAATTTCACCATGAGGTGCCGGGATGCAGCGGAGTAGCCATTGCTGATGCTGACGGGCCCAAAGAGCAGCTTGTACTGCGGATGCCTGACCAGGAATTGCCCGATGCCCTTCCATAACAGCAGCAGCGGAGCATAGGTCTTTTGATATTCCGGACGCACGAAGGAACGGCCCAATTCGAGCGCGGGGCTGATGCGGTGAAGGAACGGCTGCCGCCAGTGGAAAAGCTGGCTGGTATAAAAGCCGTTGGGTCCGAAACGGGAGAGGATCTCGTCGGATGGGCCCAGCCGGTACGCTCCGGCGACTTCGCGCGCGTGGCGGTGCCACACGAAAAGATGCCAATAGTGATCGTCGAAGCGATCGAGATCGATGGGCTTGCCGGTGCCTTCGCCGACCTGGCGGAAAGTGAGTTCGCGCAGGCGTCCGATTTCGTGCAAAACATTCGGAATCTCGTTTGATTTGGCGAGAAGAACCGCGAAGTCGTCGTTTTCAACCAGGGTTCGCTCGGGCGCGAGCCGGGAGACTTCGCCCGCCAACAGCTCGGTGGCCGTCTCAGCCGCCTGCGGTTCGGCAACAGCCACGGAAAAGTGTTTGGGAGCTTCGCGATCTTGCAGCAAGTAGGTCCGGCGGCGCAGATAACGGATCAATGCGAGATCGTCCTGATAGGCGCGAACTTTGGCTGGAGTAATCGGGCTGCCAATACGCACTTCGATGCTGCGGTTATGTTTGTTGAAAAATTCGTGGGGCAGCAGCGCGGTGCGTACTCGCGCATGCATGAGCCCGAGCAACTGGAACAGTGCGCTGTTGGCGCCCAGGATGAAGGTGGGCAGCACCGTGGCGCCGGTGATGCGTATGAGCCGGGCAACGCTGTTGTTCCATTCCGGGTCCGTGATGGCGCGTTCCTTGAAATTCAGGTGCGAGACTTCGCCGGCGGGAAAGACGATCAGGAGTCCGCCTTGCTTGAGCCATGCGATCGCGTCCTTCAGCCCTTTGCGATTGGCGCGAGTTGCGTTTTCGCCGCCGTACGGATCGACGAAGATACATAGCCCGTTCGTTTCGGGCATCCCGGCCAGCAGATGGTTCGCCATGACCTTCACGTCGGAACGAACCGATAGAAACAGCGATGGCAGGATCGCGCCCTCGATCAATCCAAAGGGATGATTGGCCACTACGACCACCGGGCCTTGCTTGGGAATGAGCGCAAGGTCGCGCTCGGAAACCTGCGTATGGACGTTGAGCAGCGCGAGCGGGTGATCGGCAATGAGCCGGTTGTCGGCGCCTGGGACATCTTCCCAAAGGCGGTCAAAACGGTCCAGCCGAAGCAGTTTTTCGATCGCGCCTTCCACCGGCGCGGGCAGCTTCTGTCCGAGGAGCGTAGCCAGGGCGTCCCGCATTCACAAACATAACAGCACTGAAATGTGAAACGGTGATTACTGCTGAGTTACGGTTTGCGCACCGGCCAACGCTTCGTGTTCCAGCGTACGCAACGCGGCGTCTGGTACTACGCGCCAGTTATTGTCCGGCTGCGCGGGCAACGTCTTGTGGTCGCTATAGTACTGGATTACTAAATCGCGGATTTCATCCGGGGAGCGCCAGACGATCTTCGCGCCGCGAAACATGGAGTAACCGGCGCTGCCACCGGCGCGATAGTTGTTCACCGCGATGCGCAACGGTTGGTTATCTTCCAAAGGCTTACCGTGCCAGCGCAGATTGCGGATGCGATTGCCCGGCGCTGCGGTGAGATCAATTTCGTAATCCACGCCTTGTGCCATGTCGTAGTTGTAGCCGATGACTTCAGGATTGATGAGCGGACCATGCGAGCAATCGGTCGCGCAGGTGTTGTAATAGCGCGCGGAATTTTCGAGCGCGTCGCGGACCATCTTGCCGTTGCCCTCAATCACGTAAAGCTGATTCTCGTAGATATAGAGCGCGGCGATCTGCCGGATGGTGACCGGACCCTTCGGCACGCTGACGCGCGCGTTGAATGACGACGCAAATGAGACGTCGGCCTTCGAATAGTAGAGCTCCACTTGTTGGACAGCGTCGATCAGCGCTGAGTCTTCCACGCGAGCCAGGCGCGAGTCGAGCGATACCGGGGCCTCGGCGACCGGAGTGTTGAGATACTTCTCGGCGAGTTCGTGATAGGGCCGGCCGATTTCGAGGATCTTCGCGTCGGCGGGAGTCTCGCGCGTCACCGGAATCAGGCGGCTGGATTTGGAAATAATGCGCCATCCGCCGGAATCGTTCGACTGTAATACGAAATCCATGCGGCCGAGCGAAATCCCCCAGTTCTTCGGCTGCATCAGCAGAACGTCGCCAATTTGGAGGCTCGCGAGTTGCTGATGCGAGTGACCGAAAACAATGGCGTCGATGCCGGGGACTTCGGTTGCGATCTGGCGGACCATGTTCTCGCGCGGGTCGCCGTCCAGGCCTGAGTGCGCGGCGACAATCACGACGTCTGGATGATGGCGATCGCGAGCGTCGGCAACCGCGCTCCGCACGGCTTCAACGCCTGGCTCGAAACGATATCCGTGATAATGCTCTTCGGCTTCCCATTCCGGAACCAGCGGGGTGGTGACGCCTATCACGGCGATCTTCACACCGGCAATGGTCTTGATGAAATACGGCGGAAAGGGCGCCGTCTCGCCGCTGGCGTGAATATTCGACGAAATCCAAGGGAAGTGTGCATCCTGGTAATGAGCCTTCGCCAGGTTCTTCAGACCGAAGTTGAACTCGTGATTGCCAACCACCATGGCGTCGTACCCGATGGCGTTCATGGCGAGCATCATTGGATCATGTTCGAACGAAGAGTCGCCTTTTTGGACAGACTCCTGATAGACCGCTTCGAGCGGCGTGCCCTGGATGGTGTCGCCGCAATCGATCAGCAGATTGTTGGGATTTTCGGCGCGCTCGGCTGCGATCAGCGTCGCGATTTTGGCCAAGCCGCGTTCGGCCGGCCGCGCGGTGTAGTAGTCGTATGGAAATAGATTGCCGTGCAGATCGGTGGTGGCGAGCAGCGTGATCTTCACCTCAGCCGCGGGCGCCAAGGATGCAAACAAGAGTACAGCAAAAAACGCGCGCCGAGTGCCCATCACGGAAACACTTTCAGTATAATCGAGCTTTATGAAATCACTGTTGACGATTTTTGTTTTGTGCTCGGCGCTCATGGCGCAGACGCCCGCGTCCAAGAGCGCGACTTCCAAGGCGGGCGCATCGAAGACCGGTACGGCGGCCCGGCCGTCGTTGATGAACCCGGCTTCGTTGCGCGCGAAGGCCCCCGACTTGTTCAAAGTGCAGTTCACGACCACCAAGGGCGACGTGATCGTGGAGGTGCATCGCGATTGGGCTCCGTTGGGCGCGGACCGCTTTTACAACTTGGTGAAGAACGGCTTCTTTAACAACGCTGCGTTCTTCCGAGTGGTGACGTCGCCGCGTCCATTCATCGTGCAGTTCGGCTTGAATGCGAACCCGGAAGTGAACAAAGTCTGGGAGCACGCCAGCATCAAGGACGATCCCGTGATGGGCAGCAACTCGCGCGGAACGCTGGTTTTCGCCACGGCGGGTCCGAATACGCGTACGACGCAGCTATTCATCAATCTCAATGACAACAAATTTCTCGACTCGATGGGGTTCGCTCCGTTCGCAACCGTAAGCGACGGCATGGACGTCGTGGATAAGATTTATCCCGGCTATGCCGAGCGGCCCGATCAGCAACGGATCACTGAAGAAGGCGATGCCTACCTGGTGAAGAATTTCCCGATGATCGACAAAATCAAGTTGGGGAAGATTCTTCCGGCTGAACCGCCAGCCGACAAAAAATAGCGGACCGGTTTTACTTCGGATTTTCGAGCGGGATCTCGAAATAGAAAACATCCTGGCCAGTGGCGGCAACCTTGATCCCCGTCAAATAAAACTTCGATCCCGGCCGGTGTGCGGTTTGAAAATAGAAAAAGCCATTGGCCGATTCATGCGCCGGCAGCAGCTTGGCGGCGAACGATCGCCCGTCGATTTCCCAAACATCCAGCGGGTTTTTATGCTTCCGATGGATTGGTATCGGGCTGCCGCCGCCCGGTATTCGCGGTCTCTCCGTCCCGCCCAGCGTTTGTACTTCGTCGGCGGGGGTGGCTTCCACATGGCGGCCGTCCACGCCGGTATACTCAGTCTCCAGGTGATCTAGCTTCAAAACTTGGTCCGTGTCATTCTGTATGATGACCAGAACCGGCAGCACGCCGTACTGATTGGGGTTCAATTTCCCAAATGCCGAGTGAGCCAGCTCTTCGGTGTCGTAGGCAATTGCCGCCACCGTTACGTGGTCATTGGTCTGCTTGGCCGGATACGATGCAGCGGGACCGGGCGAAAACTTGCCCGCATCCTTGCTATTGTCAGCCAGTAGCGTGGCCGCGGCCATGAACATTATCAGGGAAATCAAGAGCGCTTTCATTCACATCCTTCACTGGGCGATTCGCGTCGCCGCTTTTCCGCTGTTAGTATTCTATTTCGTTTACCGCTGCGTACGCGATCCGCGATATTCACGCGGCGTTTGCGAGCGCTTAGGCGGAGCGCCGCAATCTTTCCAACCGACGCCCCCGGGTGCCATTTGGTTGCACGCTGTTTCGGTGGGAGAGGTGATCTCGGCAGCCGGATTGCTGCGTGAAATTCGCGAGCGCAGCCCCAGCATTCCGCTCTACGTTTCAGTGACCACCGTAGCCGGCCGCGATATCGCCGAAGAGCGCCTTGCCGGATTAGTGGACGGAATCTTTCACGCTCCCATCGATTATGTCTTCGCTGTACGGCGCGTAATCGAGCGCATCCGGCCCGCGTTGGTCGTGATTCTCGAGACAGAGATTTGGCCGGCGCTGTACCGCGAGGCTAAACACGCAGGCTGCGGCTTGATGATCGTGAACGGGCGCATATCGGACCGTGCGTTTCCCAGGTATCGGCGTTGGCGCTTCTTTCTCTCGGACGCGTTCAGGCAGCCCGACGCGATCCTGGTACAGAGCGGCTTGGATGCCAACCGGTACGTCGAACTGGGCGCGCCGCTGAGCTCCGTGCGGGTGATGGGCAATCTGAAATACGACGCCGAGCCGCCGTGCGCCGAGCCGCCGCGCATGATCCGAAGCTTGATCGACAAGCTGCATCCAACCGCGATTTGGATTGCCGCCAGCACCATGGCGGGCGCGGATCGCCACGACGTGGATGAAGACGACGCCGTACTACGCGCGTTTAAAGAGCTGAGCCGCAAACATCCGGGGTTGTTGCTAATCCTGGTTCCGCGCAAACCCGAGCGGTTCGACGAAGCCGAGCGAAAGTTGAGCGATGCTCACTTGAGATATGTTCGCCGCACGGAGGGTGAAGTCCCGCCGGATTTGGCGCTACCGTGCGTGTTGCTGCTCGATTCCGTGGGCGAGTTGGCGACCTTGTTTCCATTGGCCGATGTGGTGTTCATGGGCGGAACGCTCGCGCGGCGTGGTGGGCACAATGTGTTGGAGCCCGCGGCTGTGCGGCGCGCCATTATCACCGGGCCGCATCTGGAAAACTTTGCGGCGATTGCGGCAGAGTTTCGCGAGCGGCGTGCGTTCGTGGAAATTCAGGAGGCGAGCCAACTCAGCGGCGCGGTGGCTCAGTTGCTCGACCAGCCGGCGTTGCGAGAAGAGCTGGGCGCGCAGGCCGCAACACTTGCAACGGAGAAACGCGGTGCGACGAAGATCGCCGTTACGGAAATTCTCGGCCAACACGATCTCGCAGTTGCCTGCTGGACCCGATTGAGCCCGGCGCGGTTCCTGCTCTGGCCGCTTGCCAAGACATGGGCCTTCGTGAGCGCGCTCCAGATTCGCAGGAAGAGGGCACACGCCCGGCGTCTCGACGCGGCTGTGATCAGCGTGGGGGGCATCAGCATGGGCGGCGCGGGTAAAACTCCGTTGGTCGATCATCTCGCAGAACGGCTGAGCGAACTTGGCGCTCACCCGGCAATCCTGACGCGCGGATATCGCCGCCGGTCGATCGAAACCACTGTCTTGGTCGGCGCTGGCCAGCCCGCCCCCGTCCGCCTGACTGGAGACGAAGCGCAAATCTTCGTCCATTCTGGATATGCGCACGTGGGCATCGGCGCCGATCGCTTTCGAACGGGCCATCTGCTCGAGGAAAAATACCAGCCTGGCGTTTTTCTTTTGGACGACGGGTTCCAACATGTGCGCCTCCAGCGCGATCTGGATCTGGTCGTGATTGACGCTCTGAATCCGTTCGCGGGCTGTGAAGCATTTCCCCTGGGAGCTTTGCGCGAACCGATGAGCGCGCTGTCACGCGCCGGAGCTTTCGTGATCATGCGCACCGCGCCCGAGCGAGCCTACGAAGGCATCCGCCGGCAACTGCGATCGTGGAATGCCAAAGCTCCGATTTTCCGCGCTCGCGTGGAGCCGCGCGGCTGGGTGAACTACTGCACCCGCAAGATGGAACAACCGAGCGAAGGACCAGTGGCGGCGTTTTGCGCGCTGGCGAATCCGGCCAGTTTCTGGGGGACGTTGCGGTCGCTGTGCCTGCCGCCCGTCTTTCATTGGGCCTTCCGCGATCATCACCAATACACGGCCGAACAGGTGGAACGGTTGGCCGCGCAAGCGCAGATGCACGGCTCGCGTGTTTTGCTGACCACCGAAAAGGACGCGATGAATTTGCCCGAGGGCGCGCCTGGTGCGTTGTCGCGAGCCGGGGTCGTGCTGTATTGGCTGAAGATCGGCGTCGAGATCGAGCACGAAGATCAACTACTCGATCTGATCGAATCGAAGACGTCAGGGCGTCTGAATCGAGTAAATCGTTAATCCGTTCACGTTCGGCACCAGCAGATAAGAGGCCGTGCTGGTGAACGCGGCGGAAACATCGCTCATGCCGAACTCGGTTGCGAACGGATAGAGCACCGGCGTACTTGGCGTAGTGGCATCGACAATCCAGAGGCTGCTCGGACCAGCGGAATCGGTGGCGGGCGGATTGTTGACGATGGCGAATATGTTCGAACCGAACGGCTGTACGACGTACGTTCCGCTGGTTGGGATTTGGGTGGTTACGTTCGCGATTCCAGTTGGGCTGTCCACGTTCGAGATGTTCATCGTGGAAATCGTAAGGTTGCCATTGATGTTGAAATTCAGCACTCCGTTCGAGTCCAGCACTCCAGGATTTTGAAATCCATTGGTATTTCCGGTTACGAGTAGAAGGGGGTCGTCGTAACCAAAGCCCAGAAATATCGCGGCGGTAGACACGGTGACCTGCTCGATGCTTTGCATGCTTTGCGGACTGCTGATGTTCACCACTTCCAGCGCGGCTGATCCGTTAGTGCTGTCGCCGGTAGCGGTTGTGGTGGTGACGTACGCAGTGTTCGGGTAGCTGCTGCTGGGCGCTAACGCCAGGGAGTCGGGCATGACGCTGAGACCGGCCGACCCCGGCCCGCTCGAAAGCACGCCCAGTAAAACCGGAAACAGGCTGCTGAAATCATACGCGACGAAGTTGCCAAACTGCCCCGTGATGGAAGTGCCGCTGGTCTGATACCAGCTGGTACTGACATATCCCGTGGTTCCCAGGAAGCTGATATTGGTGAGGAATGTGTACGGACTCGTAGTTAGCTGCGACAGCAGCGCGGGATCATCGGGATTCTCTAGGCTATAGACGGCGAACGTCGGTGCGTCACCAGGCCCCACAATATCCACGAGAATCGGCTCGGACGCGGCCGTATTGAGAGCGCACTTACCGCCATTACCGGCCAGCTGCAAATCCCCGAACTCGCCCACGTACGATGGCGCGGCCACATCGCTGGTATCGATGATGTTGATGCGATTCGGGCCGCAGATATACGTGGTGTCGCCATAGATCGCGAGACTGCTGCTCGCGCCATTGGCGAAATTCAATTGGCCAACCTGGGTCAGATACGTCGGCGGCGCCGAACCTGAGCCCGATACCGACACCATGGCCGAACTGCTGACGTATCCGCCGACCGTGAGCACCAGCGGATAATCGGCCGTCGCTAGCGAGGGAACCACGATGTTGGCCTGCGCGAGGCCGAGGAATCCCGGCGTCAGTCCCAGAAATTGTACGGTCGCGTTGACGCCGCCGATGGTGGCTGTTGCCGTTGCCGTGGCTGTCGCTATTGGCGAGGCCGGCGTGGCTGTGCCATCTGGAACGGCATTATTCACCGGGCCCTGGCCGGTCAGATAAACAATCAGACCTGCGCCGGACGCCACGGGGTTGCTAGACGAATTGAGCGAATAGTCAACCAGATTTTGCGCGATCGCATGGTTGCTCGAGTCCTGAAACATGGCGGGGCCATTCGGGACGACCGTGAACTGAAACGCCGTGCTCGTTCCTCCGTCGCGGCTGACGTAGAGGCTCGCGATGCCGGCCGCGAGACCGCTGGGCACCTGGAAGTTGATCTGGGTCTGGCTGACGAACAAGAGCGGCACTGGTGATTGATTGAGGTAGACCGTCGCTCCGGCCATGCTCTTGGGAAGCGGAAAGCCGCTCGCACCCTGGGTGTAGTCGGCCAGGTTCGATCCGAAAATCGAAGCCAACGCACCCGGCGCGACCCGGGGAGCGTAGCTGGCGGCGTCGATCACGCTGTCGATAACGGTTTGCGCTTCGGCCACTGTCGCGAGCGTGCCCAGCGCGATCCAGAAAGCGAAAAATCTATGCGTCAATAAGGAGTTGACGGGCTCCGTAAGGTTGGCGTTTACCCCTGTTACCGTTTGATTAATAAAGCGTAACCATTTCTGTAACTAACCTTTACGCTGCTATAATGTGGCGGATGGCCGAAATTCAGACTGCCAGTCCCACCAAGAAAATCATCCTTCTCCGGCCGCGCGGTTTTTGCGCCGGTGTCGTGCGGGCGATCGATGTGGTAAAGATCGTTCTCAACCTGTATGGCGCTCCTGTATATGTTCGTAAAGAGATCGTCCACAATCGCCACGTGGTCGACGAACTGCGGCAGGCGGGCGCGATTTTCGTCGAAGAGCTGAGCGAAGTTCCCGAGGGCGCACGCGTGATCTTCAGCGCGCATGGTGTATCGCCGGCCGTGCGGCAGGAGGCCAAGGAGCGCAAGCTGCAAGTGATCGACGCCACTTGCCCGCTGGTCACCAAAGTCCACCTGGAAGCGGTGAAATTTGCGCGCCAGGATTACACCATCGTGCTGATCGGCCACGCCGGCCACGACGAAGTGATCGGGACGTTGGGCGAAGCTCCGCAATCCACCATTCTGGTTTCGTCGGTGGAGGATGTCGACCGGCTGGAGGTCAAAGATCCGACGCGGATTTCGTACCTCACCCAAACCACGCTGAGCCTGGATGAGACTAAAGACATCGTGGCGCGTTTGCAAGAGCGCTTCCCGGCCATTAAAGGGCCAAAGACGCAGGATATTTGCTATGCAACCGAAAACCGGCAGTTGGGCGTCAAAGCGGTAGTGCCACTCACGGACGTGTTGCTGGTAGTGGGTTCTCAAAATAGTTCGAATTCGAGGCGTTTAGTGGAAGTTTGCCAGAACGAAGGCGTACCCGCGTATCTGGTGGATGACAGTACCGAAGTGAATCCGGCGTGGCTGGATGGCGCAAAGACAGTGGCGGTTACCGCAGGCGCATCGGCTCCGGAAAACCTGGTGCAGGAACTAATCCAATCGCTCGAGACCAAGTTTGCTTTTGACTACATGGAAGAGATGGAGCTGAAGGAAGAAGACGTGCGGTTCCATCTTCCCGCGGACCTGGAGCGATCGGCGCTGAAGCTGACAACTATCGCGTCTGTATGACCCCGAAGTTGCAAGTCGCCGGCACGCTTGTTGACGGGGCTACACAAGCCTCGCGCAAGTCCACCGAGTATTTCGCGCGCACGCAGGATGAGCCCGGTTACTGGCGGGCATTGCTCACCGCCGACACCACGCTCGAATCAGACTACGTTCTACTACAACTCTGGCTGCATCCGCCGGAAAACGGCGTCTGGAATCCGCCGACGCGCCCGCTGATCGACAAGGCGGCGCAATCGATTCTCGCGCGCCAATTGCAGGATGGCGGCTTCAATATCTATCCGCAAGGACCGGCGGATCTGAATGCAACGGTAAAGGCGTATTTCGCCTTGAAACTGGCCGGCCTCGACTATAACGATCTCCGATTGACGCGCGCACGTGAACGGATCCTGGCGATGGGCGGCATCCAGGCCGCCAACAGCTACGTCAAGATCAACCTGAGCCTGTTCGATCTGTTCCCGCGCGATCAAGCGCCCAGCATCCCGCCCGAGATGGTGCTGTTCCGAAACTTCATCTACGAGATGTCGTCCTGGACGCGAGCCATCGTCATTCCGCTCGCCATCGTGCATGCCTTCAATCCGCGGCGGCCCGTGCCGGCTGGGTTCGATTTGAAGGAATTGTTCATCGCCGATGAAAAGCCCCACGACGGCAACATGGGCTTTTTGCCCGATCGGGCAAGCTTCACCTGGCGCAATGTTTTCCTGCGGCTCGATATTTTCTTGAAGCTTTGGGAAAAATACGGCTCGAAGTCGCTTCGCCAGCGAGCCATCCGCAAGGCCGAGCGCTGGATGCTGGAGCACACGCAGTATACCGACGGAGTCGCGGCCATTTATCCGCCCATGATGTACGTGGTCATGGCGCTCGATCTGCTCGGCTACGCACCCGATTCGCCCGAGCGAGTGGAAGCACAGCGCCAGTTCGATCGCTTGATGGTGGCTGCGGACGACCGCTTCTTCTTCCAGCCGTGCTTTTCGGTGGTTTGGGATACTGCGATCGCGGCATTCGCGTTGGGCGAGGCCGTCGAACCCGAACACGATATTCTGCGCCGCTCGGCCGATTGGCTGCTGACTAAAGAAGTGCGCCGCAAAGGTGACTGGTCCGTCAAACGTCCCAAAGCCGAGCCGTCCGGCTGGTATTTTGAGTTCGCCAACGAATTTTATCCCGACATCGACGACACCGCGATGGTGCTGCTGGCGCTAAACCGATCGAGCGCGTCACGATCGGAAGACCAGCAAGCCGCCGAGCACCGCGCGATCAAGTGGTTGTTTGAAATGCAGTCGAAAGACGGCGGCTGGGCAGCGTTCGATGTGGATAACGATTGGCACCCGCTGAGCTGCGTCCCGTTTGCCGATCACAACGCGATGCTCGATCCAACATGCCCCGACATCACCGGGCGCGTGCTCGAAGCTTTGTGCGCGTACGGGTACAATCGCTCGCACCCGGCAGTCGAAAAAGGCGTGCAGTACCTGATTCACTCGCAAGAAGAAGACGGCAGCTGGTATGGGCGCTGGGGCGTCGATTACGTCTACGGAACATTTCTTGCCTTGCGCGGTTTGGCGGCGGCGGGCGTCAGCGACCGTGAAGCGTACGTCCAGCGCGGCTTGGAATGGGTCCGGTCGATTCAGAATTTCGACGGCGGCTGGGGCGAAAGTTGCGAAAGCTACAAGCTGAAGAGTTTCGTGCCCGCGGCCAGCACGCCTTCGCAGACAGCTTGGGCGGTTCTCGCGTTGTTGGCCGGCGGCGACACGACCAGCTCCAGCCTGAACGACGGAATTGACTACTTGATTCGAACGCAAAAGAACGATGGAACGTGGGACGAAGAGCTGGCCACTGGAACCGGATTCCCCCAGGTTTTCTACCTCTGTTATCACTTGTACCGGAATTCGTTCCCACTGCTGGCGTTGAACACGTTTCTGAAAATAAAGTCCGGATTGAACGGACATTGACGGTGTGAGGCCGACGCTTGTAACGGGGGCGACCGGTTTCCTGGGGTGGCACGTCGCTAACAAATTGCTTGCACGCGGGGAAAGGGTGCGGGCCTTGGTGAGAGACATAAGTAGGGTGCGGGAGTTGGACGGGGAAGTGGTCGCAGGCGACCTGCGCGATCCTGAGTCGCTGGAACGCGCCGTAGCCGGCTGCGCCGTGGTGTATCACGTCGCTGCGGATTATCGTCTGTGGGCCAAAGATTCCTCCGAGTTATATCGCTCCAACGTGGAAGGCACGCGGAATTTGTTGACCGCCGCGCGAGATGCAGGCGTCGAGCGCGTGGTTTATACCAGCACCGTGGGTTGCATCGGCATGCATGGCGATCGACTGGGCAACGAGGACAGTGAGGTTTGTTTGGACGAAATGGCGGGCGCTTACAAGCGATCGAAATTTCAAGCCGAGCAGGTAGCGCTGGAGTTTGCGCGCGCGGGATTTCCGGTGGTGATCGTGAATCCAACGGCGCCGATCGGCGATCACGATTTCAAACCGACGCCTACCGGAAAGATTATCGTCGATTACCTGAAAGGCCACTTGCCGGCATTCGTCGACACGGGATTAAATCTAGTGGATGTGGAAGACACGGCCGAGGGCCATTTGCTCGCCTGCGAGCGCGGCAAGACTGGTGAGCGCTACATTCTCGGATGCGAGAACCTGACGCTGCAGCAGATCCTGGCGCGCCTGGCGGCGATCAGCGGTGGAAAAGCTCCGCGCTGGCGCATTCCATATGCGGTGGCATACACGGCAGGCCTTGCCAGCACCGGCTGGGCGAATTTGACCGGCCGTGAGCCGAGGGCGCCGATCGACGCGGTGAAAATGGCGCGCAGGAAAATGTTCGTTTCGCTCGACAAGGCGAAGCGCGACCTGGGATTTAATCCGCAGCCCATCGATGGGGCGCTAAAACGCGCGGTGGATTGGTTTCGCGCGAACGGTTACGTGTAATTGGTCGTATTTGTAGCTGCCGAGCGCCGCGAGTTGGAAGGATTGCTGGGGCACGTTGAGGGCGTCACAAGGCCCGATTGGCCTGTGGATTTCGCGCGCGTGGGCCGGTTGCGTGGGACACCGGTGGCGATGGTGGCGAACGGTCCCGGGCCCAAGCTGGCCGGGACGGCGGTAGATGTAGTGAAGGAACACGAAGGTATGGATGCTTTGATCAGCACGGGATTTTGTGGGGGCTTAGAGCCGTCTCTCAAAACCTGTGACATTTTTGTCGCCACCGAAGTGTCCGGCGTTGGGCCCGCGCTCGCGCCAGCCAATCCACGTCCGTTCAAAACCGGAAAACTGCTTTCGACAGATCGCGTCATCTCCACAGCCGCGGAGAAATCCGATCTTGGTAAGACTGGCGTGTCCGCCGTCGAAATGGAGGCTTTTGCGGTGGCGGATCGGGCGAAGCAGTTTCATATTCCGTTTTATGCCGTCCGCGTTGTTACCGACACATCCGCCGAAACTTTCCCGCTGGATTTTAATCAAATGAGGAGTCCGGACGGGCGATTCGATCGAGCGAAGATTCTCGGGGCCGCATTCCGGAGACCTTTCGCGGTATTTCCCGAGCTGATCAAGCTCAACAGAACAACCAAACGCGCCGCTCAAGCGCTGGGAGACTTTCTTGCCGACTCTCGATTCTGATGTAGTCGCCGCACCGGCGCTCATGCGAGCCGCTGTCTACACCGGCGACAGCCGTGTATCGGTGGAACAAGTCGCGACACCCGCCATCGGGCCGGGCGAACTCCTGATTCAGGTGGAGAGCTGCGGTATTTGCCATACCGATCTCAAGAAAATCGAGTACAACCTGCTCGCGCCGCCCAGAATCTTCGGTCATGAGACCGCCGGCGTGGTGGCCGCCACCGGCCCGGGCTTGCGCGGGTTTTCCGCGGGCGATCGCGTCATCGTCTTTCATCACATCCCTTGCCAGGAATGCTTTTACTGCCGACACAAGCTGTACGCGCAGTGCCCGGTTTACAAGAAGGTCGGCGTTACGGCAGGTTACGAACCGGCCGGCGGAGGCTTCTCGCAATATGTGCGCGTCATGGATTGGATCGCCCGGCGCGGCGTGGAAAAGATCCCGGACGGCGTTTCCTATGATCGCGCCTGCTTTGTCGAGCCGGTGAATACGTGTCTGAAAGGCGTCGTCCAGTTGGACCCTCAACCCGAGGACGTGGTCGTCATTCTGGGACAAGGGCCGATCGGTATGCTGTTCACCATGCTAGTGAAACGGTCCGGAGCGACCATGATCGCGACCGACACCATGCCGTACCGCCGCGAACTGGCCCAGCGTTTTGGAGCCGCGGCTGCCATGGATCCGCGCGACCCCGGGCTGCAGGAACGGATCATGGAAATGACCGGCGGGCGCGGGGCCGATTCCGTGATCGTAGCCGCCTCGGCGCCCGGGATCGTCGAACAGGCGGTCCGGTATTCGCGGCCCGGCAGCCGAATTCTGCTGTTCGCCCAGACTTCGCATCAGGAGCGCATCGAGCTATCCGGCGCCGATATCTGCGTGGGGGAACGCGCGATCTTCGGTTCCTACAGCGCGTCGGTGGACCTTCAGAGGCAGTCCGCTGATTTGGTCTTCAGCGGCGCCCTACCGGTGGAAGACCTGATTTCGCACCGGTTTGCATTGAATGAGATCCGGGCTGGAATCGAGCTGGCATTGCATCCGGAGCCTAAATCGTTGAAAATTATAGTTCAGCCTCAGAGGTTATCGTGACCTCGAACAATATCTTGAATTTGAATAGAGGAGCAGGGGTGCTAGTGGGGAAGCAGATGAGAGCCGCCGTGCTGTATGGCAAGGAGGACTTGCAGATTGAGTCCGTCGCCGTACCGAGCATCGGAGATGGCGACGTACTGGTACGCGTCCAGGCGGCGCTAACCTGCGGAACCGATGTGAAGGTGTTTCGCCGGGGTTACCACGCCCGCATGATCGTTCCACCCGCGCTGTTCGGGCATGAGTTGGCTGGCGATATCGTGGCGGTAGGCAAGGACGTCCGCGGATTTCACGTTGGCCAGCGCGTGGTCGCGGCCAATTCGGCCCCGTGTCTCGAGTGCTTCTACTGCCGGCGCGGGAGCGAAAACCTGTGCGAGGATTTGTTATTCAATAACGGCGCTTACGCCGAGTACATTCGGATCCCTGCGCGTATCGTGGAGCGGAACATGTACGAGATTCCGGCGCACGTTACTTACCAGGACGCGGCATTGGTGGAACCGCTGGCTTGCGTACTCCGAGGCATAGATGAAACGTCGGTCCGCGCCGGGGATACCGTTGCCGTGTTTGGCTTGGGACCCATCGGCATGATGTTTGTGCGGCTGGCCAAAGCCTACGGCGCACGTGTGATTGCCCTGGGCCGCCGTAAAAGCCAACTGGATCGTGCCGCCGCCATGGGCGCCGACGATTTGGTGATCTCAGACGATCCAGAGCCGACGACGGAAAGGGTCCGCCAACTTACCGGCGGCCGTGGCGCTGACATCGCGATCGTAGCCGTGGGTATTCCGGAGGTATGGGAAACGGCAACGAAGTCGCTGCGCCGGGGGGGCACTGTGAACTTCTTCGCTGGCTGCCCGAGTGACAGTGCTGTCCAACTGGACACCCAGTTGCTTCATTACTCGGAAATCACGTGCAAAGCCAGTTTCCATCACACGCCGGTGCACATCCAAAGGGCGCTGGACTTCGTGAGCCGTGGCGTGATCACCGCGCGCGATTTCGTCAACCGGGTGGAACCGCTGACAAATCTGCTGGAAGTAATGCGGCACCTGATGAGCCACAACGGTCACATGAAGACCGCGATCATACCGTAGTGTCCCAGCAAGCACCCCTGCTCGCGCCGAAAGAGTATGTGAACTCGGCGGAAGCGCTGAGCGGCATTTACAGCAAAGTCGAGGCCGAGCAATACACGCGCTGGCTGGCGACCCATCATTACGAGAACTTTCACGTCGTCAGTTTTCTGCTTCCCAAGCGCCTGCACCAGGATTTCTACAACGTCTATGCGTTCTGCCGTTGGGCCGACGATCTAGGCGACGAGATCGGCGACACTGCCGAGAGCCTGCGCTTGCTCGGCTGGTGGCGCGAGGAGCTGGAGGCGATGTACGTGGGGCGCACCCAGCATCCGGTGTTCGTCGCGCTGGAAGGCACCGTACACAAATACGATCTGCCGAAGCAGCTTTTTGCCGACTTGATCAGCGCGTTCGAGCAGGACCAGCGCGTGACGCGTTACCGGAATTGGGAAGAGCTGTTCGGCTATTGCCGTTGTTCGGCGAATCCGGTGGGCCGGCTGGTGCTGCGGCTATGCGGATATTCGGATGCCGAGCGCGATCGCATGTCGGACGCCACCTGCACGGCGTTGCAGCTCGCGAATTTCTGGCAGGATGTAACGGTGGATCTGGAAAAAGATCGCGTCTACCTGCCGCTGGACGTTCTCATGCGACATGGATACACTCTGGATGATTTGCGCGCAGGCCGGTACAACGAGGCCTTTCAAGAAGTGATGCGTGATGCGATCTATGTCGCGCGGAGCCTTTTTCTCGAAGGCCTGCCGTTGGCGAAAACAGTGGATCGGCGGCTGGGCTTCGATCTCGATCTGTTCAGCCGGGGCGGAATGCGGGTGCTCCAAAAAATCGAGCTGCAGAACTACAATGTTTTGGCGCGGCGTCCGGCGATTTCCAAGTTCGAACGCGTGCAGCTCTTGGTTGGGAGTTTGTGGAACGTTCTGTAGCGCTGGAGGCGTCATATGCTTTCTCGCGCCGCATCGCCCGTACTCGGGCCCGCAACTTTTATTACTCATTCCTGCTACTTTCACGCCCGCAACGCGAGGCCATGTGCGCCATCTATGCGTTCATGCGCTATTGCGACGATATTAGCGAAGGCGAAGGAGCTTCGCGCGAAGCGATCGAGCGCTGGCGGCGTGATCTGGACAACGCGCTCCAAGGCCGGTACGGCAAGAATCTGCTCTGGCCGGCCTTTCATGATACTGTCCAGAACTACCGTATCCCTCACGAATATTTCTACCAGATGATCGAGGGCGTGAGCTCGGATCTCGAGCCGAAGCAGCTCCACACATTCGATGAACTGTATCGCTACTGCTATCAGGTGGCGAGCGTGGTAGGACTCACCATCATCCACATCTTCGGTTTTGAATCTCCAGACGCGCTGAAGCTGGCCGAGAAATGCGGTATCGCGTTTCAATTGACGAATATCCTGCGCGATGTGCGCGAGGACTGCGACAACGGCCGCATTTACCTTCCTGAGGAAGACATCCTTAAGTTTGGGGCAGATCTCGCGACGCACGACGATCGCTTCGTGCGCCTGATGAGTTTCGAGGCCGGTCGGGCGCGAGCCTATTACGACGAATCGCGGCCACTGATCGGGCTGGTGCATCCTCGCAGCCGGGCGTCGCTGTGGGCGCTCATCGAAATCTACCGGCGCCTGCTCGGGCGGATCGAACGATCCAATTTCGACGTGCTCGAAAAACGAATCCGCGTCCCAACGTGGGAAAAACTGAGCATTCTCGCCAGCGCAGCTTTACGATAATTCCGCGCTACCGCCGCTCGTAGAGTTCCGTCAACTCTCGCAAACGTTGCGCGAACTCCGGCTTCAACGCACCAGCGCGACACCGCCAGCGCCAATTCCCACCCAGCGTCGCGGGCAGATTCATCCGCGCCTCCGCTCCCAATCCGAGTACATCCTGCATCGGAATCAAAACCGTGTCCGCTACCGAGGCTTCCAGCGTACGAATGAACGTCCAATGGATCTCGGACCCGTCGGTATTCAGATACTTCCTCGCGAACTCCCGTTCGCTCCCGCCCACGTCCCTGGTCTGCCACCATCCAACCGTCGTATCGTTGTCGTGCGTGCCCGTGTACGCCACCACCTCGCGCGGATAGTTGTGCGGACGGAACGTCGGCGCCTGCGCATCGTTTCCAAATCCAAATTGCAGGATCGACATGCCGGGATATCCGAACTCATGCCGGATCGCTTCCACCTCAGGCGTAATCACTCCCAGATTTTCCGCCACCAACGGCAACTCGCCCAGTGCCGACTGCGCCGCGCGGAACAACGCAGCACCCGGCCCTTTCACCCATCGTCCATTCACCGCCGTCGGCTCCGATGCCGGCACTTCCCAATACGCCTCGAATCCGCGGAAATGATCCAGCCGGATCATGTCCACCATCGCGAATGCCGCCCGAAAACGATCCAGCCACCAGCGATATCCGTCTTTCGCCAGCACGTCCCAGCGATAAATCGGATTGCCCCAAAGCTGGCCAGTCTTGCTGAAATAATCCGGCGGAACACCCGCGACCACGATGGGATTACCCTGCGCGTCCAACTGAAAATTGTGCCGGTTCACCCAGACGTCGGCGCTGTCGTGCGCGACGTAGATCGGCAGGTCGCCCATGATCCGAACGCTTTGCTCCCGCGCGTAATCGCGCAGCTCACGCCACTGCTCGAAGAAGGCGAACTGAAGAAACTTCTGCGTGGCAATGGGCGCCGCCAGCTCACCACGCCACTGGGCCAGAGCTTGAGGATCGCGATCGCGCGCGCCAGGCTCCCAGCGCGTCCACGCCATCATCTGGTGATGCTGCTTCAACGCCATAAACAGCGCGAAATCGTCCAGCCAATGTGCGTTCGCCTCGCAAAACGCATCGAGCCCGGATCGCGGCGGATTCACCGATTCGAGCAGCGCCGTCTTCCACGGGATCAGCCGCTCGAAGTCGACACGGTGCTCTGGAAACTCCGGCGCGTTCGCGAGCGCAGAAGCATCCAGCCACTTGTTCTCGACCAGCCAATCCAAGCTGATCAGCATCGGATTGCCAGCCCACGCGGAGAAGCATTGGTACGGCGAATCGCCGAAACCCGTGGGGCCGAGCGGCAGCACCTGCCACAGCGTCTGGCCTGCCGCCGCGAGAAAATCGACGAAGCGCCGCGACTCGGCGCCCAACTCGCCAATGCCGTATCTCCCGGGCAACGAAGTAGGATGCAGCAGGATGCCGCTCGATCGTGGAAATCGCATCTTGTCTATAGATTAGCGGCTTCGGTGCCGATCATTGAGTTGTTAGATGATCGTCACTCGTACACCCCTCAGAATCTCGATTGGCGGAGGCGGCACCGATCTGCCCTCTTATTATCGACGCTTCGGCGGCTTCGTTATTTCAGCCGCCATCAACAAACATATTTACGTTGGTATCAACGAAACTTTCAGCGGCGGGTACTTTCTGAAATACTCCGCATTGGAGCAGGCGGCCACGTTGGACGACATTCGCCATCCTCTCATCCGCGAGGCGCTGCGGATGCATGCGGTGCCCCCGCCCATCGAAGTGGTCAGCATGGCCGACGTTCCCGCAGGTACGGGTCTGGGATCATCTGGCGCATTTACGGTGGGCTTGCTGCGCGCGGTGCACGCCTTCCAGCGGCGCTATGTCGATTCCGCGGCGGTCGCCGAAGAAGCCTGCAAGATCGAGATCGAAATTCTGCATGAGCCGGTCGGCAAGCAGGATCAATACATCGCGGCTTTCGGGGGCCTCGCTTGTTTCGAGTTCGCAGAGGACGGCCAGGTGAACGTCGCACCGCTCAACGTCAGCAATGGCACGCTCTACAATCTGGAAGATCGGTTGATGATGTTCTTCACCGGCTACTCGCGCAACGCTTCGGCGGTGCTCGACGATCAGAAGGTCCGCTCGGAGTCGGGCGATACCGCCATGCTCGAAAATCTGCACTACACCAAGCAGCTCGGCCATTGCATCAAACTCGCGCTGGAGCAAGGCAACACGCGGAGGTTTGGCGAGCTGATGCACGAACATTGGATGCATAAAAAGGATCGGTCGCCCGGAACAACCAGTGAATGTATCAATCGCTGGTACGAAATCGGCCGCGAGAACGGAGCTGTCGGGGGCAAATTGGTGGGTGCGGGCGGCGGAGGTTTCCTGCTCTTTTATGCCGACGATCGCGATGCGCTGCGCCGCGCCATGCTGAACGAAGGGCTGCGCGAATTCCGCTTTAAATTCGATCACGAGGGCTCGAAGCTGCTCTCGAGGGATTGATTATGCAGTGCGTGATACTGGCCGGCGGACTCGGAACGCGGATGCGTCCGCTTACGGAAACTTGCCCGAAGACTCTGCTTCCCGCCGCCGGCCGTCCGTTCGCTTATTATCAACTGCACTGGCTAGCCGCCCAAGGCATCACCGCAGTGGTGTATTCGATCGGCCATCAGGGGGATCAGATCCGGCGCTATTGGGCTGAGCAGCGCCCGCCGATTCCGATCTGCTACGTGGACGAAGGCGAAGTTTTGCTCGGAACGGCCGGGGCTTTGCGCCTGGCCCATAAACAAGGCGTCCTCGACGAGCGCTTCTTTGTGATCTACGGCGATTCGTTCCTGCCGGTCGAATTCGCGCCCGTTTGGGATGCATTCCAAGCCAGCACCCTGCCCGCGCTGATGACCGTGCTTCGCAACGAAGGACGTTGGGATCGAAGCAATGTGATCTATGAACCCGGCCGCGTGGCGCTCTACGACAAATCCGCCGCGCCCGGCATGCGGCACATCGACTACGGCCTCTCTTGTTTCCGCCGCGAGCTATTCGACGATCCCACGCACTCCGATCTCGCCGCGCTGTTTCACGATCTCAGCCTCCAAGGCCGGCTTGCGGCATTTGAGGTCCACGAGCGATTTTACGAAATCGGCTCGCTCGCCGGTCTACGAGATTTCGAGGAATATCTGGTAGTGCGCTAAATTGGGCCCCTTGTCACCTATCCATTGGACTAGGTATTTGGGATCTGGCATTCTTCTTGCTTGTCATATGGGCCAATGGCGAAATATCAGATCATTAGGCCTTTGGTCGCGTTCGACCCGCGCAACAAGATAGCGTTCACCATACCATCCGGTTCATTCGTAGAAAAGAACTACCTAATCGATGCAATGGCGCTGACCGATGTGTGCTGGTCTGGTCGGTCCGTTTGGGTCCTGATCCAGGACTTGATCGGTCACAGCAAGCCGTTTCGGGGGTAGACTCTTGGGCGAATCGGGGCATTTCACTCAGTAAAAGGGTCGCGCGATAGCCACCTCCCGCTTGGTACCATGACAACCGCGGAGGTGGTCTTGGATGAGTCCGGCAGAGCCGCTCGAACGGATCCAGTGCCAGTGGTGCCAAAGCATGAACGAGAAAGCCGCGCTCAGTTGCCGTGCGTGCGGCGCGCCCCTGGATATTCGTAATCTGGTCAGCGAATCCGGCTGGCGTGAAGCCCCACGCCTGCGCGACATGACCGAGTTTCAGTTCAGCTCCAGCACATGCCAGGTGGAGGGCGAAATCGTCCCGGTGGCCGAAATTCACCTGGGCGTCAACGATTCAGTGTTCTTCGAACATCACATCATGCTGTGGAAGGACGACAATGTCCCGCTGACCGTGCTCCAATTGCCGGGCGGATTGAAGCGCGCGTTCGCAGGCATGCCGTTCATCATCAGCGTGGCTACGGGCCCCGGCCGCATCGCTTTTTCTCGCGACGCAACCGGCGAGTTGGTCGTGCTGCCGCTGCATCCGGGAATGGAGCTGGATGTTCGCGAGCATGCGTTTGTGCTCGGCTCGCACCAGATCGACTATTCGTTCGTCCGCGTGAAGGGCTTAACCAACATTCTGTTCGGCGGCCAGGGCATGTTTATGGATCGCTTCGTTACGACGAACAGTCCGGGATTGGTTATGCTGCATGGCTACGGCAATGTCTTCGAGCGCAAGCTGAAAACCGGCGAAAGCATCATGGTGGAGCCGGGCGCGTTTTTGTACAAGGATTCCAGCGTCAGCATGGAAGTGGAATTTCAGCGTCTGGGGTCAGGATTTTTCGGCGGGACTAATATGAGTCTCGCCCGTATGACCGGGCCGGGACGCATCGGGATCCAATCCATGTACGTGCATCACCACACGGAATAGATACATGTTCTGCACCAACTGTGGGTCCCAGGTCCAAGACACCGCTAATTTCTGCACCTCGTGCGGCGGAGCGGTCCAACGTGCCCCCGCGGTTCCCCCTCCGCCTGATCCGGCCGCGCCGGTTGAGTATTCAAGGCCCGTGCAGCCGCCGCCGCGTGCGCCCGAGCCTGCCTCAGTACCAGCCGGTGTTGAAACGACTTGCCCCTGGTGCGCGGCAGAAATCGATGCATCGCTACTGAGCTGCCCGCGTTGCGGCGCCACGCTTAAAGCACCACCCATCCGCAGCGAATCCGGCTGGGGCGAGTTGCCGGGCCGCAAGGACATGGCCAAGCTCCAGTTCGGCAATTCGTTCTGCCAGATCGAAGGCCTCTATGTGCCGGTGGCCGACGTCAATCTCGCGGCTTCCGACAGCATCTACTTCACGCATCACGTGCTGCTGTGGAAAGATCCGCAGTTGAACATCACCACCATGTCCCTCGCCTCCGGATGGAAGCGCATGTTCGCGGGACTTCCGCTCATCATGATGCAGGCGCAAGGCCCCGGCCATATCGCTTTCTCCCGAGATGCTCCAGGAGAGATGATCGCGCTTCCGCTGCAGCCCGGCGAAGAGGTAGACGTGCGCGAGCACCTGTTCATGCTCGCTACCAGCAACGTCACCTACGACTGGTTCTCCACCAACGTCTGGTACACCACGCAATCCGGCGACGACAAGGAAACACATTACCCGGTCGGCATGTTCATGGACCGCTTTTCCGCTCCGCAAGCCCCCGGCCTGCTGTTGCTGCACGCGTCAGGCAACGTATTCGTGCGAGAACTCGCGCCGGGACAAACCATCCTGGTGAAGCCCACTTCACTCATCTTCAAAGACCCATCGGTCCAGATGCAATTGCACTTCGAGCATCCTCGTTCCGGCTTCAGCATGTGGGGCAATTGGACGAACCGGTATTACTGGCTGCGATTGTGGGGACCGGGCCGCATCGCCGTCCAATCCGTGTTCGATCGCATGGAAGGCGAGAACCGGTACTTGTCCAACTGCTCGGCAGCGACTGAGCAGCATTGGTAGAATGTCCGCCATGGTCGAAGCGTCGAAACTTCGCGCCTGGTACGCACATCGCCAAGGGCTGGACGGTTCACTCGAAGGAAAGCCGGCGGCCGATGTACTCACGCGCGCGGGTTGGGCCCGCTCGGTAGGCGGAGTGTCGCCTTATCTGACGTTGTTCGCGCGCGCCGGGATCACTCGCGAGCAAGCCGACGCCGCCGCTCAAAAACTCCAGATCTACGAACTGCCGAGCGCGCGGGGCTGCACCTATGTCCTTCCTGCCGCCGATTTCGCCCTGGGCCTCACGGCCGGGCAAGGTTTCGATAGCGACATGAAAGCCGCCGTGAAACTCGGGGTTACTCCAAAAGAAATCGCAAAGTTGTGCGATGCGGTGCTGGCCGCGCTCGAAAAAGGCCCGCTCGATCCCGAAGCTTTGCGCGAAGCTACCGGCAAAGCCACTCGGAATCTGGGCGAAGAGGGCAAGAAGAAAGGCGTCACCACGACGCTTCCGTTGGCACTCGGCGAATTGCAGAGCACCGGCGACATCCGGCGCGTCCCGGTGAATGGCCGCTTCGATCAGCAGCGTTACCAATATGCGTTGTGGCAGCCGAGTCCGCTGCGCGGGTTCAAACTATCACCCGAAGAAGTTCACACCGAACTGGCGCGGCGCTATTTCGCGTGGATTTCTCCCGCATCGCTCGCGGATTTTCAGACGTTCGCCGGAATCGGCGTGAAGGCAGCGAAAGCGGCGCTTGAACCCTTGAAACTGGAGCCCATTGACATCGCCCCGGGTGACCAGCGCTTCTTTCTGCCCGGCGATCGGGCGAAGTTCGACTCCTTCAAACCTCCGAAAGAGCCGCGTTACTCACTTCTCGGCAGCATCGATTCGCTGTTCCTGCGGAATTCCGCCGAAGACCTGGCTGCAGCAAAGGCGTTTGGGGCGGTGAAGGACCTTCCCAGCCACGCGGTCATCGACCGTGGCCGGCTCATTGGGCTTTGGGAATACGATCTGCCCACGGAATCAATCGCTTGGGTGTCCTTCGTCAAGAAAGACAAGGCGCTCGAACAGGCAGTCACACGCACCGAGGCATTTGTGCGGGACCAGCTGGGCGACGCCAGATCCTTCAGTCTGGACAGCCCCAAAAGCCGTACGCCGCGCGTTGCCGCGTTGCGGAAAGCCGCAGCAAGTGCTTGACCAGAAGTATAAGGGCCTTTACAATCAAATCAGTACGAGTCGGTATGCACACGCGCCGCTCAGGGCATTCGTTGTATCGAAGTAACCGCTTCACAAGATGACCAATCGCGAACAGGACGTCCTGCATTCTATCGTGGAGTCGTACATCTCCACGGGCGAACCTGTGGCTTCGCGCACCATTGCGAAGCAGCGCAAGGACAACCTGAGTCCGGCGACCATTCGCAACGTGATGGCCGATCTTTATGAAGGCGGCTATCTTTCGCAACCCCACACGTCGGCCGGAAGAGTTCCGACTGAGAAGGCTTTTCGCAGTTACGTGCAAACGCTGGCGCGCGGCCGCGTACTTGTCACCGAGTTACAACGCCTGCGTTCGGAGCTGAGCCAGTTGAGCACCATGGAAGCGCGGGTGGAGCGTTCGTCGCATATGCTCACCGAGATGACGCGCAGCGTGGGCATCACGGCGGCGATTCCGGCTTCCAGCCAAACGCTGCACCAGATCGAGTTGATCGCACTGGCCGAACAGCGCGTGCTCATGATCGTGGTGACGCGCGATCGCATGGTGCGCAATCGCGTGGTGGCGGTGGACGAAAGCGTTTCGCAGGACGAGCTCTCGTCGATTCGCAACTACATCAATCACAACTTCGAAGGCTGGATGCTTTCGGAAATTCACGCCGAGCTGGCAAAGCGCCTGGAACAGCAGAGCGCGGCCTACGACGCGATTTTGAAGCGCTTGAACGAGCTGTACGCCAAAGGGCTGTTGGATATTGAAGTCGCGCCCGAGATTCACCTGGAAGGCGCCAGCAACCTGGTGGGGCTGGATCTGCACCTGACGCGCGAAAAGCTGCGAGAGCTGTTCCACACGCTTGAAGAGAAGAAGCGCATTTTGCAATTGCTCGACAGGTTCCTCGAACAGCCGGCCGGCGAATTGGCGGTGCAGGTCGGTTTGGCTGACGTGCATCCCAGCATGCGCGAGCTTTCGCTCATCGGGATCTCGATTACTCTCGCTGGCGGGTTATCCGCCAAAATCGCTGTACTGGGGCCCATGCGCATGAATTATGGAAAGGCGATGTCGGCCGTATATCATGTCGGACAGGCCTTCGGAAGCCTGCTGGTTTGACCTTTCTCACCCGCCCTTGCAGGACCCTATAAACTAAGAAGTGAAAGCTCTCAGAGAAGTGAAAAATATGGACACGAAGGAACCCATTGTCGATACTGACAACGCCGCTAGCTCCGACCCTGCGGCTCCAGCGCCGGCTGTGGACGCGGTGACCGCCGAGCGTGACCGGTTGATCGAAGAGAAAAACGAACTGATGGACCGTCTGCTACGGCGCCAGGCCGAATTCGACAACTTTCGCCGGCGCGCCGAGCGCGAGAAATCGGACGTCCTGGAATACGCGAACACCGAAAGCGTACGGGCCATTTTGCCGATTTTGGACGATTTCGAGCGGGCCCTGAAGACCCAGACCGCCGATAAGGTGTATGCGCGCGGGATGGAACTGATTTACCAGCGATTGGCCGACTCGCTAAAGAAGTTGGGATTAGAGCCGATTACAACGAAAGGGCAGAAGTTCGATCCCCACGTCCATCATGCCGTCGACATGGTGGAAACCAGCGAGGTAGAAGAACAGACTATCCTGGATGAGTACCAGCCTGGATACAATTTTCGCGGACGCCTGTTGCGCCCGGCCATGGTGAAAGTGGCGGTAGCCAAGAAATGACGGCGGTGAAGAACACATGAACGCCACGAAGCGCGATTATTACGAGGTCCTCGGCGTCGGACGCGACTGTGACGACCCGTCGCTCAAGAGCGCGTATCGCAAATTGGCGCTCCAGTATCATCCGGACCGCAATCCAAACGACCTTCAGGCCGAAGAAAAATTCAAAGAAGCGGCCGAAGCGTACAGCGTACTGAGCGATCCGCAAAAGCGCGCCGCCTATGACCGCTATGGCCATCAAGGGCTGCAGGGGTTTGGCGCCAATCAAGGTTTCGATCCGTCGCAGTTCAACGATTTCGGCGATATTCTGGGCGATCTGTTCGGCTTCGGCGATTTGTTTGGTGGTGGAGCGCGGCGCGGCGGCGGACGCAATCGCGCCCAACGCGGTGAAGATCTCCGCTATGACCTGGAGATGTCGCTCGAGGATGCCATCCGCGGCCTCAGCGTCGAGATCCAGGTGCCTCGCATGGATTTGTGCTCGCGCTGCCAGGGCAGCGGCGCCGAGAAGGTGGACGGTCTGGTAAGTTGTCCCATGTGCCACGGACGCGGCGAGGTGGTCTATCAGCAAAGCTTCCTGCAAATCCGGCGAACCTGCTCGCAATGCGCCGGTCGCGGCCAGATCATTCGCCGGCCTTGCACGCAATGCCGCGGCGAGCGGCAGGTACGCACCGAGCGAAAGCTCAAGGTCACCATCCCAGCGGGCGTCGACACCGGCACGCATCTGAAGCTCGCGCACGAGGGCCAGTCTGGTTTCAACGGCGGTCCGCCGGGGGACTTGTATGTGGTGGTGAAGGTGAAAGAGCATCCCATCTTCGAGCGCCAGGGCGACGATCTGTTTTGCACGGTGCCCGTGAATCTGGCTCAGGCGGCGCTGGGAACACAAATCAACCTGCTGACGTTCGACGGTTTGGAGACAGTCAAAATCCCGGAGGGCGTGCAGACTGGTTCGCGTATCAAGGTGAAGAATTTCGGCGTTCCGCGGCTGCAGGGCAGCGGCCGGGGCGATCTATTCGTTCAGGTGGACATCCGAGTCCCAAGCAAGCTTACGCGCGAGCAGCGCAAGCTCTTCGAGCAACTGAGGGAAACACTTCCCGAAGAGAACGAGCCGCACGAAAAGGGCTTGCTCGATAAAGTGAAAGACTACTTCGCCTGAGGCTTCTAAAGTGACCTGGGGCTTCTAAAGTGACTTGGGGCTTCTAAAGTGAAGTGACCCGGCCGGTCTGTTCCAGCCACGAACGGAACATCAACGCGAAGTCCCGGATCTCGCCGGACGTCCACAGCTCCTCGACAGTGCACTTCATTTTTCGGCGCCAGTTCGGGTATTCAGCCGTGCTTCCGGGCAGATTCTGCTGCTCCACCTGTTTCAGCAGATCCTCTTGATTGAGCACCATCAGTTTCGATGGCGTCGACGCCAGAAATCCGACGATCGCGTTGTGCAGCTCACCGGTGAGCTCAGGCGTCTGTGTTGCATCGCGCGGAAACCAGTCCGGCAACAGCTTCAATTCAAATAGCAGATCCAGCAGCTTCTGCTTCTCTTCGGCCCGATCGCCGCGCATGCTCTGATAAGCTGCTTCATCGGTCAGCAATCCTGCGTCGCGCCGAGCATCGATATCGCGGCCCATCCAAAAACCGGCCAGTGTCGGCAGATCGTGCGTCGTGGCTGAAACCAGAGCGTCGCGCGGGTACTCTTGCGGCGCGCGGAAGCGTCCGTTATTTTGCTCGAAATAGAGCAGGCGATAACTGAGGATTCCAAACCGATGCAGCACCTCGCGCGCTTGGTCGGGCACCGTTCCCAAGTCTTCGCCAATCACTACCACCTGATTGCGCACACTCTCGAGGGCAAGTATCGAAAGCAGCTCATGGTAGCGGTCGCGAACGTAAGTGCCATCAGTGGCCTCCATGCCGTCGGGAATCCAGTAGAGCCGGAAGAAGCGCATCACGTGATCGAGGCGCAGCGCGCCCCCGTGCCGGCAGTTCTTGCGGATGGATTCCGCAAACAGCCGATAGCCGTCGCTGTCGTGGCGCTCGGAGTTGGGCGGCGGAAATCCCCAATCCTGTCCCTTGGGCGAGAAGCCGTCCGGTGGCGCACCCACGCGGCAGCCCGAAATGTAAAATTCGCGATGCCCCCACAAATCCGAACCGTAGCGATCGGTCGCGAGCGCCAGATCGTGATACAACCCGATGCCCAGCCCTCGTTCCAGGGCGTGCCGCTGCGCCGCCTGAAGCTGCACGTCGAGCTGCCACTGCATGTACTTATAAAACAGAACGCTGCGCCAATGCTTTCGGGCGAACTCGCGCGTCTGGTCTGATTCCGGGTCCTGATAATGCTCCGGCCACGACTTCCAGTTCCACACGTCCGGGCAATCTTTGTGAATGGCTTGATCGAGCGCCGAGTGAACGGCGAAACGGTGCAGCAGCCCGCCCTCTCGTTCGATGTATTGCTTCAATTCCGCCGCTCGCACCGTCCCCCCGCGCCATTCATTATTGAGGAAGCTTTGAAACAGCAGCCGCAAGAAAGAGAGCTTGAGCGCGTACACGCGTGCGTATTCCACTAATTCCGCGGCGCGCAACGAGGCAATCTCGCTTTGCACCGCGCGCGATCCCATGAGAGCCGCCGCGCGGGCCGAAGTCTTGAAATCCGGAATAGCTTCGACATCCAGATAAATCGGATTCCGGTAAAAGATCGAATTGGGCAGATAAGGACTGGTGTTATAAGGTTCCCGGTTCGCGATGGCGTGCAGCGGGTTTAGTGCGATGAACCCCGTTGCGATGCGCTCCGCCGCCCAATCGATGAGCGCGCAAAGATCGGTGGTGTCGCCGCAGCCCCAATTGCGCTGGCTGCGCAAGCCGTAGAGACTGATGGCCAGACCCGCTGCCCGCCCATCCCTCAACCAGGGCGGTTCGAAGGCGCGCCCGGGACAAACGATCAGGCGCGAGGCTGGAGTTGCTTCTCCGCCGATCGTCATCGAAATCTCGTGATAGCCGAGAGGAAGATCGTCCGGCAGGCGAAGGTGTTTGGTGGCCAGGATGTCTGCGACCGCGAACTCCAGATCAACTGCGCCCCCGTCTTCGAGTTGAATGCGCACAACTGCAGTTGAGTCGGCCTGATTTGCGCCGAGCGAAACCGGAATCTTATGCGGCGCGTTCCCCGCGGTGAGAAAAACGGTGGGAGCGATCGGCGCGAGCCACTGGGGCCGGCTGTGGCGCTCGACCGCCTCCCGCAATGAATCGTTGGACCGTGTGTCGACGCCGAGCGACGCCAAAATGGCCGTTTCGAGCTCCGCGGAGGCGTGATGCTGGTGGCCCCAAATATCCCAGTAGTCGGTCTCGATGCCCCAGGCGCGGGCGGCGTTTTCAATCTCGAGCGCATCGGGCGCGACGTTCGGTAACGTGTTCCGGGGAGTGCCGTCCGCTGGCTCTGCCATGTGATAATAGGATCGTGGATCGAGAGCCTAAGTTTCAACCCAGTCTTCCGAGCGAGTTGTTCGCGCGCATCGATAACGAAGACGCCGTAGTGGCTCCCGAGGGCATCATCACCACGACCATCGGCAAAGCAATCAATTGGGGCCGCAAAAATTCGATATGGCCGATGTCGTTCGGGTTGGCCTGCTGCGCCATCGAGATGATGTCGATGATCGGTTCGCGATTCGACATTTCCCGCTTCGGCGCCGAAGTGATGCGTGGTTCACCCCGCCAATCGGACTTGATGATCATCGCGGGCCGGGTATCGAATAAAATGGCGCCCGTCATCCGCCGGCTATACGAACAGATGCCCGAGCCGAAATGGGTCATTTCGATGGGGGCATGCGCGACTTCCACCGGCGTGTTCAGCAATTATGCGCTCATTCCGGTTAACCAGGTTATCCCCGTGGATGTATACGTACCAGGGTGTCCGCCCCGCCCTGAGCAATTGATTTATGCCATCATGTTGCTGCAAAAAAAGATCGAATCCGAAAAAGGGACCACTCTCCGGGTCCTAAATCTCGCCTAGAGTAGTCCGGCCCCGCTTTTCGTCCCCACGCCAGCTTCTCAAGGATTGCGTTTCCCTGCCGATGAGTGCCCACATATAAGGCTAGTGAGTTTTAGAAAGGTTTGATATGGTCATCAATCCTGTTCAAGCAAATGTTTCTTCGCCGCAAACTCGTCCGCAGGTTTCGGTCCAACAAGCCGCGCAAAGCAGGCAAGTGGTACAGGCGGCCAAATCTGTCAATGAAAGCGGTGTTCTCGGGCAGAATCAATTGGTGCTCATTGTGGATCGGCAGACTCATCGGCCGGTGTTCCAGGTCGTAGATCGGAACACACATCAGGTCATCTCCCAAATTCCCCCCGAGTATGTGCTGCGGCTCGCTCAGGACTTGGGCTCAACTTTGGCAGAAGGACTGGCGTCCGACGCCGATACGTAGGATAGGATGCGTACTTATAGTGATGCGTACTAGCGGCTATCAAACCTATCTCGAGAACGAAATTCTGTCAGCGAGTCCGATCAGGTTAGTTCAGATCCTGTATACGGCTGCGTTGGATTCCATCGCGTCCGCCCGGAGGTTTCTGCGAGCGGGCGATATTCGCGGCCGGTCGCGCGCGATTACCAAAGCGATGCGAATCGTCACCGAGCTATCCCGCTCCCTCAATCGAGAAGCTGGTGGCGAATTGAGTCGGAACCTGGCGAACGTATATGGGTACGTTCTCAAACTTCTCATCGAGAGTAACGCCAAACAGATCGAAAGGCCCCTCGTTGAAGCCGAGCAACTGTTGTCGACACTGGCGGATGCCTGGATCCGATGTGCGGCACCCCCGTCCGAGTTCGTCCGGCCAGAAAACGAGTATGGTTACGGCCATGAGTTGGCCGCCCCTGAAGCCTCCCAGTCCGCCTGGTAAATCCGCGGCTATTCCGTCAAGTGAGCGTCTATGATCGAACGGGCCACAGCCTCCGCCGAGACATTGTATTTTCCCGATTGCACGTCGAGCCGCAGCTGCTCGATGCGAGCCGGATCGGTCGTAGAAAGCGCCTTTGCCAGCGGAGAAACATCCGCCTGATCCGAACCAGCTACCGCGTCCTTCCCCGTGGTTCCGGGACTTTGCGCCGTCTGGTCGGTTCTCTCCGTGCTTTGTGTAACGGGAGTGCGATTCAGGTCATCGATTCGCATGATTCGTCATCCCTGCTATCACCATCTTAGCGATTCCTAGCCCGCCGCTGTTGGCGAGCACCTGCGCTAGCTGCTGTTCTCCTAGTTCGAGCATCGTGGAGTTTGTCTCATCTTGTTCTTCTTCATCGCCCGTCATGCCACCACCCGCCTCCCGTGTTGATTTCAGCATTTGCGCAATCAAGAGCGCTTCAAAGTCGGTGGCAGCCTTGCGAATCTTTTCCGGAGCGTCTTTGGCGGATGGGTTGGGCGCGGCCAGGGTCGCACCGGTTAGAAGTGGCGCTGAGAGAGCGGTGGGCATGGATTAGATCACCTCGACCTCGGCCTCGAGCGCACCCGAGGCTTTTAAGCTCTGCAAGATTGCGATCACGTCGCGCGGAGTTGAACCGATAGCGGTGAGCGCCCGCACCAATTCTTCGACGCTTGCGCCTTGTTTGAGCACAATATTTTTCGCGGGTTCTTCCTTGGCCGTCACATTGACTGCGGGCGTGACAGTCGTTTGACCGGGGGAGAACGCCGGCGGTTGCGATGTATTGTAGGTGGTTTGAATCTCCACCGTCAAAGATCCGTGCAAGATCGCCACAGGCGCGATTCTGACATCCTTGCCCATAACAATCGTGCCGGTGCGCTCGTTGATCACGATTCGCGACGGCCGGTCGGCCTCCACAACGATGTTCTCCAACTCTCCCAGGAACTCTACACTCCTCGACGCATAGGACGCGGGCGCCTCGACAGCAACGAGCGCGGAGTTTTCCGCGTGGGCCGCCCGCACGCCGGCAGTCCCGAACTTGTCGTTTATCGCGACCGCGATGCGGCTTGCAGTGGTAAAGTCCGCTCGGTGCAACTGGAGTTTGACATGGCCCTGGGGAGCAACCGATGGCGCCAGCTTCTCGACAATTGCCCCGTCGGGGATGCGGCCCGCCGTGGGATGATTGACGCCCTTGGTACTACCGCCCTTCCCTGCGGCAAAACCACCGGTGACTACCGAGCCTTGCCCGACCGCATAGATTTGTCCGTCGGCGCCCTTCAACGGCGTCAGAACCAACAGGCCGCCTTGTAGATTTCCGCTGTCGCCTACGGCCGCCACCGAAATATCGATTCTGGTTCCTGGTTGCGCGAAAGGCGGCAAGTCGGCCGTGACAAAAACAGCCGCTGTATTCCGCACCAGGATGAGAGAGGGCGAGACCTCTACTCCCATGCGCGCCAGAAGATTAGTCAGGCTTTGAGCAGAGAATACGGTTTGCCGCGAGTCCCCGGTGCCGTTCAAACCGACAACAATGCCATACCCTACCAGCTGGTTGTCTCGCACACCCTCGATGGACACCAGATCTTTCAGGCGCGTTCCATCCATCGCGGCCTCAATCGGCGCCAAAGCAAGAAGGCAAACTATGAATCGCAGGTTCATTCGCTTAGAAGGGGAGCAGTCCCAACAGCAGCCGGTACAAGACAAAGGGGCGTTTGACGGCATCGTTGACGACGCCTTTGCCGTTAACCAAAATTTGGATTCTCGCCACGTTGCCTGAGGGAACCGTATTGGTGGGACTAATGTCCTCCGGGCGAACAATTCCCCGTAACGTGATCACTTGTCTTTCGGAGTTTACTAAGATCTCCTTCTGACCTTCCACAACCAGATTGCCGTTGGGTAGAACAGCAGTGACCTCTGCGGTCATCGTCGTCGATAGGGTGGTCCCCCGGCTGGTAGTACCTTGACCCTGGAGCTGGGTATTATTGCTGGCGTTCGCAAGGTTCGAGAGCGCACTGGTCGCACTCTTGGGTCCCGCGAGCGCGGTAACCGAGGCGGCAACGCTCGATTTGCGGGCGGTGTTCGTGACGCCAGTGGATGTCGCCGACGAATTATCCAAAACGACAATGGTGACAAGGTCGTAAACCTGGCTCGCCCGTACGTCTCGCACGCCATCGGCTAAGCGGCCATTGGGAATAAAGAGCGATCCGGGACTCACATTTGAAGATTGGTGCGACCGGCGAATTACATCCTGCGCGTAATCCTCCAGTGTCGGCTGTGGCGTGGCTGCGGGAGGTTTCTTAGCGGCTAACGGTAAGGGGATTAAAGCCAGCCAGAGTCCGGTTACTATTTTTTTCCTCACGGTGTCGACTCCCGTGAGGCGACTACGGTCGCCTGCCCTCGTTCTTCGATCACTGCACGAAAGTTTTTTCCGCTCGTCGGATTGTGAACGATGATGCTATCCCCCTTGGTTCCCGAAGACTGAGCCAACGCGTCAAGAGTAACGGTCGCCGCACCATCGACGACCCTGACATGCACTGTTTCGCCGCGGATCACGTCCTTGGCGGCTTCCAGTTCCGATACCGTGATCTTTTCGCCAGCCGCGATGCCCCTGCGCGCCATCTTCCCGGCAATCTGGTCGATGGTTGGGGCCGAGTTCAGGGAAGGCGCGGCTAACGGGAATTGCCGGCTTACAATGGTCCTCATTTGTTCGGCGCGAATCACCGATTCTGCGGGGATGTCTTGCGCGGCGACAACGACATCACGATTCACAGCCATCCGCACCTTGGCCCACACCGCGAGGCTATGTTGGCCATCGTAGACCCATTGCCCGCGCCAGATGACCGAATTTTGCGGGTCATCTTTGGCCGGGCGGTTGAGCTCTTCGCGTCGGAATTCCAGCCGGCCCGGAGGCACAAGCTGATCGCTGATTTCGAGAATTTCCATTGCAACGTCAGGGACCCCAAGAGCAGACAACAGAACCGGCCGAACCTCCGCGATGGACAGAGGCCGGACAGCGCGCTCCACACAAAGGGTTGGGGCAAGTTCGCCAGAAGGAAACCTGAGACCGTTGGCGGCCGCGATGAGAAACAACTCGTGCGAAGACAGAACGCGCTGGGTTCCTGGCAAAGGCGCAAATCCGATGGGAGTCTCCGGGGCGAGTCGCGCAAACAGCGACACCGCGCCACCAACATCGCCCGCGACGATCTTCGCCCCTGGCACGGATAGGCACGCCGCGTGCACCAACCCCGGAACAGCGACCAGAATGATGACAATTCTCATTGCGTAACGTTGTTGATCTGCTGGTACATTTCGTCGGCCGCCTTTACCACCTTGGAGTTGGCTTCGTAGGCGCGCTGGCTAACGATCATGTTGATGAATTCCTCGACCACGCTAACGTTCGAACCCTCTACGTAGCCTTGCATGAGAGTTCCGAGACCCTCCTGGCCGCCAGGATTGGCGACTGTGGGATTCCCGGACGCATCCGTGGGCTCGAATAAGTTTCCCCCGATGCTATTCATGCCCGCGGGGTTTGGGAATAACGCCAGTTGGATCTGTCCGGCCACCTGTGATGCGGTTTGCCCGGGTTGCGTATAGGTGACTGTGCCGTCCGCTGCAATCGTAATACTTTGGGCCTGCGACGGTATCGTAATCTGCGGCTGTATGAGATTGCCGCTCGAGTCCACAATGTTGCCGTTCTTGTCGAGTTGGAAGCCTCCGTCGCGCGAGTAGGCCAACTGACCGTTCGGCTGCAGCACTTGGAAAAAGCCGTTGCCCTGAATCGCCAGATCCAGAGGGTTGTCGGTTTCGGTAAGACTGCCCTGGGCGAAGATGATCTCATTGGAGGCCGGCCGAGTCCCCAAGCCAATCTGCAAACCGCTCGGAACAATGGTTTGCGCTCCAGCGGCCGCCCCGGGCTGGATATGCGTCTGATACAGCAAATCCTGAAACTGCGCCCGGCGCATTTTGAAGCCATTGGTGGTGGAGTTAGCCAGATTGTTCGCGATGTTATCGATATTCATCTGCTGCGCATTCATTCCGCTGGCCGCGGTGTAGAGAGCTCGAATTCCCATTAGTTTCCCCTCATTTCACTTCGTGTCCTCAGCTCACTTTGGCGACATCTTCGACGACCCGCCGATTCATGTCCGCACCAATCGTCATGGCCTTCTGCAGGCTTTCGAACTGCCGCAAAATACTAGTCAGCCGCGCCGCCGACTGAGACGATTCCGAATTGCCCGACTCGAGCTTGCCCTGCCGGATGTCCAACTGCGCGGCGGCCGTTGGCGCCTTAGAAATGGTGCTCCGAAAGTAATTGCCTCCGCGCTTGGCGAGTACCGTGGGATCCTCGAAATCGACCACGGCGATCTGTGAGACTTGCTGTCCCCCTTGCTGTACCGAGCCATCAACAGCCACTTCAAAAGTCTGCGACACATCCAAAACAATGGGTCGGCCTTCGCTGTCTTGTAACGCGTAGCCGTCTTGCGTCTGCAACCGTCCTTGTCCAGATAATCGAAAGCTTCCGTTGCGCGTATACAGGGGCCCGGAAGGCGTAGTCACTACGAAAAATCCCTTGCCGTTGAGCGCCAGATCCGTGGAGTTACTGGTCGGAAGCAGCGTTCCTTGCGAGAAATCGGTCCATTGAGTCTTTAAGAGCGGAAGCGTAGTCGTAACGCCATCGCTTGGAGCATCCGGCGACTCCGAAGAATAGTACAAACCGTACGACTCGGCATCGGCCTTGAACCCCGCCGAGGATGCGTTGGCGAGATTGTTCGCCAAGATGTCCAGCGACTGCATGCGTGCTTGGATTCCGCTCGCAGCAGCGGCCGTCAATGCGTCCATGTCGAAACCTTCACGGCCGGAACAATGCAATTAGCGCGCCGCTTTCGCAAACCTTTCATAATCGCGAAATCCTGGTCGATATTCCCGTTGTGGGACGAATTTCCCGCGACAAAAATGTGCCGAACTGGGATCGGTGCCAATTTTGTATCGCTGAGGGCTTCGTCAAACCCTGAACTTGCATGGACCTCCGATTGGCCCGCCGGTTGCATTCTCTGCGGCCGTGAATGTAGCAACTTCCGCAACGGTCGGGCCCGTCCCCAATTCAAACAAGGCTGGCGTTGCCGGTGCGAATGCTCTGCTCGCACTTCCGAGCCGCAGCCTCGTTGGATTCTTATCGCTATTGAACGGGCTTCTCAATTCCACCGATGACAGTGAGCCTCCAGTGGCGGATCCCCAATCCGCCAAGCCCCGAGCGATTGCGTTTTCGCCGCGCCACTCTGGCGAAAGCGACAAGAGTGGAAAGAATATCCCCGGGCCTCAAGCGGCATCTGGGGGGAACGCCGAGGTTCTATCCCTTCGATCTGGGCCTCATTTATCAGCCGCTCCAGCATCTCCGGCGCCTCGGCCCGCGCTGGCTGCCTCTGCGCGGGATTCACCGGTCCCCTCTCAAATTCTAAGTTTTACGGAATTCCCGCAGATTACCCGAGGGACAACGGGATCAACTCTCGCCCTTCCGGATACGGCCTTGGCCGTCCCGCTGCAACCCAGCGAGTCTGTTGACAAGTCCAGCGCGGAAGTGGCATTCGAGCTGCGTTTGACTCCCCAGACTGCCCCAGCCAACAGGACTCCCGTTGCGGTGCAGCAAACTCAGCCACCAATAAGGGGTAACGAAGTTACCGCTGCGCACACGGTCGCAAAAGCGCCTAACGCGGATGTACCTTCTGCTTCCGCAAAACCGGCCATGCCGCCGAAACTCACGCAACCGATGAACGCCGACAAAGATCCGACACAGGTTTCTGGCCCGGCGCCGTTGGCTCGCGCGTGGCTTACATTGGACTCCGACGCGCGCTCGGCCTCACCGGAGAAGAATGTCGAACCCGCGCCGCACTCGGAGAACCCGCGGCCCCGAATTGCGTTTCAAATGTCGCCACGAAACGTCGTTGCAGCAAGCGCTTCTGACGAGATTGATTCGGCGTCGCACGCTCCCGAGTCGATGGACGTCTCGAAATCGACTGACCAGCCTACCCAGGTCGTCTTCGAAGCCGATACGCGCCCGAACATCGCAGCGGCTCAGCTGCCGTTAGGGACAGCGGAAACATCGGCTCCCATTGCCCCTCCGAGAACAACGATCGACGGCGCGACTGTGAAGGAACAACCTGCCCCTCCTGTCGGCTCGGGAACTCCTCGGATAGTCGCCCGCAACAGGACTTCGACCGAACCGGGGATCACCTCTGCGATATCGCGCCCAAGCTCTCCCAACGAAAAAGGGAATAGCCAAGGCGAGGAGATGAACGATGCAGAGTCCGGGACCAAATCGTCCAAGCCTGATACACCAGAGAAGCCAACGTCTAATCAGAAAGACATCCATGTCCAAGACGGAACGGGTTTACTCTCCGTTTTGGCTGGCCCAGCAAATGGCACGAGCTCCGCATCACCGCACGCGGCAACAATCCCGGTAGATCCTCCGGCCGCCGGGCGAGTTTCAACGGAGATTGAAACAAATCCTACGGTTCGCACACAACCAATGCGGGAAATTTCTTTGAGGCTAGGGGACACAGCATCCAACTCGGTGGATATCCAGATGGTTGAGCGCGCCGGTCATGTGCAGGTGGCGGTCAGGACGCCGGATCAGGAGCTGACGACATCTTTGCAAGCCAACTTGGGCGAGCTAGTCGGGCGCCTGGAGCAAAAGGGCTACAAAACCGAGACTTGGGTTCCAGCCGCGACGCTGCATCCGACCGCGGTACTCACCGAGTCTGCCGGTAGTTCCGGCCACAGCCAGGACCAGCCTGGACATTCCAGTTCCTGGGATGGCGGACAGCAACAGCGGCAGGAGCAGCAGGAATCCGGCCGGCGGCAACAAGCGCGCTGGATGACTCAGGTTGAACAAACGTTAAACGGAGAAGACACCGGCACAGAAGGCATTCCAATGGAGGACCAATGATTCCCAGCTTATCCCATGCGAGTAGCAGCGCAGCGGCACAACCATCAACCGCGCCGTCCAGTTCCGCGTCGAGCAATGATCCGCTCTCCGGAACAGCCACCGAACAAACCTTCCTCCAACTATTGGTCGCGCAGCTTCAAAATCAGGATCCGACGGCGCCACAGGACGGCACACAATTCGTTTCCCAACTCGCGCAATTTAGCCAGCTTGAACAACAGATCCAATCAAATCAGTATCTGGACAGCATCAACACCGATTTGACCCCGGCCCCGGCATCTGGAACGTCATCCGGAACCTCCTAAGGCCGGGCAGACCACTTCTAATTTATAGGCAAGAGGCACTCATGTTTACATCATTCTCAACCGCACTTTCAGCGCTCTCAGCGTTTTCAACCGCGATTGACGTCACGGGCAACAACCTGGCGAACCTAAACACCATCGCATTCAAAGCCAGCGATGTGTCGTTCCACGATCTGGTGACTGAGTCCATAGGCGCCGGTCTGCATAACGCACAAGTGGGATTTGGAGTAGGCACGCCGACGACGGAAGCCATATTTACACAAGGCGCAATCCAGACTACCGGCGGCGATTTGGATGCCGCGATCCAGGGAGATGGCTTCTTCTTGATTCAGGGACCAGACGGCGGTACCGAATACACTCGGGCGGGAAATTTCCAGACTGACTCCAATGGGAATCTGGAGACAGCCACCGGGCAACAAGTGCAGGGCTGGACTCAAACCAACGGCGTACTTGACACCAATGCGCCCCCCAGCAATATCACCATCCCGACCGGAACAGTGCAGCCGCCCGTGATCACCCAGAACGTCTCGTTCAGTCTCAATTTGAACGCCGCCGCAACGCCCGGTAGCACCAACGGAACTTTCGCCACTTCTGTCACCATTTACGACTCGCTCGGTAATTCGCATGTAGTGACTGCAACGTTTACGGAGGACCCCACCGTAGCTGGACAATGGGACTACTCCCTCAGTATTCCGAACGCCGATCTCACCGCGCCTGGGACGCCCCTGACTGGCAGCATCAACTTCAATTCCAGCGGCGTCTTGGTAAATCCTGCCCCAGGCACTCCGGCGCCGCAATTGGCGATTACCGGCTTGACGGACGGAGCGGCCGACATGACTGTGAATTGGAACCTGTACAACGGTACGACACCCGATATTACACAGTTCGCGGAGACCTCCTCGGTTTCCGCCGTGACGCAGGACGGTTCGCCGGCCGCTCAGCTGACTACGGTTGCCATTAGCACCAACGGTGCGGTCCTGGCACAATTTTCCAACGGACAGGAGACCATTGTCGGCCAGCTTGCTATGGCCACAATTCGAAATCCGGACTCCCTTATTGCCTCCGGCGACAACAGCTATGAGCTCAGTTCCTCCTCGGCACTACCCGCGGTAGGAATTCCCGGTACGGGCGGAAGAGGAACGGTAGAGGGCGGAGCGGTTGAGTCGTCAACCGTCGACATCGCCACCGAATTCACCAACCTCATCACTTACCAGCGTGGATACGAGGCGAACTCGAAGATCGTCAACGCAGTGGATGAACTGAGCCAAACCACGATCGGGCTGATCAAGTGAGCAGCTGATCGATGACCCCGCTCGAGCAAATCGCCGACCTTGCCGACGTCCCCGTCGATGTCGAGGTGGAATTGGGCCGCCGCGTAATGACCATCGCGCAAATTCTCGAGCTCGGTGCCGAAAGCGTGATCCGGATCGCCCGGTCAGCCGGCGACAACATCGACATCCTGGTAGGCAAGACACTGATCGGGTACGGAGAAATCGTAATCATCGAAGACACGGTCGGAGTTCGCATCACCGACTTCAGTCAGGAGGACTAGGCACTCGGATGGATCTTGCCCGGCAATCGCTCGCCATCACGTTTGTTCTCGGTCTGCTTTGGGCGGCCTTGTGGCTTCTGAAAAGGAGAGGCGTGGTTCCAGGCCGCGGCCGTAGGTCGAGCGGTGGCTCGCTTGAATCCTGCGGCAGGCTCTCCCTAACGGCGCAGCATTCCATTCATCTCGTTCGGATTGGCGATCGGAACCTAGTGCTCGCCGTCCATCCGGGCGGAATCACTTTTCTCTGCGATGCCGCCGGAGTGCTAACCAAAGAATCGCAAGGCCGGGCCGCATCATGAAATTTACCGCTCGCGTTTTTTGCGCCGTTCTCGGAATGTGCGGCCCATTGCTCGCCGAGAGCTCGGATTCGCTCCTCGGAGTATCACTGACACCTAGCAAGGGATCGGTTTCGCTCACCGCGCCCATGCAAATTATCTTCCTGCTGACGCTGCTCACGATTCTGCCCGCCGTGATTATGTCCGTCACCCCGTTTCTCCGCATCACGGTCGTCTTGCATTTTCTGCGGCAGGCGCTGGGCACGCAAGGAACGCCATCCAATCAGGTGTTGATCGGCCTCGCCCTGTTTCTGACCCTGGTGATCATGCAGCCGGTAGTCACCGACATGTATCAAAAGGGCTGGGAGCCGCTGGAAGCCGGCCAGGTAACTTGGCAACAAGCCTGGCAGGACGGCTCGCAACCCCTGAAGGTCTTCCTCTCACGCTACGTCCGCGAAAAAGATGTGCGCCTGTTCCTCGAGATCTCGCACACGCTCCCGCCGCGCAATCCGTCCGACCTCGGAATCACTATTTTGATGCCGGCCTACGTACTGTCGGAGCTGAAGACCGGCTTCCAGATCGGCGCCGTCCTGTTTCTTCCTTTCCTCATCATCGATCTCGTGGTCGCGTCAGTGACTCTGTCCATCGGCATGGTGCAACTGCCGCCGGTCATGCTTTCGGCCCCCTTCAAGATCCTTTTGTTTGTACTCGTCGACGGCTGGAATCTCGTCGTCGGCTCGCTGGTCAGGAGTTTCTATTCGCCATGACACCGGAAACCGCGGTGAACATTATTCGTCATACCCTGCTCGAGACCTTTTGGCTGAGCCTCCCCCTGCTAGCCATTGGATTCGTCGTTGGAATCGCCGTCAGCCTGGTGCAAGTTCTCACTTCCATTCAGGATACTGCTTTCGGCGCGGTGCCCCGCCTCACTGCGTTCCTGGTGGGAATGCTGCTTTTATTGCCGTGGATGATGAGCCGGCTGATTTCCTACACGGTCCTGCTGTTGGGAGATTTCGGCCGCTATGCACGCTGAGTTCACCTTTCAGCTCGCTACCATCTATGGTTTCTTGCTGGTGCTGGCGCGCGTGTCCGGCGTCATCGTCTTTGTACCGATCCCCGGTTTTTCGGCCGGCCCCGACATGAGCCGCGCTTTGTTGGCCGTGGCGCTCACTATCGCCTTGCTTCCCGCCTGGCCGTCTCACGTGTTCTCCGGATCGCTCGACGGATCCACGGGCCCGCTCGCCCTCGGCAAACTCCTGGGATGGATGGGCGTCGAGGCGGCCATCGGCCTCACCATCGGCGTGGCCATCGCGTTCCTGCTCGAAGCCCTGCAAATGGCCGCGCAGATTCTGGGCTTCCAAGCCGGCTACTCGTATGCCTCCACCATAGATCCTTCCACGCAGGCCGATACGACGACTCTCCAGCTCATGGCTCAGCTTTTGGCGGGCATGCTGTTTTTTGCCTTTGGCCTAGACCGCCAGGTACTGCACGTTTTGGCGAATAGCTTGGAATGGCCGGCCAACGGCATCCTTCCATCCCAGGGCCCCGCCGCGGAAGCGATCATACGATTGGGATCCTTAGTCTTCTCAACCGGCCTCCAACTCGCGATCCCCGTCCTCGCACTCCTGGTGCTGCTCGACGTCGCGTTTGCTGTGCTCGGGCGCTTGCATGCGCAAATGCAGTTGCTCACACTCTCCTTTGCAGTCAAGATGTTGGTCGGAATCGCGTTTCTGGCAACGATTCTCTCACTATATCCGGGTGTTTTCGCGCGTTCCGCCGAGCGAACATTCACCACGCTTGGAGGCTTGTTCCATAACTAAATGGCGGACCAGGGGCAACGCAGCGAAAAACCGAGCAAGCGCAAGCTCGAGAAAAGCCGGCGCGAGGGCCAATTCCCAGCCAGCCGCGAACTACTTGCCTCCCTGCAGTTCCTCACATTTGTAATCTTGCTCAACGCCGGGGCCCGTGGTTTTCTGGAACGCCTCCGCGAGGCCGCGCGCTACTTCCTCACCGCTGCTTTCCGGCTTGAGCTCACTCCGCGCGTGGTCTTGCGCCTCTATCGCGATACTCTTGGCCATGTCTTCTGGCCGCTCCTATGGGGAGGAGTATGCCTGGCCGGAGTATCACTAGCAGGGCAACTGGCGAGTACGCGTTTGGGAATTTCCCTCAAGAATCTGGCGCCGGATCCGAAACGCCTGAGCCCTCTCCAAAAAATCAAGAATGTTCCCCAGCAGAATGCGGCCTCTCTTGTCCAAGCCATGGTCTTCCTGCCATTGCTCGCGGTCGCGGTTTACCAAATCGAGAGCGGAAACCTAGCCGCTTTTGCCGGCTTGGCGCGGCAAGGTTTGCTGCCGGCCATGAGTGTGGTGAGCGCTTCCTTCCGGGGTTTTCTATGGAAGGCGGCGGTGCTGTTCTGTGCCATCGGACTCCTGGATTTCCTGCGGATCTACCGGCGCCATTATCAGTCGCTCCGTATGACCAAGCTCGAAGTTCGCGATGAAGCTAAGGAAACCGACGGCAATCCACAAACCAAGCAGCGCGTACGGCGTCTCCAGCGCGATTTGGCACGCCGCAACATGATGAAGGAGATTCCCAACGCCACTGCGGTCATCGTGAACCCGACTCACTTCGCCGTCGCCATCCGCTACGACAGGGAAAGCATGGCGGCACCGCGCGTGCTAGCCAAAGGCAAGAACTACCTGGCGCTGCGAATTCGTCAGATCGCCATCGATCATCAGGTTCCCATCGTCGAGAATATGGCACTCGCCCAGGCGCTCTACAAATCCGCCGATGTGGGCCAAGAAATTCCGCAGCATCTGTATCAGGCTGTAGCTGAAGTGCTCGCCTACATCTATAAACTGATGCACCCCAGGAAAAAGTAGGGTGACAAGCTAGATGGCCCCGCGCACCCGAACCTCGCCGCCTTCCCCTAAGGCAATCCCGCCCAAGCCGTCCACCCGATCCGCCCCAACCGCCGCCGGCACTTCTATCAAATGGAGCGAGTTCGCGGTCCCGATCGCTGTGCTCGGCACTGTGTTCGCGATGATCGCGCCGCTACCGGCGTTCCTGTTGGATATCCTGATCAGCGCCAACATCACCATGTCGGTGATCGTGCTGTTGGTCTCTCTCTATATCACCAAGCCGGTTGAATTCAGCGTCTTCCCCACCACGCTGCTGTTGATGACTCTGTTCCGTCTGGCGCTCAACATCTCGTCGGCCCGCCTCATCCTGCTCAACGGCAATACCGGAACCAGCGCCGCCGGAGAAGTGATACAGGCCTTTGGCGCCTTCGTGGTTGGCGGCAATTACGTGATCGGTGTCGTGATCTTTCTGGTTTTGATCGCGATTCAGTACGTCGTCATCAATCACGGCGCGGTCCGCATCTCAGAAGTCACGGCGCGCTTCACGTTGGACGCGATGCCAGGCAAGCAGATGGCCATTGATTCCGATCTCAACGCCGGACTGATCGATGAGCACGAGGCCCGGACGCGCCGCAAGATGCTCGCGAGCGAGGCCGAATTCTACGGTGCCATGGATGGCGCCTCGCGCTTCACCCAGCGCGACGCCGTCGCGTCCATCATCATCACCACCATTAACATTCTCGCCGGATTCCTGATTGGCGTGCTCCAGCATGGGATGGACTTCCAGCGCGCCCTCCAAACGTACACCGTGCTCACCATTGGCGACGGACTGGTAACAGTGATTCCCGCGCTCATGATTTCCATTTCGGGAGGGCTGATCGTCACTCGTGCCAGTTCGGATACCAACTTGGGAGCGGACATGCAGCGGCAGGTGTTCACCAACGCGCAACCGCTGCTGCTGGCCTCTGGCGTTCTGATCGCGCTGGCCGCGTTCCCAGGTCTTCCGAAGATTCCGTTTCTAGTCCTCGGCGCTGGTGTTGGTGCGATGGGATGGCACGTGCGGCAAAAAAGTGCCGCGGCTCAAAAGACCAAGCCGCCGGCCGCGGCGCCCCCACGCGAGAGCCTCGAAAGTCTGTTGCGCATCGAGCCTCTGGCCATGGAGGTCGGCCTCGGCTTAGTGCAATTGGTCGAGGGTGGGCAGAATTCTCCATTGCTCAAACGAATTGCCAGTATCCGCAAGCAGCTGGTGACAGAGCTCGGCTATATCCTGCCGCCGGTGCGCGTCACCGACAATTTGACGTTGAAAGCCCGCGAATACGTGATTTCCCTGAAAGGCGTTGAAATCGCACGTTATGAACTGGCGCAGGGCTGCGAGCTCGCCCTCCACTCCGACGAGAAGGCCGAGAAGATCGAAGGAATTCCCGCGCGCGAGCCGGCCTTCGGAATCCCTGCCGTGTGGATCACGCCCGACAAAGTGGAGATGGCACGACGCGCCGGATACACGGTGGTCGATAGCATCAGCATTTTGGGTACGCATCTTGGCGAAGTGGTACGCCGCCACGCCTATGAGCTGTTCTCGCGGCAGGACGCCAAGAAGGTGCTGGATCGCGTCGCCGAGGACAATCCAAAAGTTGTCGAGGATTTGGTGCCCAAATTGCTTTCCCTCGCCGTAGTGCAGAAGGTGTTTCAAAACCTGTTACGAGAGCGAGTTTCGATTCGCGATTCAGCCAGCATTCTCGAAGCAATGGGTGAAGCTGCGCCTATCACCAAGAACACGGTGTTACTCACCGAATATGTCCGTCAGGCTATTCGCCGGCAGGTAGTAAAGCCTTGGCTTGAGCCCTCAGGCGACTTGTCGGCCTATCTTCTCGATCCAGCTCTCGAGCAGACCATCGAATCGGCTGTCGAGCATACCGAAAACTCCAGCCATCTGAATCTGGCACCACAGCGAGTCCGGGATCTCCAGGATCGTCTCAAGAAATGTTGCAATCCCCCGGATGCTCCAGGGCTACTGATTACAAATGCTGCAGTGCGCTTCTTTGTGCGACAAATCGCGGAAAGTGTCACTCCCAATTTGACCGTGCTATCCCATAACGAAATACCTCCGGGGAACAGGATCGCATCCTTGGGTGCTGTGGCGTAAGAGAGGCTCGAGCGTGGAACACGCGCGGAGGAATACCTCGAAACCATGAGAATAAAATCGTTTTTTGCAAACACTATCGAAGAGGCCATTCGGCAAGCTCGCCATGAGCTCGGGCCCGAGGCCATGCTCGTCAATTCCAAACGAACCGGCGTAGAGGCCCAGCACCTCGGGGCCTACGAGGTCGTGGTGTGTGACGATGCACCGGAATATGGGCGAGAAGACCCAGACCACAAGCCGGATACCGGCCGGCCTGCGCCTACCGCACTCCCAGTCGATCAACTTTCACGCGATGTATCGGAGCTGAAGCAGCAAATGGAGAAGCTCGCCCTCACTTTGGCGCGCTCCGGCAGCGGGATGGCAAATATCGCCTTCGACGCCGAACTGTCGCGAGCGTTCACCAGGCTCACCGACGCGGAGCTCGACACCGAGCTCGCCTACGATGTCGTGTCCAGGATCAGTTCTCCATTATCGCCAGCAATTCTTCGATCCGAGCTCGCGAAACTAACCCATGTGGACACGGAGCTGGGGTATCCCGGGTCGCCCTCTCGCGTCGTCGCATTGGTCGGGCCGCCAGGCTCCGGCAAGACATCGGCGCTGGTCAAGCTGGCTGTTCAATACGGTGTGAGCGCGCGCCGGCCCGTGCAGGTGCTCACCACCGACACGTATCGCATCGCGGCGGCCGAGGAATTGCGGTGCTATGCCGCGATCCTCGGGATCGGGTTCCAAGTGCTCGAAACTCCGGCAGCGCTGGCGCAAGCCTTACGCGATTGTTCCCACACCGATGCCTGCCGCCACAAAGACTTGATCCTGATTGACACGCCCGGTTTGTCGCGCAATGAGATGGATATGTCGAGGGATTGGGCGGATGTTCTCGCCGCGAATCCTTCCATCGATACCCATTTGGTTTTGCCGGCGTCCATGCGGACCGCCGATCTGAAGCGCGTCGCCAGTCAGTATGACGTCTTCCGACCGCGCAAACTTCTGTTTACCCGGCTGGATGAGACCCAGACTCTCGGTCCCATACTCAGCCTGAGTATCCGAATGGAAAAGCCAATCTCATTCTTCTCGTCAGGCCAGCGCATTCCTGAGGATCTCCAGCCCGCCGCGGTGGACACCCTCCTCAACTCGATCCTGGGCGAAAACATGGAGCAGGCACTCAAGACGAAACCGAAGTCCGACTCTGAGTCCCAACTCGAGTCCAAACCCAAGTCCAAACCCAAGTATGGAGTAGTGGCGGCATGAGCTTACAACGCGAGGCAAAAGAGGCCACCGCGACCGCCAAGACGCGCGTGACTAAGACTTCGGGCGCCGCCAAGCCGCCCTTTCTTTCGAAGTCTCCAGCCGCCGCGATCGGGCGCTACGAAGCACCCAGCCGCGCCGGCGAAGAACGGGAACGCCTGATTCTCGAACATTTGCCGCAGGTCCGTCTCATCGCGCGCCGCATCCACGAGCGCCTGCCCGAAAGCGTCAACCTGGACGACCTGATCTCCACCGGAACCATCGGACTGATCGCCGCGATCGACCGCTTCGACCCGGGGCACAACGTGAAGTTGAAAACTTACGCGGAATACAAAATTCGCGGCGCCATCCTCGACAGCTTACGAGGTCTCGACTGGGCCCCGCGGCAGCAGCGCCGGCGCTCCAAGCAGATTGAGGCTGCGATCGCGACGGTGGAGCAACGCGTGCACCGCGCGCCCACCGAGGAAGAAATCGCCAAACAGCTGGAGTTGTCGCTCGATGAGTACCATGAGTGGCTGGTCGATATTCGTGGCGTGAATCTCGGCAGCCTGGAGGCCTCCGCCCCCGACGACGACGGCCGCAATCTGCTCAAATATATTTCCGACGACGAAGAGAGTTGGCCATCGCGGCTGCTCGAGCGCTCGGAATTGCAACGTCTGCTCGCCGACGCGATCGAGAAAATGCCGCGCACCGAGCGCATCGTGATCAGCCTCTATTACCACGAGGAGCTGACACTGCGGGAGATCGCCAAGGTCGTCAATTTACACGAATCGCGCGTCTCCCAACTCAAATCCCAGGCCATCTTGCGCCTCCGGTCGTACTTGGAGATGCGCTGGCCGCTGCAACGGGGCGCCTAGCCCATGCCGCAAGACAACGCCGCGCTCTGGCTGGCCGAAGAATGGGCCCGGCAGTTTACGCGATCGGTGGAATCGATGACCGGCGAATCGGCATTGATCACGTTCGCGTCGCGCGAGTTGACCCCCCAGGAAATCGATCCCGCCCGCGAGGAATTGTTGTGGTGGGAGCAGCCGCTCAATCTGAGTCCCGACGCCCGCATCTGGATCGCCGCCACTTCCCAGAACTGGCAGGAAATCGGCAATCGCGTTCTGCGCGGCGCCGGAGTGGACGATGCAACTCCCGAAGATATTCGCAGCACCTATCTCGAGATCGTCAACCAAAGTCTCTCGGGTGTCGCCAGCGCCGCATCCACTCGGGCGCGCAAGGAGATCGCTTGTGGGGAAGGCCGCGCGGCTCCGCCTCCGGCGTCGTACCAGGGAGCTGCATATTCCTTCGAGGTCACTCTTGGCGAGCAGGTTCTCACGTTGCTCGCCGTTTTCACGTTCGTCCTCGCCAACCTTGCCGATACGGTTGCGCAGCCGGCCGCCAAACCCGCCGCCAGTGACCGCTCGCTTCCAGCCCCGGCGGCAGCGGTTCCTGGCTCCATCGATCTGCTGCTCGACGTCGAACTCCCCGTCAGCGTCTCCTTTGGACGGGCGCAGCTCATGCTCAAAGACGTGATCAAGCTGACCACCGGCTCCATCGTAGAGCTAAATCGCTCCCTTACCGAACCGGTGGAAGTCATCGTCAACAATTGCGTGATCGCGCGCGGCGAAGTGGTGGTGATCGAAGGCAACTACGGAATCCGGATCAAGCAAGTGATCAGCCGCCAGGAGCGCCTGAGGACGTTGTACTGATGCTGGAACGCTACTTCATCCCGCTTGCCCCGTACGCCCTCGCGGCGCTGGGCTTGTTGGTGTGCATGTTCTTAACGGTAGCCACCGGAAGCGAGATCCGGCGTTTGAAATCCAGCCTCCGCGGCCGGCGGGCCAACGAAGCCAGCGTCGGGCGAGAGATCGAGATCAAAGTCGCCGAGTTGAGCGAGCGGCTGCGCGAAACCGAAGATCGCACGGGCATAATCTCGCCTCCCGTGCTGCCCCAATCCGGACTCAACGTCAACAAACGGTCTCAGGTTCTGCGCCTCGCGCGGCGTGGCGAACGGCCGGAAAACATCGCGGCGCTGCTCGGCCTGCCGCGGCGGGAAGTCGAGCTTCTGCTCAAGGTTCACGCTCTGGCCGCCTCGGGCTCGGGAACTAATTCGTGAAATTGTGGACCACTCGGCCGTTCGGCACCGAACGCTCGGAACGTCCTTCTTCCACCATGACGGTCATGGTCTGAGGCTTCCGGTCTCGCATCAACTCCACCACATACGTCTTTTTGGCGCTCGCGGTCCGCACCGCGCCTGACAATTCGCTCGGCGACGTCACCGGATTGCCATCCACCTTGGTGATCACATCTCCCGCTTTGAAGCCGGCCTTTTGTGCCGGCGTGTTCTCCATCACCGAACGAACCAGCACGCCTTCCTTCACTCCGAAAAACTCCGCCAACTGCGTCCCCAGCGATTCGGCCTCCACGCCCAGCCGCGCGGTCCGCTGCGTTGTATAAATCTGGGGAATGTCCGGGATGCGAATGTCCGGCATCTCGAAGCCCTGCGGAAAATTCCCCCAGGCCCGGACTTTGCGCGCCGTGAGCATCGCGGTCAACGTCTGCATGGCGCCGTCACGGCTGACGGTCAACTTCACCTCGCGGCCGGCTGGCGTTTCCCGCACCATTCGCCCAAATTGCTCCATGCCTTCCACGCGCTGTCCGTTGTACTCCTGCACCACGTCGCCCGGCTTCACTCCCGCCTTCTCCGCGGGACTCCCGTCCTCCACGCGCGTGATCTCAACTCCGTAATCTTCCTTCAGCTTCAGCTCCTTCGCGCGATTGGCGTCGATCTCGGCGAGACTCACGCCCAGATACGTACCGCCCGGGAACGGCGTCACGTTCACTTCGCGCACCTGCGGCGCAAGCTGCGCCTCGATCCCCGAAAAAATATCCTGGCCTTGCGCCATCGCCCCGGCGCCCAAAAGCGCCAAGCCCAGCCCGACATTACGAATCAAGTAAGCCTTCATCGAAATCACCCCAAAAATCTATTTCTCGCGGATCTATTTCTCGCGGCGCAAATAAATAGTGCCGCCCATCGCGTTGACGCGCAGTACCGGGCCGCCTCCATTCAGCGCGCCCTCGGCCACCGCCGGCCCCACCGGCTGCGCGCCCGTTTGCGTACGAACCTGCGCGAAGTCGGAAATAATGCGGCCGGAACCGCCGCTCTCATTGGTGGCTTGAATCGTCAACGCAAGATTGGACGGAATGAAAACCGTTATGTCACCAGCGTTCGTGCTGAGCAATGAATCGGCGAACGGATGGCCCGCTACAAGTTGCGCCAAAATGTTCCCCGAATTCGCCGACGCGTGCAATGCGCCGCCCACATTGCGCAACCGGATGGCCCCGCCGGCCGATTCGCACCGTACTCCGTTGGCGGCATCCACCTGAATCGCGCCCCCCGAGCTTTCCGCGTTCACCGCTCCCTCGGCCTGCTGCACCTGAATGAGACCCCCGCCCGTCCGCGCAAACACCGCCCCTCCCGCGTGATCGATCCGAATGTTGCCGCCGCCCGTCGCTGCATGCACCACGCCCGCCGCCTGATGCACCACGATTTCTCCGCCCCCGGTTTCGAGCCACGCCGAGGAGCCCGCATTCTGCACTCGAATCCCACCACCGCCGGACGAACACCGGAGCGGTCCAATCACATTACCCACTTGGACATCGCCGCCGGCCGTTCGAACTTCACTAGGACCCCGAACATCATCCACGGCGATACGCCCGCCGCCCGACCGAGCTTGCAACCCGCCGTCCCAACCAGACGCATCCACGTCGCCGCCGTGCGTCTCCGCCCACACGTCTTTCAAAGTCCGAGGCCCGGTGACGGTCAAATCCAATCCAGCAGAACCGTGCCGGGGCGGTGTGACCTTAAGATACGTCCAGCCGCCCTCGGTCCCGGTCTTCACGATAAATCCACGCAGCAGCGCTTCCGCTTCGCGAGCGTCGGCAGCCTTCACTCGCAACCTCATTGTGTAGCCGGCTTGAGAATCGCCTGTGCCGCGGACATGCAAGCTTCCGGTTGTCTCCACGCGCAGGCGATCCATGCCGGATGCATTCACCGCGCCTTGCACCGTGCGAGTCCAGTAGCCGCCTTCGCGGACCGGCGCCGTCTCATTCTGCGCAGTGAGCAGCGCTGCGCCCGCCACAGTCAAGATCGAAATTAATACAAACTTCCTCATACTTCGGTACGCGTCTCGTCAGTAAGTTTCTACCGACGCGTTCATCTCCTGCAATACTTTCTGACAGCGCATTCGGATGTAGCTGTTATCTTCCTTTTCCATCAGCTCCTGCAGCACTCCGACCATCGCATCGTTGTGCTGCCGCTGGACCAGAAGATCGATCACCTGCGTCCGCACTCCGGGGTTGTCATCCTTCAGCAGCACGCTGGTGAGGGCCTGCCGCGTATCGGGATCTTCCGCGAACTGCTTCAACCCATCCAGCGCTTTCAAGCGCACGCCCGCGTTCGGATCGTGCTCCAGCGCATACACCAGCGCCTTGCGGATCTCCGCCGACTGCGAATTGTTCTTGAGCAAATCGACCGATTCCACGCGCAGCCCCGCGTCCGACGGATCTTTCGCCGCCGTCAGCAGCAGACGTTGAATGCTTTGATCGTCCAAGCTGCCCGACAACACTCGCTGGTGCGTTTCATCCACCACGATCTGCACTCGCCCGGGCGACGTGGGTTCGACGTATCGCACACGCGACGTGGCCGGATTATCCATAACGCTCGCCGTACGAAAATTCCCCAGCAACGAATTCGGCGCCATGCGCGCGGTGACGAATCCCAACACCAGCATCGCCGCCGCGCCCGCCACTTGCGCGATCCCCGGCGCAAAGTGGAAGTTGATCGTAAAGCCCTCGCGCACTTTGTCCCACCAGCTCGACCGGCGTATCGGGTTCTGGGAGTGCGCCAACCGGCGGCGCAATTCCATCCGCGATTCTTCCAGCGCACCCGCAGCCGGAATCATCTCGGCCTCGTCGAGAGCGCCAAACATCGCCTTCTCCCGAGCCAGTGCCGCACGGCACGCCGCGCACTCGTCCATGTGAACTTCCACCAGCTCTTCCTCATCGAAGGAAAGTTCCCCATAGAGAAACAGCGGCAGATTCTTTCTTGTTTCCTCGCATGTCATACGAAATCTCCCAAAGCCGCGCGCATCTTCTGCGTCGCCCGAAACAGGCAGTTCTTCGCGGCCTCCTCCGATGTACCCATCACTTCCCCAATCGTTCGCAAACGCATGCCCTGGTAATGCCTCATCTCAAAAACGGCACGCTCGCGCGGCGTCAATCCGCCCAGCACTTCTTGAATTCGCGACTTCAACTCCTGGCTCTCCAGCTGCCGCTCGGGATTGCCGTCGGCCCGGCGTTCCTCCACCGTGTCCATGCGATCCAGCACACCCTCGCTCGTTTCTACCAGTGAACTTTCTTCGCGCCGCACTTTCCGCTTCCGCAGCGCGTCCAAACACAAATTGCTCACAATCCGATACAGCCAAGTGTGGAAACTGCAATCGAACCGGAAGGTGTGCAGGTTCTTGAACACCCGCAGAAACGCTTCCTGATAAATGTCGTTGGCTTCCTCAGGCGATCGCAGCAGATTCGTGGCCAGGCGCAGGACGCTCTGATCGTACAGGCGCACCAATTGCTCAAAGGCGCGCTGATCGCCCCTTTGAGCTGCCCGAATCAGCTCCGGTTCGTCCATTCTAACGGCCGCCTGGGCCACTGTCGCCTGCAACACCTTGATAGACGAAGGATAAACAAAAACGTCACGGCGGGCCAGGGGTTGTTAACCGGCCAGTTCGACTTCAATTTTCTTGGCTGACTGGTCCAGGTTGAGGATCCGGAAAGTGCGGATTTGGCCGGCTTTGACGGACTCCGGCCCGGCGGATTTCACGCTCGAGGAACCCTGCTTCCACTTGGCTGAAAGCATGGCGGTTAGAGAGGAAAGATCGGCCGTTTGCGCAGGGGCGGCCGGGACGTCTTCGGTGCGCTCAGGGAGCCGGCAATCGGCGAAGACTCCCTCGCCCAGCTCCACCTTGGCTTGGCCGCGGCCGGCTTCGACGATCCGCCCGGTAACGGTTTCTCCGGCGTGGTGCTCGCCAATATATTCGTCGGCGGAGGTGGGTTGCAGTTGCTTGATCCCCAGCTTGATGCGGCGCCGTTCCTGATCGAACTCCAGCACCACGGCGCGGACTTTCTG